>NZ_JBHWDV010000002.1:0-358989 GCF_042734445.1 Streptomyces sp. NPDC059649
TCCCTTATGGGGGGAGTTCTGCTCGCGGCGTTAGTCCTCTCGGTGGTTGTCTTTTCGATCTCGGGGGGGGGGGGGGGGGGGGCGGGGGGGGGGCCCCCCCCCCCGCCACCTCAACTCACCGCAGCCGTACGGAAGAAGACGGCCCGAGCGTCCCTGACCTGCCTCGTGCACCACCACACCCTCCGCACCACCGCCCCGGGCAAACGGCCCTGGTCAGCAGCGATGGCCCCGGCGGCGTCACCGTCCGTCACCACGTCTCCGCCGAAGCGGCGGCCGGCTCGCCGGCACCGGGTGCGGGGATAGCGGTGCCGAACGGGGGTAACCGGGATCTATACGGCAACCCGGTCGCCGATCCGCCGAACATCGGAGCCGGCCAGGGCCCGGGAAGTAGGCCGAACCTGGTGGTGCCGCGTCCGCAACTCGGGGATTTTCTGCGAGCCTGAGCGGCGCCCCGGAATCCCGGCTGGTCAAAGACGTGCCGGAGTCATCGGCGCGCCGCCCGGGCCGGCTCGTTAGTGGTGTGTTAGTGCCTCGTTAGCGGACCGGCAGTGCCCGGGGCCACGCTGGAAGAACAACGGACGGACCGTACGCACCCATACGACAAGCTCGCACCTACCAGACGAGGGGGAGACACTCATGTCGCTCACCACCAAGACACTCGGCCGTGGCCGTCGTGTCGCCGCCGGATCGCTGATCGCCGTCGCGGCGCTCACGCTCACCGCCTGCCAGGACGGGACCGGCGCCGCCTCCCGCCCCTCGTCGGCCGCCGCACCCGCCACCTCCCAGGAGGCCGGCGGCGGTGCCAAGCCGTCCGGCAGCACGGCCGGCGGTCCGCAGCGGTCGGCCGGTGGCGAGCGGCCCTCGGCGAATTCGGCGTCCGCCGGCAGCAAGGCGAAGGGCAATGTGCCGTCCAGTACAAAATCGCACGCCTCGGCCATGACGGCGTCGGACCGGTGCACCGCCAACAACATGTCGCTGCGGCTGGGCGCCTCCGACATCGGCGCGGGCAACATCCACTACCCCCTGATCTTCACGAACAAGGGCAAGAAGGCCTGCACCCTGCGCGGCTTCCCCGGGGTCTCGCTGATCCAGCGCGACGGCTCGCCGGTCGGCAAGCCCGCCACCCGCGAGGGCGGCCCGGGCGGCGTGGTCCGTCTCCAGCCGGGGCAGAGCGCGCACGCCGTCCTGCACACCGTCAATGAGGGCGTGTCGGACACCCCCTGCTGGAGCCGTTCGCAGATCGTCTTCGTCTACCCGCCCGGGTCCAAGGAGTCGATGACCACCGGCAGCCGCGGGCTGCGGGTGTGCGGCGGCCGGTTCGACGTGACCGCGGTCGAGGCCGGTTCGCTGGGCTGACGGCCGGCAGGCACAGCTCCCGAGGGCGCCCGGTACTCCGGGCGCCCTCCGCTTTTTCCGGGCCTTCACCGCAACGGCGGCGGACAACCGGCCGTGCACCGCGCGGGGTGTTACCAAGGTGAACGGAAGACCCATACGGGGCTTTCGTTGCAGATCGCCGAGGAGGCCCCATGTCCGCAGCATCGAGCGTGGCCGCCCAGTCCGCCGTGGACGGCGAGCCGTCCACCGAGGACCAGCCACCGATCCACATCCTCTGGATCAACGCCGGTCTGAGCTGCGACGGTGACTCGGTGTCGCTGACCAACGCGACCCAGCCGAGCATCGAGGAGATCGCGCTCAGTGTGCTGCCCGGGCTGCCCAAGGTCGCCGTCCACTGGCCGCTGATCGACTTCGAATGCGGGCCGGTCGGCGGCGCGGACACCTTCATCGAGTGGTTCTTCAAGGGCGAGCGCGGCGAGATCGACCCGTTCGTCCTGGTCATCGAGGGGTCCGTCCCCAACGAGGCCATCAAGCCGGAGGGCTACTGGTGCGGTTTCGGCGACGACCCGGAGACCGGCCAGCCGATCACCACCAGTGAGTGGATCGACCGGCTGGCCCCCAAGGCCCTCGCCGTCGTCGCCATCGGCACCTGCGCCACGTACGGCGGGATCCACGCGATGTCCGGCAACCCGACCGGCGCCATGGGCGTGCCCGACTACCTGGGCTGGGACTGGAAGTCCAAGGCCGGCATCCCGATCGTCTGTGTCCCCGGCTGCCCGATCCAGCCGGACAACTTCGCCGAGACCCTGGTCTACCTGCTCTACCAGGCGGTGGGCGCGGCCCCGATGATCCCGCTCGACGACCAGCTGCGGCCCACCTGGCTCTTCGGCGCCACCGTCCACGAGGGCTGCGACCGCGCCGGCTACTACGAACAGGGCCAGTTCGCCACCGCCTACGACTCGCCGAAATGCCTGGTGAAGATCGGCTGCTGGGGTCCCGTGGTCAAATGCAACGTGCCCAAGCGGGGCTGGATGGACGGTATCGGAGGCTGCCCCAACGTCGGCGGCATCTGCATCGCCTGCACCATGCCCGGCTTCCCCGACAAGTTCATGCCGTTCATGGACGAGCCGCCCGGCAGCAAGCTCTCCAGCACCGCCAGCGTGGCGTACGGCGGTGTCGTCCGCCGACTGCGCGACATCACGGCCAAGACCGTTGACCAGGAACCCAAGTGGCGGCACCGCGGCGACCAGCTGACCACCGGATTCCGCAGGCCGTGGTGACCGTACGGCCCGTGGCGCGGCCGGCCCGGCCGCGCTCCCCGTCCGGCGCCCCCGCGGCCCCGTCCGACCTCACCTCCCGCGTACAGAAGGGCTACGGCACACACGATGGCACCGACGACTAAGGCGGCCGGTGACGGCAGCGGTCTGACGGAGATGTCCTGGGACCCGATCACCCGGATCGTGGGAAGCCTCGGCATCCACACCAAGATCGACTTCAAGCAGAAGCGGGTCGCGGAGTGCTACAGCACCTCGTCGGTCTTCCGCGGCTACAGCGTCTTCATGCGCGGCAAGGACCCGCGCGACGCGCACTTCATCACCAGCCGGATCTGCGGCATCTGCGGTGACAACCACGCCACCTGCTCGGTCTACACCCAGAACATGGCCTATGGGGTGAAGCCGCCGCACCTGGGGGAGTGGATCATCAACCTCGGCGAGTCCGCGGAGTTCATGTTCGACCACAACATCTTCCAGGAGAACCTGGTCGGGGTCGACTACTGCGAGAAGATGGTCCGCGAGACCAACCCGGGCGTCTGGGAACTCGCCCAGCGCACCGAGGCCCCGCACGCCGGCGACCACGGCTACCGCACCATCGCCGACATCATGACCTCCCTCAACCCCCTCGAGGGCGAGTTCTACCGCGAGGCGCTCCAGGTCAGCCGCTACACCCGGGAGATGTTCTGCCTCATGGAGGGCCGCCATGTGCACCCCTCCACGCTGTACCCGGGCGGCGTCGGCACCATCGCCAGCGTCCAGCTCTTCACCGACTACCTCAGCCGGCTGATGCGCTACGTCGAGTTCATGAAGCGGGTCGTCCCGCTCCACGACGACCTCTTCGACTTCTTCTACGAAGCCCTGCCCGGCTACGAGGAGGTCGGCCGGCGGCGGGTGCTGCTCGGGTGCTGGGGCGCGTTCAACGACCCCGACCACTGCGACTTCACCTACCGCAACATGACGGACTGGGGCCGGAAGATGTTCGTCACCCCGGGCATCATCGTCGACGGCAAGCTCATCACCAACGACCTCACCGAGATCAACCTCGGCATCCGCATCCTGCTGGGCAGCTCCTACTACCAGGACTGGGAAGGCCAGGAGAAGTTCGTCACCCACGACCCGCTGGGCAACCCCGTCGACGCCCGCCACCCGTGGAACCAGCACACCATCCCCGCCCCGCAGAAGCGCGACTTCGCCGACAAGTACAGCTGGGTGATGTCCCCGCGCTGGTTCGACGGCACCGAACACCTCGCGCTGGACACCGGCGGCGGACCGATCGCCCGCCTGTGGTCCACCGCGCTCTCCGGACTCGTCGACACCCCCTACGTCAAGGCCACCGGCCACAGCGTCGTCATCGACCTGCCACGCAGCCTCACCCGCCCCGAGGCCCGCTTCGAGTGGCGGATCCCGCAGTGGAGCAACGCGCTGGAACGCAACCGCGCCCGCACCTACTTCCAGGCGTACACCGCCGCCATGGCACTGCACTTCGCCGAACAGTCCCTGGAAGAGGTCCGCGCCGGACGCACCCGTACCTGGGAGAAGTTCGAGGTCCCCGACGAGTCCATCGGCGTCGGCTTCACCGAGGCGGTACGCGGCGTCCTCTCGCACCACATGGTCATCCGGGACGGCAAGATCGCCAACTACCACCCGTACCCGCCGACGCCGTGGAACGCCAGCACCCGCGACACCTACGGCACCCCCGGCCCCTACGAGGACGCGGTGCAGAACACCCCGATCTTCGAGGAGAACCCCCCGGAGACCTTCAAGGGCATCGACATCATGCGCGCGGTGCGCAGCTTCGACCCCTGTCTGCCCTGCGGCGTCCACATGTACGTCGGCGACGGCCGGACCGTCCGCACCGAGCACGTGCCCACCGGGCTGAGCGGACTGGCCGGATGAGCGCGCCCA
The DNA here is from genome assembly GCF_042734445.1 of Streptomyces sp. NPDC059649. Taxonomy (NCBI): domain Bacteria; kingdom Bacillati; phylum Actinomycetota; class Actinomycetes; order Kitasatosporales; family Streptomycetaceae; genus Streptomyces; species Streptomyces sp. NPDC059649. Next base: position 4,515 of record NZ_JBHWDV010000002.1, read on the forward strand.
CCGACCGCCAGGCACCGCCCGCCGCACCGAGCGCCGAAGAGGCCGGCCGCCGCGTCGAGGAGCTACTCGACCGGCTCACCCACCACGCCGACCCCGAAACCGGCGCCGCCGCCGAGGAACTCGTCCGCGTCCTGATGGACTTCTACGGGGCCGGCCTCGCCCGCATCATGCACCACCTGGAGCGCACCCCGGACGGCACCGGCCCGCTCCCCGCGCTGCGTACCGCGCTGCTCGGCGACCCCCTGGTCGCCGGCCTGCTCGCGCTGCACGACCTGCACCCCGAGGACACCGAGGCCCGCATCGGGCGGGCCCTGGACAGCGTCCGCGGCCGGCACCCCGCCGACAGCGCCGGCTTCGACCCGGACACCGGCACCCTGCGGCTGCGGGCGGACGCCTCCGGCGGCTGCGGCTGCTCCGGCACCGACGGAGCCGGCCGGCAGACCGTGGAGGCAGCGGTCAGCACCTTCGCACCCGAGGTCACCACCGTCGAGTGGGAGACCGCACCGGCCGCCGACGAACCGGTCCTGCTGCAGATCTCCCGCCGCCCGTCGGCCCCCGCCACCGCCTCATGACCGGCCGTCAGCCGGCGGCCACGCGCCTGGGACCGCACACCGCCCACCGCGGGCTGCGCCGGTTCCGCGCCCCGACCCCGGCCGCACCCGAGTGCTGCGAACTGTGCGGCGTGGTGCTCGCCGACCACAACCACCGCCACCTCGTCGACACCGAACGCCGCGCCCTGGCCTGCGCCTGCACCCCCTGCGCCCTGCTCTTCGAACGGCCCGGCGCCGGCCGCGGACGGTTCCGCACCGTCCCCGACCGCTATCTCACCGACCCCGGCCACACCCTCGACGAGGCGGCCTGGGACCTGCTGCGGATCCCCGTCGGCGTCGCCTTCTTCCTCCGCCACACCGGCCTGGACCGGCTGGTCGCGCTCTACCCCAGCCCGGCCGGCGCCACCGAGAGCGAACTCGACCCCGCCGCCTGGGAAACCGTGCTGGCCGGCAGCCGCCTCGCCCCGCTCCTCCAGCCCGACGTCGAGGCCCTGCTGCTGCGCCGCACCGACGACCGCACCGACTGCTACCTCGTACCGGTCGACGTCTGTTACGAACTCGTCGGCCGGATGCGGTTGTTGTGGCACGGCTTCGACGGCGGCGCCGAGGCCCGCGCCGCGCTCGCCGACTTCTTCACCACCGTCGCCCGCCGGGCCCGCGAGCCGAAGGAGGACGACCGGCCGTGACCGAGCTGTCCTTCGAGTGCACCGGCGTCCGCGCCGACCGCCGCGCCGCCGCCCCCACCCTCCTCTTCCGGCTCCGCCTGACCACCACCGACCCCGCGGACCGGGTGCACGCCGTCGCGCTGCGCTGCCAGATCCGGATCGAACCCGCGCGCCGCGACTACCGTCCCGACGAGGCCGAGGCGCTCGCCGACCTCTTCGGTGACCGCTCCCGTTGGAGCAGCACCCTGCACCCCCTCCAGTTCGCCCACGTCTCCCACGTCGTCCCCGGCTTCACCGGCACCACCGAGATCGAGCTGCCCGTCCCCTGCAGCTACGACCTCGACGTCGCGGCCGGCCGCTACTTCCACGCCCTCGCCGACGGCGAGGTCCCGCTGCTGCTGCTGTTCTCCGGCACCGTCTTCGCCGGTGCCGGCGGCTTCCGGGTCCACCCCGTCCCCTGGCACAAGGAAACCCAGGTGCGGATGCCGGTGACGGTCTGGCAGGAGATGATCGAGACGCACTTCCCGGGCTGCGGCTGGCTGCGGCTGCCCCGCACCACCCTCGACGCGCTCCTCGCCTACCGCTCCCGGCACGCCCTGCCCTCCTGGCAGCAGGCCGTCGAGGCGCTGCTCGCCGCGGCCGGCGACGACCCGCCACCCCCGCCGCCCGCCCGGCACGCACGGCCGTTCCCCGGCACCGCCGCCCGCCCGCTCGCCGAGAGGACCGCCCCATGACGACCGGCACCCTGCCCGACGCGACGGCGGACCGCTTCGCCGTCGCCCGCCAGGTGGCGGACGCCGTGCTGTTCGAGGGCTATGTGCTCTACCCGTACCGGGCCTCGGCCGCCAAGAACCGGCTGCGCTGGCAGTTCGGCGTCCTGGTCCCGCCCGGCTGGACCGCCGCCGGCGCCGAACACTCCCACCAGCGCACCGAATGCCTGATGGAACCGAAGTCCGGCGCCCGGCTCTCGGCCGAGCTGCGGTTCCTGCACGCCCAGCGCCGCACCGTCCAACGCCTGCGCCCCGACGGGGAGTTCGAGACCGTCGACGAGCTGGAACTGCCCGACCGGGTGCTGGTCCCCTGGGACGAGGCCACCGAGGAACGCCTCACCCTCGACGCCGCCGTCACCGAACTGACCGGCGCCGGCCGCACCCTGCCGTTCACCCTGCCGGCGAACGAGGAGACCGAGCCGGTGCACGACGCCGACGGGCGCCTCATCGGCCGGCTGGTGCGCCGCCGCGGCCGGATCGACGGCCGGCTCCGGCTGACCGCGAGCCCGCTCGACGGGCCGTACACCGCGCTGCGGCTGACCGCGACCGTCGAGAACACCGGCGACTGGACCCCCTCCGGCACCGCGGACCGGACCGCTGCACTGCCGCACGCGCTGATCGGCGCCCACCTCTTCCTCGGCCTGAGCGCCGGCCGCTTCCTCTCCCTGACCGACCCGCCCGAATGGGCCCGGACCGCCGTCGCCTCCTGCCGCAACGAGCACACCTGGCCGGTGCTGGCCGGCGAACCGGGCCGCGCCGACGTGGTCCTGTCCTCGCCGATCATCCTGGAGGACCACCCGGCCGTCGCCCCCGAAAGCCCCGGCGCGCTCTACGACGCCCTGGAGATCGACGAGATCCTCGCCCTGCGCACCGCGGCCCTCACCGACCAGGAGAAGCGCGAGGCCCGCGGCACCGACCCGCGCGCCGCCGACGTCATCGAACTCGCCGACACCATGCCCCCCGAGGTACTGGACCGCCTGCACGGGGCCGTACGCGCGCTGCGCGAGGTCACCGGCCCCGGCCCGGAGGCACCCGGCGGCCAGACGCCCGACGTGCCCGGCACCCGCCCCGACACCCCCTGGTGGGACCCCGGCGGCGACCGCGACGTCGACCCCGCCACCGACCGGATCGGCATCGACGGACGGCGGGTCGGCGCCGGCAGCCGGGTACTGCTGAAGCCCGGCCGGCGCCGCACCGACGCCCAGGACCTCTTCCTGCACGGCCGTACCGCCCTCGTCGAGGCCGTACTGCACGACGTGGACGGCGGGGTGCACCTCGCGGTGACCCTGGAGGACGACCCGGGCGCCGACATCCGGCGCGAACAGGGCCGCTTCCTGTACTTCCAGCCCGACGAACTCGCTCCCCTGGAGGACACGTGAGCGCCCCCGCCCGCGGCGCCGTCCGGCCGCCCGCGAAGACGCTGATCGCCGGCGTCGGCAACATCTTCCTCGGCGACGACGGCTTCGGCGTCGAGGCCGTCCGCCGGCTCGGCGCACAGCCCCTCCCGGACGGCGTCGAGATCGTCGACAGCGGCGTACGGGGCGTCCACCTCGCCTACCAGATGCTGGACGGCTACGACACCGTGCTCCTCGTCGACGCCACCGCCCGCGGCGCCGAACCCGGCACCGTCCACCTCCTCGACGCCACCGAACCGGCCACCCCGCGCCCGCGGGCCGCCGCCCTCGACGCCCACCACATGACCCCCGACGCGGTGCTCGCCCTGCTCGACACGCTCAGTGCCGGCACCGACGGCCAACCGCCCCGGCGCGTCCTCGTGGTCGGCTGCGAACCCGCCGACACCGCCGAGGGCATCGGCCTGAGCGACCCGGTCGAGGCCGCGGTCGACGAGGCCGTGGGACTCATCCTGAAGCTGATCGGGGCGGAAGCGAACGCAGACCCAGAAGCGGACGTAGCCGCGAACGCAGACGCAGACGCAGAGGCGGACGCAGACCCAGAAGCAGACGCGGACGTAGCCGCGAACGCGGACGCGGACGCAGAAACGGACACCACCGAGAGGAGCACCACCCCATGCTGAAGCTGATCCTCGGCGCGGCGGCCGCCGCCGTGCTCGCCCTCGCCCTGAAGAGCAACCTGCCCGACATCAAGCGCTATCTGCGCATCCGCGCGATGTGACCGCGGCGGCGCTGCACCGAACGAAGGACGCCGCAGCGCCGCCCCGGCGAGGCACCCCGGCCGTCCCGTGCCCGCGCCGTCTAATGAACCCAGGGCCCGGGGCGGGTCCGCGCGGATCCGCGGACCGGCCCGGCGGCACCCGGTAGTCCCGCACCAGAGAGGGACCGATGCACGAGATGTCCATCGCGCTCGCGGTCGTCGACCAGGTCGACGGCGCGGCCCGGCCGGCCGGGGCCACCGCGGTGCGCAGCGTCCGGCTGCAGGTCGGCGAACTGGCCGGAGTGGTCCCCGACGCGCTGACCTTCTCCTTCCAGCTCGCCTGCGCGGGCACCGCGCTGGAGGGCGCGGAACTCGACATCGAACCGGTGCCGGCCCGCGCCCGCTGCGGCGCCTGCGCCCGTACCTGGCCGCCCGGCATGCCCCCACGGCTCAGCTGCCCGGGCTGCGACGGGACGGACACCGCGCTGCTGTCCGGCCGTGAACTGCAGATCGTCCGGGTGTGCTGGCACGAGGCCGCGCCGCACCCACCGATTCCCCAGGAGCGCTGAACCATGTGCCGTGTCGTCGACCTGCAACAGGCGGTTCTCGCCAAGAACGACGCCTGCGCCCACACCCTGCGCGAGGACCTCGCGGCCCGCGGCACCGCGCTGGTCAACCTGCTCTCCAGCCCCGGCAGCGGCAAGACCGCCCTCCTGGAGCGCGAACTCACCCTCGCCCGGGAGCGCGGCATCCCGGTCGCCGCGCTCACCGCCGACCTGGCCACCGAGAACGACGCGGTCCGCCTGGCCCGCTCCGGAGTGCCCGTCAAACAGATCCTCACCGACGGGCTGTGCCACCTGGAGGCCGAGATGCTCGGCGGACACCTCCACGACTGGCTCCCCGCCGACACCCGGCTGCTGTTCATCGAGAACGTGGGCAACCTGGTCTGCCCGGCCTCGTACGACCTCGGCGAGACCCTGCGGGTGGTGCTGGCCTCGGTGACCGAGGGCGAGGACAAACCGCTGAAGTACCCCACCGCCTTCGGCCTCGCCCACCTCGTCGTGGTCACCAAGACCGACATCGCCGAGGCGGTCTCCTTCGACGAGGAGGAGTTCCGCGCCAACGTCGAACGGGTCAACCCCGGCGTCGAGGTGTGCCTCACCTCGGTGCGCCAGGGCATCGGCGACGGGCTGCTGCTGGACCGGGCGCTGGCCGCCCGCGACGGCACGCCGGTCCACATCCCCGTGATGACCCGCACGTCCCACCACGTCCACGACGAGGACGAACCGCAGCCCACCGACGAGCACTCCGCCGGCCTCGACACCGTGGCGTCGAGCCGCTCATGACCACCGGGCAGGTCGACCGGGCCCCCGCGGAAGCCCCTGCACCGGTCACCGCACGGCGCAGGATCACCGTGCGCGGCGTCGTCCAGGGCGTCGGATTCCGCCCGTTCGTCCACGGCCTCGCCACCGAACTGGGCCTCGTGGGCCATGTGAGCAACACCGGCGAGGGCGTGCTCGCCGAGGTCGAGGGACCGCCCGCCGCGCTCGCCGCGTTCGGCGCACGGATCACCGGCGAGGCGCCGCCGCTGGCCGTCGTCGACGCCGTGGAGGGCGAGGACCTCGCGGTCACCGGCGACACCGGATTCCGCATCCTGCCCTCCCACGGACAGGGCCCCTCGCGCACCCTGGTCGCCCCGGACGCCGCCACCTGCGACGCCTGCCTGGCCGAACTGGCCGACCCGGCCGACCGCCGCCACCGCCACCCCTTCATCACCTGTACGCACTGCGGTCCGCGCTTCACCATCGTCACCGCGCTGCCCTACGACCGGGCCCGGACGACCATGGACCGCTTCCCGATGTGCCCGCGCTGCGCACGGGAGTACGCCGATCCGGCCGACCGGCGGTTCCACGCCCAGCCGATCGCCTGCCACGACTGCGGGCCCCGGCTGCGGCTGCTGCTCGCCGACCCCAACGACCCCACCGCCGCACCCCGGCCGGCACCGGACCCCGACCCGGTCGCCGCCACCCGGAAGCTGCTCGCCGCCGGTGCGATCGTCGCCGTCAAGGGCCTCGGCGGCTACCACCTCGTCTGCGACGCCACCGACGACACCGCCGTCGCCCTGCTGCGCCGCCGCAAGGCCCGTGGCGACAAACCCTTCGCCCTGATGGCACGTCAGATCGACGACATCGGGCACCTGGTGCGCATCCGGCCCGCGGAACGCGCGCTGCTCACCGGACCCCAGCGCCCCGTCGTCCTGCTGCGCCGCCGCCCCGCCCCCGCCCCCGCCCCTGCCCCGGACGCGCCGGTGCCGTCCGCCGCGGTCGCCCCCGGCAGCCCCGACCTGGGCGTCGTACTGCCGTACACCCCGCTGCACCACCTGCTGCTCGGACTGCCCGGCGACCCCCAAGGACCCCGGCTGCTCGTGATGACCAGCGGCAACCTCGCCGGCGAGCCGATCGTCACCGACGACGAGGAGGCCGTGCGGCGGCTCGCCGGACTGGCCGACGCCTGGCTCGGCCACGACCGGCCGATCCGCGTACCCTGCGACGACTCCGTGGTCCGGATCACCGACGACGGCGAGCCGCTGTTCGTCCGCCGCTCCCGCGGCTACGCCCCGTTCCCGGTCCCGCTTCCGGTGCCGGTCCGCCCCGCGCTCGCGGCCGGCGGCGACCTGAAGAACGTGCTCTGCCTCGCCGAGGGCCGCCGCGCCTGGCTGTCCGCGCACATCGGCGACATGGACGACTTCGCCACCCAGCTCGCCTTCGAACGCGCCGAGGCGCACCTGGAGACGGTCACCGGCGTCCGCCCCCAACTCCTCGCCGCCGACCGGCACCCCGGCTACCGCTCCGGCCAGTGGGCCCAGCGGCACACCGACGGCCGGCCGCTGGTCCGCGTCCAGCACCACCACGCGCATATCGCCGCGGCCATGGCCGAACACGGCCTCGACGGCAGCCACCCGGTCATCGGCGTCGCCTTCGACGGCACCGGCTACGGCGACGACCACGCCGTCTGGGGCGGCGAGTTCCTGCTCGCCGACTACGACGGCTACCGCCGCTTCGGCAGCCTCGGCTACGTACCGCTGCCCGGCGGCGACACCGCCGTCCGCCGCCCCTACCGCATGGCACTGGCCCACCTGCGCGCGGCCGGCATCGACTGGGCCGCGGACCTCCCGCCGGTCGCCGCCTGCCCGCCCGACGAACGACGCCTGCTCGCCCGGCAGTTGGAACGCGACCTGAACTGCGTGCCCACCTCCAGCATGGGCCGCCTCTTCGACGCGGTCTCCTCCCTGGCCGGCATCTGCCACCACGCCGGATACGAGGCACAGGCCGCGCTCGCCCTCGAAGCCGCGGCCCTGACCGCCGGCGAGGACCCCGCGCCCGGTTACGCCTTCGACCTGCGTCCCGGCCCCCACGCCCCGACGGACCGGGCGGCCGCCGACACCGTCGCCGACCCGGCGCCGCTGCTCGCGGCCGTCGTCGCGGACGTCCGGGCCGGCACCGCACCGGCGCTGATCGCCGCCCGCTTCCACACCGCGGTCGCCGGACTCGTACGGCGCTGCTGCGCCCTGGCCCGGGAGCGCGCCGGCCTGACGACCGTCGTCCTGACCGGCGGGGTGTTCGCCAACACGCTGCTCGCCGAGGCCGCCGCCCGGCTGCTCGGCCAGGACGGCTTCACCGTGCTGCGGCACCGCAGGGTCCCGCCCAACGACGGGGGCCTGGCGCTCGGCCAGATCGTCGTGGCGGCGCGCACCGCACCCGTGCACGGCGGGGTGGGCGTGCCCTGAACGGCGCCGCGGCCGCGGCGGACGACGCTTTGACGACGAGGAGAGGCCCATGTGCCTGGCGGTACCCGGCAAAGTACTGGACATCGAGGAGCGGGACGGCACCCGGATGGCCACCGTCGACTTCGGCGGCGTGGTCAAGGAAGTCTGCCTGGAGTACGTCCCCGACCTCCAGGTCGGCGAGTACGCGATCGTCCACGTCGGCTTCGCGCTGCAGCGCCTGGACGAGGACTCGGCCCGCCAGACCCTGGCCCTCTTCGAAGAACTGGGACTGCTCCAGGAGGAGTTCGGCGACCCCTGGGAGGCGGCGGCCGCGGAAGCCGGCGGGTCCCCTGCGGCCGTCGGCGGCGACACGGCGCGGGAGGCGCGGAAGTGAAGTACATCGACGAATTCCAGGACCCCGAGCTGGCCCGCCGGCTGCTGGACGACATCCGGGCCACGGCAACCCGGCCGTGGGCCCTGATGGAGGTCTGCGGCGGCCAGACGCACACCATCATCCGGCACGGTATCGACCAACTCCTGCCCGAACAGGTCGAGTTGATCCACGGACCGGGCTGCCCGGTGTGCGTCACACCACTGGAGGTGATCGACAAGGCGCTGGAGATCGCCGCCCGCCCGGGCGTGATCTTCTGCTCCTTCGGCGACATGCTCCGGGTCCCCGGCAGCGACCGCGATCTGTTCCAGGTGCGCGGCGAGGGTGGCGACGTACGGGTGGTGTACTCCCCGCTCGACGCGCTGAAGACCGCCCAGCAGAACCCGGACCGCGAGGTGGTGTTCTTCGGCATCGGCTTCGAGACCACCGCCCCGCCCAACGCCATGACGGTCCATCAGGCCCACAAGCTCGGCATCCGCAACTTCAGCATGCTGGTCTCGCACGTCCGGGTCCCGCCCGCCATCGAGGCGATCATGACCTCGCCCAGCTGCCGGGTCCAGGCGTTCCTCGCCGCCGGCCATGTGTGCAGCGTGATGGGCATGGCGGAGTACCCGGCCCTGGCCGAACGCTTCCGGGTGCCGATCGTGGTCACCGGCTTCGAACCGCTGGACATCCTGGAGGGCATCCGCCGCACCGTCCGCCAACTGGAGCGCGGCGAACACACCGTGGAGAACGCCTATCCGCGCGCCGTCCGCAGCGAGGGCAACCCCACCGCGCAGAAGATGCTCCGGGACGTCTTCGAGGTCACCGACCGCAGCTGGCGAGGCATCGGCACCATCCCCGCCAGCGGCTGGCGGCTCGCCGAGCGCTACCGCGACTACGACGCCGAACACCGCTTCTCCGTCGACGGCATCACCACCCGCGAACCGGCCGCCTGCCGCAGCGGCGAGGTCCTGCAGGGACTCATCAAGCCGCACGAGTGCGAGGCGTTCGGCACCACCTGCACCCCGCGCACCCCGCTGGGCGCCACCATGGTCTCCAGCGAGGGCGCGTGCGCCGCCTACTACCTGTACCGCCGACTCGGCACCCCGCCCACCCCGCTGGAGGCGAGCCCCGTTGCCTGACACCCCGCACACCCCGCTGACGGCGTCGCACGCGTCGAACGCCGCCACCGGGGCCCCCACCCCGGCCGACCGCGGACTCCCCACCGTCGACATCTCCGGCTGGACCTGCCCCACCCCGCTGCGCGACCAGCCGCGGGTCGTCATGGGACACGGCGGGGGCGGCGCACTCTCCGCCGAACTCGTCCAGCAGATCTTCGTGCCCGCCTTCGGCGGCGAGGTCCTCGCGCAGCTCGGCGACTCCGCCGCGGTGTCGCTGGGCGGCGCCCGGCTCGCCTTCTCCACCGACTCCTTCGTGGTCCGGCCGCTGTTCTTCCCCGGCGGCAGCATCGGCGACCTCGCCGTCAACGGCACCGTCAACGACCTCGCCATGAGCGGCGCCCGGGCCGCGTACCTCTCCTGCGGCTTCATCCTGGAGGAGGGCGTCGAGATGCCGGTGGTCGCCGGGGTCGCGGACGCGATGGGCGCGGCCGCCCGGGCCGCCGGGGTCGAGGTGGCCACCGGCGACACCAAGGTCGTCGAGGCGGGCCACGGCGACGGTGTCTACATCAACACCGCCGGCCTCGGGCTGATCCCGGACGGCGTCGACCTCCGCCCCCAACGTGTCGTCCCCGGCGACGTGGTGATCGTCAGCGGCGACATCGGCGTACACGGCGTGGCCATCATGAGCGTCCGCGAGGGCCTGGAATTCGGCGTGGAGATCGAGAGCGACTGCGCCGCGCTCGGCGGGCTCGTCGAGACGATGCTCGCGGTCACCCCGGACCTGCACGTCCTGCGCGACCCCACCCGCGGCGGGCTGGCCGCGGCGCTGTGCGAGATCGCCACCGCGTCCTGCACCGGCATCGTCATCCAGGAACGCGCCATCCCGGTACCGCCCGCGGTCGCCAACGCCTGCGCCATCCTCGGGCTGGACCCGATGTACGTCGCCAACGAGGGCAAGCTCGTGGCGTTCGTACCGCGCGAGCACGCGGACGCGGTACTGGCCGCGATGCGGAGGCACCCGTTGGGTGCCGGCGCGGCGATCATCGGCGAGGCCGTGGCGACCCACCCCGGCATGGTCGTGGCCCGCACGCCCCTGGGGGGCACACGGGTCGTTGACCTGCCGCTGGGGGAACAGCTCCCACGGATCTGCTGACGCTTGTTGCCCACGTACTTGGCTTTCCCGCCGCGGTGGTTGCTCGCCGTTGGGCTTTGCGGCGCGCCGCGTACGTACCCGTCTGTCCCGCCGCGGGGCGTCTCGCCGTTGCGCGCTTGGCGGCGCCTCCCACGTACTTGGCTGTCCCGCCGCGGGTGTTGTTCGCCGTTGCGCCTGCGGCGGGCCGGGTGTTGTTGGGTGCGGTGACGGTCCTCCGGGGCCTTGTTCGTGGACTGCTTCGCTTTACGCTCCGCTGCGCTCCGCCTTCGCTCCTTGATTGAGCCCCTGGAAGCGAAGCCCACGAACAAGGCCCCTCCGGCCCGTCCCCTCCCGTTGGGGGGAAGTTGAGGCCGGTGGGGGTGGGCGTCGAGGGTCCCTTAGGGCGGGGCGAACAGATCCCGTAAGGGATACGGGCACCCCTTGCGGGCCTCAACTCGGCGAGCCGGGGCGGTATTCCCGACACCGCATGACGCAAGACACTGCCGAACGACAACGCCCGCCCCCACCGGCCTCTCACCCCCCACCCACGGGAGGGGCTGGACCGGAGGACGAAGTCTGGAGGGCCGGCACCGCACCCGAAAACACCACGCCCGCCGCCAGGCGCAACGGCGACCAAGCCCAACGGCGAGACAGCCGACAACGTACGGCGCGCCGCAAAGCGCAACGGCGAGCGAGTCCCGCGGCGGGAAAGTCAGGCACGTGCGGCGCGCCGCAAAGCGCAACGGCGAGACGCCCCGCGGCGGGAAGGCAAGGTACGTGCGGGGGCGCCGCAAAGCGGGCAACGGCGAGCAAGCCCCGCGGCGGGAATGCGAGGTACGTACGGGGCGCCGCATAGCGCGCGACGGCGAGCAACAACCGCGGCGGGACGGCCAAGTACGTGGGAGGCACCCCAAAGCGCAGCGGACGGTCAGGTCTTCTTCAGCAATTGGGAGCCGAACCAGTCGTCCCCGTCCCGGACGCCCGGGAGGATGAAGAAGTAGCCGCCGCCGATGGGGGTGACGAACCGCGCCAGCGGCTCGTGTTGCAGGCGGCGTTGTACGGTCGCGAACTGGCGCTCCGGGTCCTGCTGGTAGCCGCAGAAGACCAGGCCGAGGTCCATCCGGCCGGTGTGGTCGAAGCCCGCGTCGTAGTTGTAACTGCGGCGCAGGAAGCGGGAGCGGTCCGTCTTGTGGGTGCGCGGGTTGGCCAGGCGGATGTGGGAGTCGAGCGGGATGTGCCGGCCGTGCGGATCGTTGCGGTAGTCCGGCGCGTCCGACTCGTGCCGGCCGTCCAGCGGCGCCCCGCTCGCCTTGTGCCGGCCGAAGATCCCCTCCTGCCGCCGCAGCGGCACCTTGTCCCACTTCTCGACGTGGAAGCGGATCAGCCGCAGCACCTGGTAGCAGCCGCCCAGTGCCCAGTCCGGCTCGCCGCAGGGCGGTGTCACCCACATCAGCCGGTCCATCTCCCGGGACGATTCGGTGTCCGGGTTGACGATGCCGTCCTTGAAGCCCAGCAGATTGCGTCGTGACCCGGAAGGCCGGGACGGATTGAGGAAGGCGTCCCGCCGCCAGCGCGGCCGCAGCAGACCGTCCGTCTCCCGTGCCACGTCGCGCAGTACGTGCACGATGGCGTCCGGGTGCTCGGCGCAGATCTGCAGGGACAGGTCGCCGTGGCAGCGGGCCGGCTCCAGCCGGTCGTCGGGGAAGGCCGGCATCGCCTTGAGATGGCGGGGCTTGTGGCCGGACAGCCCGAAACGGTCGTCGAACAGCGAGGCGCCCACGCCGAGGGTGATAGTGAGCGAGTCCGGCGTCGGGCGCTCCCGCGCCACCAGCTCGTCGTGCGGCTTCACGCCGCCCGTCAGGACCCGGGACCGGTGGGTGAGCTTGTGGAAGAGCTCCACCAGGCCGTCCCGGTCCTCGGCCAGAACGTCGTAGCCGACGAAGCCAGCGAAGAGCTGCTGCGGCGTCACGACCCCGGCCTGGTGGTGGCCGTGGAACGGCACCCGGTCGGGCAGGTCCCGGCGGTCGTCCCGCGACCGGTCCGTGGCGACCGCCTCGGTGCCGAGGCCCCCGGCGGCCGCCACCCCCGCGACGCCGGCCGCACACCGGAGGAATTCCCGGCGCCCGTCGCCCCGTGCGGTGGCATGCCCGTCTCCGGCCTGATCACATCTCATCGTCCCGCCCATCCTGACTGCGTCATCCGGCACCCGCGTGCCTGCACATACCTGTGCGTGATGCTCGCCGCCCGGGGCGCGCGCGACGGGACCAACACGGCCTCGGCCCCCGATATCACGCCTGGGACATCCGCTCGGTCGCCTGAACGGCGCAGCCGGCCGCCGCCCCGCGCGCGGGGGCGCCGGGGCGCTCCTAGCGTCGCCCGTGTGACCTGCCCGCAGACGGCCGCCGGGCGCGGCGGGCGGGCACCGGCCGCGCCCCGTCCCCGACTCCAGGAACCCCCGCACATGAACGCCTTCACCGACGAGAGCACCCAGACCGCCGAGAGCCCGCCGGCCGGCACGCGGACACCGAACGGCCGGCCGCGGCCGGACGAGCCCGGCATCCCGATGGACCTGGCCACGGTGCTCGGCGCGGAGCCGCCCGACGATCGGGGCCCGGTGGACGACGCACCACCCGGCCTCACCTTCCGCATCGAGCGGGGGCATGCCGAACCCGAGGAACTCGCCGCGCTCACCGTCGTGCTGTCCGCCCGGCTCGCCGGGCTGCGGGCCCTGGTCGACGGCCAGGAGCAGGTGGACGAGGAGCGCCCGGCCGACCGCCGGCACGCCCGGGGCCACCGACCGCACCGGTCCGCCTGCTGGTCCGGCTGTTGGACCTGCGCCTGAGCCAGGGTCAGGCCGGAATCGTGGTCAGCCGAAGAAGGCCAGCAGCAGGGCCGTGGCCGTGACCACCACGGCGCCGATGACGAAGCCGAGGATCACCTTGCGCTGCCAGGGCGCGACATACCCGCCGTGCAACGCGCTGCCCATCCGGCCGTACTGCTCGATCCGCCCCATGGGGGTCAGCGGCTCCGTCGTCCCCTGCGGCATCCCCTGCGTCCAGTCGGGGCCCGGCTGCGGGTAGCGGCGGCGCCAGCTCTCGTCCTCACGCCATGGCAGTGTCATCTCGCTGCTCCTCGTCTCGTACGCCGGCCACGGACGATCCCCCCGTGCACCGATCATCTGTTCCCCCCTCATGTCCTACCCGATCCCGCCGGATGATGCGGGGGAATCCGGCGCGGGGAGCGCGGCGGCGACGAGGAAGCCCGCGGCGGCGAGGACCACCGAGATCGGCTGCGGCGCGGCACGGCACGGCGCTTACCGGCGGTTGGTCCGGCTCACCGACGCCGGCCGCGTGGGCCTGACCGGCACCTTCGGGGTGCCGGCGGACCTGCTCTCGTGACGTGCCGCGGGCCCATAGGGCGGACGGACGATTCCTGTCCGGTGCCGGTCAAGTAGGGTCCGGCGCACCGGGACACCGGCCGGAACCGGGCCGGGACAGTGAGTCGAGGAGTTTTCGTGGCGGAGCGTCAGGTATCAGCGGGGGCCGGCGGGGGCGGCGCGCCGGAAGTCCAGGCCGAGGAGCGCCGGCTGCGCCGGGACCTCGGCTTCTGGGGACTGACCGGTATCGGCTTCTCCAACATCGTCGGCTCCGGCTGGCTGTTCGCGGCCCTGTACGCGGCGCAGACGGCCGGTCCGGCGGCGCTGCTGTCCTGGATCGGGGCCGGTCTGCTGTGCGGTCTGGTGGCCCTGGTCCTGATCGAGCTCGGCGCGTCCCGGCCGGAGGGCGGCGGCACGGTCCGGTGGCCGCTGTTCGCCAGCGGCCGGCTGGTCGGCACCCTCATCGGCTGGTCGACGCTGCTGTCCGTGGGCGGCACCGCGGCCGAGATCACCGCGATCATGCAGTACGCCGCGCACTACATCCCGGGCCTCTACAACGGCCACACCCTCACGCTCGGCGGGCTCGGCCTGGCCGCCGGGCTCAGCGTGCTGCTGACGGCGCTGAACTGGTTCGCGGTGCGGATGTTCGCCCGGATGAACAACCTGATCTCGGTGTTCAAGATCGCCGTACCGGTCGTCACCGTGATCGCGCTGCTCGCCTCCGGCTGGAACTCCGGCCGGCTCACCGACCACGGCGGCTTCGCCCCGTACGGCTATGTGGCCTGCCTGACCGCGCTGGCCGGCGGTGGCATCGTCTACTCAGTCAACGGCTTCCAGGCCCCGCTGGACTTCTCCGGCGAGACCCGCAACCCCCGCCGCACCATCCCCGCGGCCGTGCTCACCGGCATCGGCCTGGCCGTGGCCATGTACCTCGCCCTGCAGCTGGCGTTCCTCTTCAGCGTCCCCGAGAGCCTCCTGGGCCACGGCTGGCAGGGCGTCTCCTTCGACTCGCCGTTCGGCCAGCTCGCCCTGATCCTCAACCTGCAGTGGCTGTCCAGCCTGCTCTACGCGGACGCGGTCATCTCGCCCGGCGGCTCGGCCTACGTGGGCGTGGCCATCGACGCCCGGCACACCTACGCGCTCGCCAAGAACGGCACGATTCCCCGGTACTTCATGAAGGTCAACGAGCGGTTCGGCATCCCGCGCCGCGCGCTGGCCGTCAACCTCCTGGTCATCGTGGTCTTCCTGCTGCCCTTCGGCGGCTGGCAGGACATCGTGAGCGTCATGGGCGACATGTACCTGCTGATCTACGCCGCCTCGGCGGTCGCGGTCGCGGTGTTCCGCGCCGAACCGGGCGGTCACACCGCCGGCTGGGTGCCCGGTCTGCGCTGGATCGCCCCGGTCAGCTTCGTCGTGTCGAGCGAGTTCGTCTACTGGTCGGGCTGGCACGACCTGCGGCTCGCGCTGCCGCTGGTGCTGGCCGGCCTGCTGATCTTCCTCGTCATGCGCCGCCCGGGCGCCCGCGGCGGTACCGCGGCCGTCGAGAGCGACGGCGCCGGGCCGGTCCGCCCGCTCTCC
Source organism: Streptomyces sp. NPDC059649 (assembly GCF_042734445.1). NCBI lineage: Bacteria > Bacillati > Actinomycetota > Actinomycetes > Kitasatosporales > Streptomycetaceae > Streptomyces > Streptomyces sp. NPDC059649. The sequence continues at coordinate 19,959 of NZ_JBHWDV010000002.1, forward strand.
GCCGAACTGCGCACCGGTGCCTGGCTGGTGGTCTACCTCCTCGCGCTGACCGCCCTCTCCGGGCTGGGCACCTTCGAGGGCTCCGGCCGGCTGCCCGCCCCGTACGACTCGATCGCGGTGGCCGTCCTCGCCTTCGGGGTCTTCTTCTGGGCCGTACGGTCCGGCGTCCGTCATCTGGCGGTGAACCGCTCGGCCGCCGGGGAGGCCCCGGCGTCGTGAAGCGGAAGTCACCCCGCAGAAATATGATGAACCGGACAGGCGGGCTCCCCCCGAGAGCCCCATGAGCCCAGGTCAGGAGGCCCCCGCGGACCGTCGCAGGGAGCGCGCCGCCGCAGTGGCCCATGCACCGATGCACCCGGGAGCGATCCATGCCTCGGCGTCGTCCCCCGCGGTCGGCGAGTGCCGACGATCTGCTGACCACGCTCGGACGGCTGACCGCCCAGGCGCGGGAGGGCGCCGAGAAGCAGCGGGCCCGCGTGGAGCTCGCCGAGGCGCTGCAGCGCGAGATGCTGCCGGCCCGGCTGCCGCAGCTCCCCGGGCTGCGCACCGCCGCCACCTACGCCCCGGCCCGGCACGGCCTGGACATCGGCGGCGACTGGTACGACGGCTTCCCGCTGCCCGACGGGTCACTGGCGTTCTGCATCGGCGACGTGCAGGGCCACGACGTGGAGGCGGCCGCCTTCATGGGCCAGATCCGGTTCGGGCTGCGGGCCGTCGCGGTGCACGCCGCCGACCCCGGCGAGGTGCTCAGCCGCGCCAACGACCTGCTGCTCTCCGTCGACTGCGGGCTCTTCGCCACCTGCACCTTCCTCCGCTTCGACCCGGCCGCTTGGGAGCTGACCAGCGCCCGGGCCGGCCACGTACCGGCGATCTGGGCCACCACCGACGGCCGCTTCGGCCTCGCCGACGACCCCGGGGGCCTGCCGCTGGGCATCGTGCCGGGGGAGGAGTACCCGGTCACCCGCCGCCGGCTCGCCATGGGGGGCGCGTTCACCCTGGTCACCGACGGGGTCGTGGAAGGACCGTCGTTCCCCATGGAGGCCGGGCTGACGCAGGTGATGCGGCTGGTACGGGCCAACGCGGGCAGCGATCCGGCGGCGGTCGCCGCGGCGGTGATGAGCGTGGCGGAACTGACCGGGCACACCGACGACTCCGCGGTGATCGTGTTGCGCTTCGACGGCGCCGGCGGCCAGGAGTGGGTGAAGCGCGAGCGGGGCGTGCGTGTCGTGGCCGGCGCCCGGCCGACCGCGTTGTCTGATGGCTGATGTGGTGCGTACCGAGCAACTCCGCCGTCTCGCACCGGCAGCCCTGACGATCCTCGTCCTCGCCGCCGTCTACTACGCGTCCGCCCGGATCGGGCTGCTGGAACAGGTGGTGGTCGCCGGTGCCGTGGTCACGCCCTTATGGCCGCCCACCGGTATCGCGCTCAGCAGCCTGCTGCTGATCGGGCTGTGGACCTGGCCGGCCGCCTTCCTCGGCACGCTCCTGGTCGTCGCCTCGCTCGGCCCGGTCGACGGGTCCGTCCTCGCCATCATGACCGGCAACACCCTCGCCCCGGTGTGCGCCTGTCTGATGCTGCGCAAGGTGGGGTTCCGGACCGAGCTGGACCGGCTGCGGGACGGTGTCGCACTGGTCGCCCTGGGCGCGTTCGCCGGCATGGTGATCAGCGCGACGTTCGGCAGCGGCACCCAGGTGATCACCGGTGATCTGCCGGCCGGGGACTTCTGGCGGACCTGGGCGGCATGGTGGGTGGGCGACGCGATGGGCGTCCTCGTCGTCACCCCGCTCGTGCTCGCCGTCCGCACCCTGCGGCCGCCCCGGGAAATGCCCCTGGTCCGGTCGGCGGAGGCGGCGGCCCTGCTGGCCACCGCGGTCCTGGCCTCCCTCGTGGCGGTGCACAGCACCCTGTCGCTGCTGTTCCTGATCTTCCCGGTGATCGTGTGGGCGGCGCTGCGATTCCAGCTGGCCGGTGCGGCGCCCTGTGTGCTGGTGGTGTCCGTCCTGGCGATCTCGGCGGCGACCGACCGCACCGGACCGTTCGAGGGCCAGAGCCTGCTGGAGGCCATGGTCAACCTCCAGGCGCTCAATGCCTCCGCCGCGCTCACCGCGCTGCTGCTCTCGGCGGTCGTCGCCGAGCAGAACGCCATCCGCCGCAAGATCGAGCTGGCCTGCAGCGAACTGGCCGAGGTCGTCGACCGCCTCGCCCCGGGGCAGAACCACCGCCGCTGGCCCCCGGAGGAGGACGGGAGTTAGGCCCGGCGGTCAGTCCCGCAGCAGTTCCCCCAGGTCGTAGCCCACCGGCTCCTCAAGCTGGGCGTAGGTGCAGCTCTCCGGCGTACGGTCCGGGCGCCAGCGGCGGAACTGGGCGGTGTGCCGGAACCTGCTGCCCTCCATGTGGTCGTAGGCCACCTCGCACACCCACTCCGGGCGCAGCGGCACCCACGACAGGTCCTTCCCGCCGCTCCACCGGCTCGGCCCGCCGGGCATCCGCCGCGACGCATGCGCCTCCTCGTCCGTCCAGGCGCCCCACGGGTGCTCCGCGGCATCGTCCATCCGCAGCGGCGCCAGCTCCTCGACCAGCTTGCGCCGCCGGGCCATGGGGAACGACGCGCAGACCCCGACGTGTTGCAGCTGACCGGCGTCGTCGTGCAGGCCCAGCAGCAGCGAGCCGACCACCGGGCCGCTCTTGTGCAGCCGGTAGCCGGCCACGACGCAGTCGGCGGTGCGGGCGTGCTTCACCTTGAACATCACCCGGTCACCGGGCCGGTACGGCAGGTCCAGCGGCTTGGCGATCACCCCGTCCAGCCCCGCGCCCTCGAACTGCGTGAACCAGTGCTCCGCCAGCTCCCGGTCCGTGGTGGCAGGGGCGGTGTGAACCGGTGGCCCGGCCGTCCGCAGTGCCTTCACCAGCGCCTCCCGGCGCGCCGACTGCGGCTCGCGCATCAGCGAGTCGGAGCCCAGGGCCAGCAGGTCGAAGGCGACCAGGGAGGCCGGGGTGCGCTCGGCGAGGGTGCGGACCCGGGAGTCCGCCGGGTGGATGCGCTCCAGCAGCTCCTCGAAGTGCAGCCGGCCGTCATGGGCGATGACGATCTCGCCGTCGACGACGCAGCGCCGCGGCAGTTCGTTCCGGACCGCCGTGATCACCTCGGGAAAGTAGCGGCTGAGCGACTTCGTGGTGCGGCTGGCGATCTCGACCTCCGTACCGTCCCGGAAGACGATGACCCGGAAGCCGTCCCACTTGGCCTCGTACTGCATGCCGGCGGGGATCTTGGACACCGGCTTGGCGAGCATGGGGGAGACCGGGGGCATGACGGGCAGGTCCATGGTCCCGATCCTGACGGCTCGGGCCGCGTCCCGCGCGCCGGGCGGAACCCCCGGGCACGCTCTAGCGTGGAGGCATGACCGGAGGCCGGGCCGACAAGGCCGTAGAACTGGACGTCGCCGGGCGCACGGTGCGGGTGTCCAACCCGGACAAGACGTACTACCCGGAGCGCGGCTTCACGAAGCTGGACGTCGCCCGGTACTACCTCGCGGTCGCCGACGGGGTGCTGCGCGGTCTGCGCGACCGGCCCACCATGATGCAGCGCTTCCCCGACGGCGTGGAGGGCGAGTTCTTCTACCAGAAGCGGGCGCCCAAGGGCCTCCCCGACTGGCTGCCCACCGCCCGGATCGCCTTCCCCAGCGGACGGTTCGCCGACGAGATGTGCCCCACCGAGCCCGCCGCCGTGGTCTGGGCGGCCAACCTCGGGTGCCTGACCTTCCATCCGTGGCCGGTCCGCCGCGACGACACCGAGCACCCCGACGAACTGCGGATCGACCTCGACCCGCAGCCGGGCACCGACTACTCGGACGCCGTGCGGGTCGCCCACGAACTGCGCGCACTGCTCGCCGAGCACGGGCTGCGCGGCTGGCCCAAGACCTCCGGCGGCCGCGGTGTGCACATCTACGTACCGATCCGGCCGCAGTGGACGTTCACCGAGGTCAGACGGGCCGCCATCACCGTGGCCCGGGCCATGGAACGGCGGCTGCCGGACCTGGTCACCTCGGCGTGGTGGAAGGAGGAACGCGGCGCGAAGATCTTCGTCGACTACAACCAGATGGCCCGGGACCGCACCATCGCCTCGGCCTATTCGCTGCGCGCCCGGCCGCGCGCCACGGTCTCCGCCCCGCTGCGGTGGGAGGAGCTGTCCGACGCCGTGCCGGAGGACTTCGACCTGCGCACGATGCCGGCGCGGTTCGCGGAACTCGGCGATGTGCACGCCGACATGACGGACCACGCCTTCGGGCTGGAGTCCGTCTTCGAGCTCGCGGACCGGCAGGCGGCCGACGAGGGCCTGGGCGATCTGCCCTATCCGCCCGATCACCCGAAGATGCCGGGGGAGCCGACCCGGGTGCAGCCGAGCCGGGCCCGCAAGCGCTGACGGTTCCGGCGCCGGTCGGGCGCCGGATGCCGCGGACGGCCGTATCCGCTCCGGCCGCCGCGGAATCCGGTACGGCCTCCCGGTTCGCGCGCCGTGGACGGCCTCCGGCCTCCCGTCCGGTATGCGCGTCCGCCCGCCGGACGAGATCATTCCGCATGTGGCGAACGAGAAGGCGGGCCGGCCGTGAACGAATGGCCGATCGACTATGCGGCGGTCTTCCAGGCACTGCCGGGCGCCGTGCTGCTGCTCACCCCGGACCTGATGATCGCCGACGCCAACGAGGCCCTGCTGCGCCGCGCCGGCCGGCAGCGGCGCCAGGTCGTCGGTCGCCACCTCTTCGACGTCTTCCCCGACAACCCCCGGGACCCCGACGCCACCGGTACCCGCAATCTGCGGGCGTCCCTGGAGCGGGTGCTGGCCACCGGCCTGACCGACACCATGGCCCTGCAGCGCTACGACGTCGAACTGCCCGGCCGGCCAGGGGTGTTCGAGGAGCGTTACTGGAGTCCCGTCAACGCACCGGTCCTCGACGCGGACGGGCGGGTGCGGCTGATCGTGCACCGGGTGGAGGAGGTCACCGAGACCATCCGGGCCGGTGCCCGGCGGGACCACGGCGGTGATCCGCAGCGGATGGCGGCCGAGCTCTACGCCCGGGCCCAGGAACTCCAGCAGCTCAACGACCGGCTCCGCCACGCGCACGCCCGGGAACGGCTGGTGGTGCTGGCGCTCCAGGAAGCGATGCTGCCCGCGCCCCGCCCGGTGGGACACCACCGGGCCGCGGTGCGCTACCGGCCCGCGGTCGGGGCGCTCAACGTCTGCGGGGACTGGTACGACCTGGCGGAGCTGTCCGGCGACCGGATGGCGGTGGCGGTCGGTGACGTCGTCGGCCACGGGCTGGAGGCCGCGTGCGTCATGGGGCAGCTGCGCAGTGCCCTGAGCGCCGCCACGCTGGTCACCCGCGGGCCCGCCCGGGCGCTGGAGGTGCTGGGCATCTACGCCCGCTCGGTGGAGGGCGCCGAATCCGCCACCGCGGTGGAGGCGTTCATCGACTGGACCAGCCACACCATCGCCTACAGCAGCGCCGGCCATCCGCCGCCCGCGCTGCTGCACCCGGACGGCCGGGTGGAGTTCCTGGACGGCGCGACCGATCCGCCGCTGGGGGCCCGGCCCGAGCACGTGAACCGTCCCGAGGCCTGGGTCTCCTTCGCCGCCGACGCCGTGCTGGTGCTGTACACGGACGGGCTGATCGAGCGCCGCGGCGAGGACATCGACGTCGGGCTGGCACGGCTGGCCGCCTCGCTGACCCGGCACCGGGGCGCCGGGGCGGAGGCGATCGCGGATGCGCTGCTGGCCGAACTGCTGCCGCCCGACGGGGCGACCGATGACACCGCGCTCGTCGTCATCCGGCTCTGACCTGTGCGTCGCCCACCAGCCTTTGCCTTTTCATTGCCGCGAGTGGAGCAATTCTTGGGGCTGTTGGAGTGGCTCTTCGTCGTGTCTGCGCGGTTTGTGACGGTGCGCGGTACTCATCGGAATGTCAGATTTCCTGCCAAACAGGAGAAACGCAATGCGCAAGATCATAGGTCGCTCCGTGGCCGCCGCGGCGATTGCCGCCGCCGCCGTCGTCCCGCTCGCCGGTGTGGCTTCCGCCGCTCCTCAGAAGCCGGCGGCGTCCGCGTCGGGCCACGACCACTACGGTCGGCACCACCACCGTCACCACCACCACCACGACTGCGACCACCACGGCTACGGTGGTTTCGGCGGCTACGGCGGCTTCGGCAACGGCTACGGCAACGGTTTCGGCTACGGGAACGGCTACGGGCACGGCTTCGGCCCCTTCGGCTGGCTGTGGGGTCTCATCTGACCCGCAGTAGCATGTCGGGCCGCCGCAGCGTTCGGCTGTGGCGGCCCGACGCTGCGGTCACCCGGCCGTGCCGGCCTCCTGCTCGGCCCGGCGGCGCAGCTCCTTCTTGTCCGGCTTGCCGGCGTCGGTCAGCGGCAGCGCGTCGACGAAGGTGAGGTGCGCCGGCTCGTACATCGCGCCGCGCTCCGCGCACACCATCGCGCGCAGTTCCTGCCCGTCGACCGTGCTCCCCGGCGCCCGCACCACCGCGGCGTGCACCCGCTCCATGCGGTCGGCGTCCCGGACCCCGAAGACGGCGCTCTGCAGTACCTGCGGGTGCGAGTTCAGCAGGTCCTCCAGCTCGGTGGTGTACACATGGCCGCCGACCACGACGATCATGCCCTTGATCCGGTCGACGATGGTCAAGTACCCGTCGTCGTCGAGGAATCCGATGTCGCCGGTTGCTGTCGGCCATCGCGCCGGCCGCGTGCGCCAGCGTCGTCGCGACCAGCTGCCGGCGCTCGCCCGGCTCCTCCGGCAGGACGCCGCGGAATCAGCGGGCCTGCTCGAAGGTGGTGCAGATGCCCTTGGGGTGGTGGCCGGTGGTGCCCCCGGTGTGGCGGATGGTGCAGACGTCCTCGGGCCGGGCCAGGCTCGCGAACGGCTCGTCGGTCTGCTCGGCCGCCAGCTCCAGCAGGTCCGTGCCGCGCTTCGCCGGGCCGAGGACCAGGACCTCCGGTACGGGCGCCAACTCGGTGACCTCGGCGGCCCGTTCGGCGTACCGCGGGTCGACGATCAGCGCCCGGGTCTCGACGTCGCGGACGATGTCGGCCTGGGACTCGGCGGACAGTTTGTTGTAGAGGTGGTTGACACGGGCGCCGATCAGATTGGCGGCGTAGCGGGCGGCGAGGGTCTCGGGGAGGTTGCCGCTCAGCAGGGTGACGGTGTCCTCGCGGGCCACGCCGCGGGCGCGCAGGGCCCGGGCCGTGCGGTGGACCAGGGCGCGGAACTCGCCCGCCGTTACCCGGCGGCCCTGGTGGACCACGGCTTCGTGCGCCGGGTCGGAGCTAAGTGCATCGAGGTTCTCCTCCACGTAGGTGCGGAATGTCCGGTCAGCGATGGACATGATGTCGGGCTTCCTCCACACCGGCGGGCCCGGTCATGGCCGCCGGGTGTGTGATCGCCTATCTTTAGTTGCTAGAGGCAACTAAAGGGCAGGGTAATCCCTGGTGATCGACATCTCCAACTCGGCGGCTCCTGCCGGGCGGTGGCACGGCAGCCGGCAGGCCACCCCCACGGCCATGACCTGCCGGTCCCGCGCACCACCGGCCCCCACGTCGGCCGGATTCATCGCCCCGAATATCGCCGACAAGGTCGCCGCGCAGGCACCCGCGTCGGATAATGCTCCCTCGCGCACCGGGCGCCCCGGCCCTGCTGCTCCCGCTCTCCCTGCGGGGCCGTCCCGTGGCGAGAGATGATGGAGGGCAGCGGAAACACGGCGAGAATCGGCCGATGTACGGAGAGCGCCACGGCTGTCGGTCCCAGGGGGCCGGCGGAAGGAGTGCCTGGATGGGTGCGACCGACGCGTTCCCCGAGGGCGCTGCCCCGGTCGGGGCCGCACCGGGCCAGCCCGGCGGCCTGCTCGACGTACTGGGCGTGGCCGCCGTGATGCTGGACGCGGACGGCCGGATCGCCCTGTGGAGTCCCCAGGCGGAGGAACTCTTCGGCTGGACCGCCAAGGAGGCGCTGGGCCGGTCCGCCGCCAAGCTGCTGGTCCCGCCGGAGCACCTCGACCTCGTCCTGCGGCTGTTCTCCGACGTCATGGCGGGCGGCGAGAGCTGGGCCGGGGTCTTCCCGGTACGGCACAAGGACGGCAGCACCCGGCTGGTCGAATTCCGCAACATGCGCCTGCTGGACGAGCGTGGTGAGTCCTACGCCCTGGGCATCGCCACCGACCAGGCCGTACTGCGCCGGGTCGAGCGCGATCTGGCGCTCTCGGTACGCCTGGTGGCCCAGTCACCGATCGGCCTGGCCGTCCTGGACACCCACCTGCGCTTCGTCATGGTCAACCCGGCGCTGGAGCGGATCAACGACCTGCCCGCCGAGCGGCACATCGGCCGGCACGTCCGCGAGGCGCTGTCGTTCCTCGACACCGAGGTCATCGTGGACCGGATGCGGGAGGTCCTGGAGACCGGGCAGCCGCTGCTGGACCAGTTCACCGTCGGCCGCACGGCCGCCGACCCGCACACCGACCAGGCGTGGTCGGTGTCGTACTACCGGCTGGAGGACCCCGGCGGCCGGGTCCTCGGGCTCGCCACCTCCGTCGTGGACGTCACCGAACAGCACCGCGCCGCCAGCGAGGCCGCCCGCGCCCGGCGGCGGCTGGCCCTGATCGCCGACGCTTCGGCGAGCGTCGGCACCACCCTCGACGTCGACCAGACCGCCCACGAGCTCGCCGACGTCATCGTCCCCGAACTCGCCGACCTGGCCGCGGTCGACGTCCTCGACGCCGTCCTGGACGGTCGGCGCCCGGCCGTGCTCGCCGGCGGCGGCCCGGCCCGCTTCCGCGCCCTCGCGGTCTCCGCGGCGTACGCCACCGAGGCGGTCCGCGCCGCCGACCCCACCGGCCAGATCGCCTCCTACGACACCGACCGGCTGATCACCCGCTGCGTCACCGCCGCCCGCCCGGTGCTCGTCGCCCAGGTGACCGAGGACGACCTGGCGCACATCGCCGTCGACGCCGAGGGCGCCGCCCTGCTCCGCGAGGCCGGACTCCACTCCTATCTGGCCGTGCCGCTGATCGCCCGCGGTGAGGTGCTCGGCGCGCTCTCGCTCTACCGCGTACGCAACCAGGTGCCGTTCGACGAGGACGACGCGGTGCTCGCGGTCGAACTGGCCGCCCGGGCGGCGGTCTGCATCGACAACGCCCGCTCCTACCAGAGCGAACGCCGGACCGCGCTCACCCTCCAGCGCCACCTGATGAACCACCGGCCGCCGCAGCCCGTCGCCATGGAGATCGCCTACCGCTACCAGCCCGCGCAGGCGGCCAGTGAGGTCGGCGGCGACTGGTTCGACGCCATCCCGGTGGCCGGCGGCAAGACCGCCCTGGTGGTCGGCGACGTCATGGGCAGCGGCATCAACGCCGCTGCCACCATGGGCCAGCTGCGCACCACGGCCCGCGCGCTGGCCGATCTCGATCTGGACCCCGCCGAGGTGCTCAGCCACCTCGACCACATCGCCGCCGGCCTCGACCCGGCCTTCGCCACCTGCCTGTACGCGGTCTACGACCCGGAGCAAGACGGGTGCCGGATCGCGGTCGCCGGGCATCTGCCACCCGCGCTCCTCCGGGCGGGCCGCCCGCCCGAACTGCTCGACCTGCCCACCGGCGCCCCGCTCGGCGTCGGCGGCGTCCCGTTCGAGCAGACCATGGTCCCGCTGCACGAGGGCGATCTGCTGGTGCTCTACACCGACGGCCTGATCGAAACCCGCGACCAGGCCATCGACGTCCGCCTGGAGACCCTGCTCACCGTGCTCGCCGAGCCCGAGGGGGACCTGGAGGGGCTGTGCGACCGCCTGCTGGGCGCGCTGCGCGACGAGCACGGGCACGACGACGTCGCCCTGCTCATCGCCCGGGTCCGCACCGACGGGGAGTGACCGGGCGCGCACCGTCGGCCGGGAGCGGAGAATTTCTGTGCCGGTTTCCGGCTTTCGGGCGCAGAATCCGCACCCTCCCCCCGCTGCCGCGAAATCCGCTTCCGTACGGCAGTTAGTACATGGATCCGCGTTCCGTAGGGGCAATCGGCGACGGATTTCGTCGTCTCACACTCTTAACAAGGTATTGACGGACCTCGACGGCGGGGGTTTTATTCGGTCACCGAAGCGGCGCCCGTGGTCAGCCGGGCGCTTCCGCTCATGGCGCTCTTCCCCCACAAGGCGCCCCTCCTGGCCCCCGCACCGATGGGACACGGATAACCGATATGCCCTACACGCCTGTTGCCCCCGCAGCGTCCGAGCGGGACACCCGCAGTGTGGCGGAGGGAACCGCCGCCGCCCCCAAACTCACCCGTTCCATCGGTGTGGTCGGTGGCACCCTGCTCACCCTCTCCTGCCTCACCCCGGCCTCGTCGCTCTTCGTGATCGTGCCGGACTCGTTCGCCAGCCTGGGCACCGGCACCGCCCTGACCATCGCCATCGCGGGCCTGCTCTGTATCGGCGTGGCCTTCACCTACTCCGAGCTCGGCACCCTGATCCCGAGCTCCGGCGGCGAATACGCGATGGTCGGCACCCTCATGGGCCGCCTCGCCGGCTGGCTGGTCTTCATCCTCTCGCTGATCGTCGTCATGATCGTCCCACCGATCATCGCGCTGGGCACCGCCGACTATCTGGCCCCGATCATCCATCTCGATCCGCAGTACACCGCCGCCGCCGTGATGCTGCTGGCCACCGCCATGGGCCTGCTCGACCTGCGCGCCAACGCCTGGATCACCGGCATCTTCCTGGTCCTGGAGGTCGTGGCCTGCGCGGTCGTCGCCTTCCTCGGCTTCACCCACACCCACCGCTCCGCCTCCGTGCTCGTCCACCCCGTGCTCGACGCCGGCCACGGACACAGCACCGCCGTCACCGCCGGACTGATCGTGACGGGACTGGCCACCGCGCTCTTCATCCTCCAGGGCTTCTCCACCGCCGTGTACCTCGCGGAGGAGATGGAGAACCCGCGCCGCAACGTCTCCCGCACGGTCCTGTGGACCCTCGGCATCGGCGCCGCGGTCGTCCTGATCCCGGTGGTCGCGATCACCCTCGGCGCGCCCGACCTGAAGACCCTCGGCGCCGGTGACGTGGCCGGCATGGTCCAGAGCTGGAGCAACTCCGGCATCGGCACGTTCGTCAGCCTCTGCATCGCCCTGGCCATCATCAACGCCACCATCGTGATGGTGATCCAGAACTCCCGGGTGGTCTTCTCCTCGGCCCGTGACGCCGCCTGGCCGACCGTCGTCAACCGCGCCTTCTCGCACGTCGGCCGGCGCTTCGGCTCCCCCTGGGCGGCCACCCTCGTGGTCGGCGTCCCCGGAGCGGCGCTCTGCTTCGTCAACCTCGACACCCTGAGCGAGGTCACCGGTGTCGCCGTCGCCGCGATGTACGTCTTCGTCGCCCTCGGCGCCCTGGTCTCCCGCCGCGGTGAGCACAAGCACCGGCTGGCCTGGCGGATGCCGCTGTGGCCGGTGGTCCCGGCGCTGCTGATCGTGGTGCTGGCCTGGGTGCTCTACCAGCAGAGCGCCAAGAGCCTGCTCATCACCGGTGCCCTGGTCGCCGCCGCCGCGGTCTACTGGGCGGTCTACCTGCGCCCGCGCCAGGACACCCACTGGGTCATCTCGGTCCCCGAGGACGAGCAGGCCCCCGTGGAGCAGCCGACGACCGCCTCCGCCGCCGGCGTGACGGGCTAGCGGCACCCACGGCCGGACAGCCGACGAGGCCCGCCCAGGAGCATCGCTCCGGGGCGGGCCTCGTCGTGTGTGCCCGAGCGGTCGCGTGCCGGCCCGGGCGGGGCTGAATCAAGCTGAACCGCCGCGGGCCCCCAGGTGCGGGTACGAGGGGCTCGTACGCGTGCCTGGGGGCCCGGCTGCGGCTTCTTACCGGCCCGAGGGCTCCGCGGGGTGGGACAGCGCCAGCGCGTCCAGCAGCAGGCAGACGTGGTCGACGGCGTCCCGCCCGGCGGGGCCGTCGGCCACCGGGCCGTCGTCGAGCAGCGCGGCGGTGCCGTCCAGCAGCCTTACGAGCCGTTCGTCGGCCGGGCCCGCCGGCTCCGGGTGTGCCAGGGCGGACCGGATCTGCTCGCCCGTGAGCGGCAGCCCGGTCTCCAGGAAGCGGAAGAGCGCGACGGCGACCCGCCGGTCGGCGTCGTTCGGCTTCCACCGGCCGAGCGCGTGGTGGTCGATGAGGGCGGCCGCGTCGGCACGGATCTCCTCGGGAACATGCATGCCCACGAACGTCTCATACCGGCCCGCCGGCGCGTAGGCCACCCGGAGCGTCCCCGAACCCGTCCCCGCGGCCACCCCCGGGACCCGGCAAACCGTGCTGACCAGGCAACTTGCCCCGGCGCACCGATCACCCGAGCGGTACATCCCGAACGGAAGCGGAAATAAACCTGTGGGGAGAGTTACATGGACGTTCCCTAACTCGAGGGACCGTATGTCCCGTTCGTCGAAGACGTTCGCATATGTGCGCCCGTAAAACGTACCCAGGGGTCTTCCCGCCCTCTGGCGCCCGGACCCGGATCACGGGACGATCTGCGGACAGACCACGAGGCCCTGTCGCGCGACACCGGGCCGGCCCGGCGGCGGCTGCGCTCTGCAACGCGTGGCTCGCCCACCGTATGCGGGAGGTGTAGAAAGAGGACATGGCCGGACGCTACGGCCGCCCGCGTTCGGTTCTCAGGATGCGAACTGTCGCAGGCCAGGTCTTTCTCCTGCAGGTGGCGATCGTGGTCCTGCTCGTCGCCGCCGCCATGGCCGCCCTCGTGCTGCAGTCCCGGACCGACTCCGAACGCGAGGCCCGCAACAGATCGGTCGCCGTCGCCCGGACCTTCGCGAGCGCACCGGGGCTGGAGGCCGCGCTCAAGGGCCCGGACCCGACCGCCGTGCTCCAGCCGCGGGCCGAGACCGCCCGCAAGCTCTCCGGCGTCGACTTCATCGTCGTGATGAACACCGACGGCATCCGCTACACCCACCCGATCACCAACCGGATCGGCAAGAAGTTCGTCGGCACGCTGCGGCCGGCACTGGCCGGCGGGATCGTCACCGAGCGGATCACCGGCACCATCGGGCCGCTCGTCCAGGCCGTCGTCCCCGTCCGCGGCCGCGACGGCAAGGTCGTCGGACTGGTCTCGGCCGGCATCACCATCAAGAAGGTGAGCGGCGTGGTCGACCAGCAGTTCCCGCTGCTGTTCGGCGCCGCGGCCGCCGTGCTGCTCCTCACCACCGGCGGCACCGCCCTGGTCAGCCGGCGGCTGCGCCGCCAGACGCACGGCCTCGGCCCCGCCGAGATGACCCGGATGTACGAGCACCACGACGCGGTGCTGCACGCCGTACGGGAAGGCGTGATCATCGTCGGGGCCGACGGGCGGCTGCTGCTCGCCAACGACGAGGCCCGCCGGCTGCTCGGCCTGGCGGCGGACGTCGAAGGCCGCCTGGTCGCCGACCTGGGGCTCGACCCGGACACCGCCCGGCTGCTGTCCTCCGGCCGGTCCGTCACCGACGAGGTCCACCCGGTCGGCGACCGCCTGCTGGCCGTCAACCAGCGCTCCACCGAACAGGCCGGCGGCCCGCCCGGCAGCGTCACCACGCTCCGCGACACCACCGAGCTCCGGGCGCTCACCGGCCGCGCCGAATCCGCCCGCGGCCGCCTCAAGCTGCTCTACGACGCCGGGACGGAGATCGGCACCACCCTCGACGTCGTGCGCACCTGCGAGGAGCTGGCGGAGTTCGCCGCCGCCCGGTTCGCCGACATCGTCACCGTGGACCTGGCCGAGGACGTCCTGACCGGTGAGGAACCCACCGTCCCCGCCGTCGGCGGCATGGAGATGCGGCGCACCGCCGTCAGCGGCGCACCACCGGACAGCGGGCTCTACCCGGTCGGCCACCTCGTCCGCTTCGACCCCGCCACCTCGGTGGGCTCCGGCATCAACCGCGGCGAACCGGTCCTGGAACCGGACCTGACCGCGTTCCGGGGCTGGCACCTGCAGAACCCCCAGCGCGCCCGGCGGATCGTCGCGCACGGCATCCACTCGATGATCTCCGTCCCGCTGCGGGCCCGCGGCGCCATCCTGGGCGTGGTCCTCTTCTGGCGCTCCCAGGAACCGGCGCCCTTCGAGGAGGAGGAGCTCTCGCTCGCCGAGGAACTGGTCGCGCGGGCCGCGGTGAGCATCGACAACGCCCGCCGCTACACCCGCGAGCACACCATGGCGATCACCCTCCAGCGCAGTCTGCTGCCGCGCGCGCTGCCCGAGCAGAACGCCGTCGAGGCCGCCTACCGCTATCTGCCCGCGCAGGCCGGCCACGGCGGGCTCGGCGGCGTCGGCGGCGACTGGTTCGACATCATCCCGCTGCCCGGCGCCCGGGTCGCACTGGTCGTCGGCGACGTCGTCGGCCACGGGCTGCACGCCGCCGCCACGATGGGCCGGCTGCGCACCGCCGTGCACAACTTCGCCAACCTCGACCTGCCGCCCGACGAGATCCTCTGGCACCTCGACGAACTGGTCACCCGCATCGACCAGGACGAGGGCGCCGAGGAGGCCGGCGGTTCGGTCACCGGCGCCACCTGTCTGTACGCCATCTACGACCCGGCGTCCGGGACCTGCGCCATGGCCCGCGCCGGGCACGTCCAGCCGATGGTGCTGCGGCCCGACGGCACCGTCGAGACCGCCGAGGTGCCGGGCGGTCCGCCGCTGGGCCTCGGGGGCCTGCCGTTCGAGACCTGGCAGTGCCGGCTGCCCGAGGGCAGCCGGCTGGTGCTGTTCACCGACGGGCTCGTCGAGGACCGCGACCGGGACATCGACGAGGGCACGGCGCTGCTCGCCCGGACCCTCGCCGACCGGCCCGGACGGACCCCGGAGGAGACCTGCGAGGCCGCGCTCGGCGCGCTGCTGCCGGAGAACCCCAGCGATGACATCGCGCTGCTCGTCGCCCGCACCCGGGTGCTGGATGCCGCGCACATCGCCGACTGGGACGTCCCGCCCGACCCCTCCGCGGTGGCCCAGGTCCGGGCCGCGGCGGTGCGCAAGCTGATCGAATGGGGCCTGGCGGCCGAGGCGTTCACCACCGAGCTGATCCTGAGCGAACTGGTCACCAACTCCATCCGCTACGCCACCGGGCCCATCGGCGTACGCCTGATCCGCGACACCGCCCTGATCTGCGAGGTCTCCGACCGCAGCAGCACCTCGCCGCATCTGCGCCAGGCCGCCACCACGGACGAGGGCGGCCGTGGGCTCTTCCTGGTCGCCCAGCTCGCCGAGCGGTGGGGCACCCGCTACACCGCCGGCGGCAAGGTGATCTGGACCGAGCAGGCGGTGGCCGACGGCGAGCCGTTCGCGGCGGCGGACGATCTGGTCGCGGGAACGGTCGAGGGCGAGCATCCTGACAAGTGACAGGCCGCGGCTCGCGACACAGGGAGGCCGTGATGGACTACCCGCTGCTCAACGCGTTCTGGACGATGTGCCTGGTCTTTCTGTGGGTTCTGTGGCTGATCCTGCTGTTCCGGATCATCGGTGACATCTTCCGCAGCCCGGACCTCAACAACTGGGCCAAGACGGGCTGGCTCGTGCTGGTGATCCTGCTGCCCTTCCTCGGCGTCTTCATCTACGTTCTCGCCCGCGGGCGCGGGATGACCGAACGCGAGGTGGCGCGGGCGGAGCAGCATCAGCGGGAGATGGAGGCGTATCTGCGGCAGACCGTCGGGGCCGGCGGCGAGGGCGCCGGGCACGCCGATGCGCTGGCGAAGCTCGCCGATCTCAAGGCCCACGGGGACCTCACCGAGGAGGAGTACCGGAAGGCCAAGGACAAGGTACTGGCCTGATCGCGGCGGCGCCGGGACCCCACCGTTCCGCCGGCTGTTAGTCTCGCGAGCCAGGAGAACTGCGTGAAACGCGCAACTCGGGAGGGCGGTCGGCGTCGGGTCGGCCAGGGACGAGGAGGGGCAGCGACGTGACCAGTGGGGAGCGCCCGGGCACCCGCCGCCGGCGGGAGCGGATGGTGGAGCTGCTGGGCGCCGGCGACATCAGCGTCCACGACCTGGCGGCCGAGTTCGACGTCTCGTTGTCCACCGTCCGGCGCGACCTGGCGACGCTGGCCGCGCTCGGCCGGATCACCCGGACCTACGGCGGTGCGCTCGACCCCCGGGCGGCCGAGCGGTCCTGGCACGACAAGGCGCGGGAACGGCGCCCCGAGAAGGACGCCATCGCCCGTGCCGCGGCCGCGCTGGTCCGCCCCGGCGACGTCGTCCTGCTCGACGCGGGCACCACCGTGGCGCGGCTGGCGCACGAACTGCGTGCCCGTACCGACCTCACGGTCGTCACCAACGGCCTTTCCACACTGGTGGAGTTGGCGGACGCGGAGGTCGAGGTGGTGGTGCTCGGCGGCCGGCTGCGGCGGCCCAACGAGTCGCTGCTGGGCACCCGTACGGACCAGGCGCTGCGCCGGCTCACCCCGGACCTCGCCTTCCTGGGCGTCGACGGCCTGGACCCGCACCGCGGCATCAACTGCCCCGACCCGGAGCAGGCCGCGCTGAAGGAGACCATGGCCGAGTGCGCACGGGCCGCCTGGGTGCTCGCCGACGACTCCAAGCTCGGTGGGGGAGGGGGCTTTCCCTACTGGGCGGCCGTGCCCGCCGGTACGGGCCTGATCACGGACGGCGGGGAGGGCCGGCGCGCGGCGTTCCGGGACGCGGGCTGGCCGGTGCGGACGGCCGGGGAAGACGGGGACGCCGGCGAGTCGGGGCGTGGGGACGCCGGCCGTGGGTGAGGCGTGCGCGCCCCTTGACAGTCCGAACGGCGGCTGGCCACCCTGAGTTGCGCGCTTCACGCAAAATCGGATGCGTGAACCGGTCACTACGGGAGGAGCCCCCGTGGCCCAGGTGCTCGTCATCGGAGACGACCTCACCGGAAGCAACGCGACCGGGGCGCTCTACGCACGGCTGGGCCTGCGGGCCCTCACGGTCGGCGCCCTCGCCCAAGTGACGCGCTACGCAAGCCGGGTGGACGTCCTCGTCGTCAACACCGCCTCCCGCCACTGGCCCGCCGACCGCGCCCACACCGCCGTCCGCGCCGCCTGCGCGACGGCCGGCGAGACACCGCTCGTCGTCAAACGGGTCGACACCACCTTGCGCGGCAACCCCGGCAGCGAACTCGACGCGGTGCTGGACGTGCTCGCCGCCCGCACACCCGGCGCGCGCATCCGGGCGCTGGCCGTCCCCGCCTTCCCCGACGCCGGCCGCACCACGGTCGGCGGTCTGCATCTCGTCGACGGCGTGCCGCTCACCCGTACCCCGGTCGCCCGCGACCCCTTCGACCCCGTACGGCACTCCCGGGTCGCCGCCGTCCTCGGTGAGCAGAGCCGCCGCGGCACCGCCGAGCTGACCCTGGACGTGGTCGAGCGCGGCCCGGCCGCGGTGGCCGCCGCGCTCCGCCGGAACCCGGCCGAGGTCACGGTCTGCGACGCCACCGAGAACGCCCATCTGCACACCCTCGCGGCGGCCGCCGCCCGGCTCGCCGCCGAGGACGGGATCCGCTGGGTCGCGCTGGACTCCGGCCCGTTCGGCGCCGCCCTCGCCACCGAACTGGGCCTGCGGCCCCAAGGCGGCCCGCCGGTCAGGGTGCTGGCCGTCGTCGGCAGCGCCACGGAGCGCACCCGCACCCAACTCGCCCGTACCGAAACGGCGCTCGGCGCCCGCTGGACCGACCTCGACCCGGCCGACCCGCACCCCGGCCGGGCGCTGGCGGCGCTGCGGACCGCGGCCGCCGGGGGCGCCACGGTCCTCGGCGTCCGGGTCGCCCCCGCCCCGGCCGCCGCGGCCGGCACCCCCTCCGTACCGTCCCCGCCCGATCCGGAGACGGCCGCCCGGCTCCTGCGCTGCCTCGCCGAGGTGGCCACCCGTGCCGTCGCCGAGCTGACCCCCGGCGGTCTGTACGCCTCGGGCGGTGACGTCGCCGCGGCCGTCACCTCCGCACTCGGCGCCGACGGCTTCGCCATCGAGACCGAGGTCCTGCCGCTCGCCGTCGCGGGCCACCTCGTGGGCGGCCCGCACGACGGACTGCCCTTCGCCACCAAGGGCGGCCTGATCGGCGGCCCGGACGCGGCCCGCGACTGCCTGGAACATCTGCGCGCCGTCTGCACCCGGCGCGCCCTCGGCGCCACCATGAGCGCCCCCTGACACCCGCCGCCCAACTCACCGCAGCAGCCCAACTCCCCCCGAAAGGCGAGCACATGACGAACCGTCAGCCGACCACCGGCCGCCATCCGTCCCCCGACCGTCCGTTGCCCCTCCTCGCCGTCACCCTCGGCGACCCCGTCGGCATCGGGCCGGAGATCACCGCCCGTACCCTCGCCGACCCGGCGACCGCCGCGCTCGGCCGCGGGCTGGCGGTGGGCGACGCCGCCGTGCTGCGCCGCGCGGTCGCGGTCTGCGGGCTCGACGTCGAGGTCCGTCCGGTCGGCGCCCCCGGTGAGGCCCGCTTCGAGCCGGGCACCATCGACGTGCTCGACCTCGGCGTCGCGCCCGCCGACCTTCCCTGGGGAAGGGTCGACGCGGTCGCGGGCCGCTCCGCCGTCGCCGCGATCGAGGCCGCGACCCGCGCCGCCCTGGCCGGTGAGGTCGACGGCATCGTCACCTCCCCGATCAACAAGGAGGCCATCTGGGCGGCGGGTTCGCGGCACCTGGGCCACACCGAGATGCTCGGCGAGCTGACCGGCGCGACGTACTTCGACACCATGTTCGTGGTCCGCGGCCTGAAGATCTTCTTCACCACCCGCCACCTCGCGCTGCGCAAGGCGCTCGACCAGATCACCGAGGAGCGGGTCGCGGCGAGCATCCGGCACGCGGTCACCGCACTGCGCGTCTTCGGCCACGACGAGCCCCGGCTCGCGGTCGCCGCGATCAACCCGCACGGCGGCGAGGGCGGCCACTTCGGCGACGAGGAGATCACCGTCCTGCGGCCCGCCGTGCAGAAGGCCGCCGCGGAGGGCCTCGGCGTGGTCGGCCCGGTCCCCGCCGACTCGGTCTTCCACCAGGGCCTCGACGGCCGCTTCGACGGGGTGCTGTCGCACTTCCACGACCAGGGCCACATCCCCGCCAAGACCGTGGACTTCGACGGCACCGTCTCCGTCACCGTCGGCCTGCCGGTGCTGCGCACCTCCGTCGACCACGGCACCGCCTTCGACATCGCGGGCAGCGGTCGCGCCTCGCACGCCACCATGGCCGCGGCCTTCCGCGCCGCCGCCGACTTCAGCCGCTTCACCGACCGGATCCGCGCCACCTACGGAACGGCAGCCGCCCGATGACGGACCCGACCGCCGGGCCGCCGGCCCCCGCCAAGCGCTGGCTCTACGTCATCCCCGTCGCCGCCATCATGTACATGCTGGCGTACCTCGACCGGAACAACGTCTCCGTCATCCTCCCCTACCTGCACGGCGACCTGGCGCTGTCGAACGCCGACAAGGGCCTGGTCGGCGGCGTCTTCTTCCTCGGCTACGTCTTCCTCCAGATCCCCGCCGCGGTGCTCGCCCAGCGCTGGAGCGCCCGCCGGACCGTGCTCATCCTGATGGTGGCGTGGGGCCTGGCCGCCTCGCTCACCGGGCTGGTGCAGACCCGCTCGCAGTTCTTCGTGGCCCGGTTCGTCCTCGGTCTGTTCGAGGGCGGCGTCTGGCCGGCCGTGCTGATCCTGCTCGCCTCCTGGTTCCCGCTGCGGGAACGGGCCCGCGCCAACGCCCTGTGGATGGCCTGCCTCCCGCTCTCCTCCGTCCTGATGGCGCCGCTCTCCGGCTGGATGCTCGACCACACCGGCTGGCGCTGGGTGCTGGTCCTACAGGGCCTGCCGCCGCTGGTGTGGGCGGTGGTCTGGTGGTTCACGGTCGCCGACCGGCCCGAGCAGGCCCGGTGGATCTCTCCCGCCGAGGCCGGCCATCTGGAGCGCGCGCTCGCCGCGGACGAGGCCGCCAAGCCGCCGGCCGGCAGCGGCTCGTACCTCGACGCGGTCCGGCAGCGCCGGGTCCTGGTCCTGATCGGCGTCTACTTCTTCTGGATCACCGGCTTCTACGGCTTCAACCTGTGGCTGCCGTCGGTCGTCAAGGAGCTCACCCACAACGGATCGGCCACCGAGGTGGGGCTGCTCACCGCGATCCCCTTCGCGGTCGCCCTGGTCGTGATGATCGCCAACGCCGCCTGGTCGGACCGCACCGGCAGACGGCGGCTCGCGGTCGCCGTCCCGCTGGTCGTGGGCATCGCCGCACTGCTGCTGGGCCAGGCCGTGGACGGTGCGCTGCCCCGCATGCTGCTGCTCTGTGTGACCGCCGCAGCGGTGTACGCCCCTTACGGTCCGTTCTGGGCGATCCCCGGCGAGCTCCTGCGCATCGAGGTGGTGGCCGTCGCCATGGGGCTGATCAACGCGCTGGGCAACCTCGGCGGGTTCGCCGGCCCCTATCTGGTCGGCTGGCTCACCGACGCCACCGGCTCCAGCCTGACCGGCTTCGCCGCGCTGTCCGCCTCCCTCGCCGTGGCCGTGGCGCTGGTGGTGTGCGGTCTGCGCCCGGACTCCCGTCGTCCCGAGGGCCCCGACCAGCAGCGAAACGTCAAAGCGACGGCGGATTACTCCGACTCGCCCAATTAACGATGAGTCAGGTTTTAGGGGGTTCTGTGAAGGTGATTCCTGAAAAGGTCGATATACCTCTTTGATCCTCCTGAGGAGCAGACATGCGCATTCGCGCCGCGATCGCCGCTAGCGCCCTGGCCACCAGCATCGTCATGGGCGGTGCGAGCGCCGCCATGGCTTCCGGCAAGGACCACGGCTACAAGCACCACCACAAGCGCCACCACCACTACAACCACCACCGCGGCCACGGCAACTACGGTGGTTGCTGGCTGAACGCGGGCGTCAGCGACTACTTCGGCCCGTACTTCAGCGAGGGCTGCCAGCACGGCGGCTACGGCTGGGGCGGCGGCGGCGACTACAAGTGATTCCAGCTCCCTCCGGCCGGTGCCGGCCCCCACGACCACGGGTCGCGGGGGCCGGTACCGGCTTTTCCGGGTGCTCGCGTTCCCTCAAGGCCGCTTGCGGGGCGGCCGGAGCTCGGGCAGGGCCGACAAGGTCTGCAGCGCGCGGAGGAAGGCGGCGCGGTCCGCGGCCGGCAGCCGGGCCAGCAGCCGTTCCTCGTTCTCCTGGATCGCCGACCGGGTGGCGTCGCGCACCCGCCGCCCCTCCGGGGTGAGCGAGAGCAGCCGTACCCGGCGGTCGCCGGGGTCGGGCTGACGGCGGATCAGTTCCCGGGTCTCCAGGTCGTCGAGGACGGCGATGATGCGGGTCTTGTCCGCGCGGATCGCCTCGGCGAGCGCTGCCTGGGTGCGGATCGGCGTCTCGTCCAGGTGCAGCAGGACCGAGTAGCCCCACATGGTCAGGCCGTGTGCGTCGAGGGCCGGCTGCTCGGCGGCCATCAGGGCGCGGCCCAACGGCACCATCATCGCCGCCAGATCGGGGCGGGGTGCCCGTTCTCCGGTGGGGCTGCCGCGGTCGGCTGGGTTCTCGGCCATGGCACGAAAATACCCGTTGACAACTTCATACGCGGGAGCAGATCGTAAGCGCATGCATACGAATAACGAAGCCGCCGACGGCACGCTCACGGACGGCCACCCCACCGACCCCCGTCGCACGGACTTCGTCCGGCTCAGGCGGCTGCACGCCCAAGCGGTCCGGGACAGCGTGGCGCTCGTCCGCCGGATCCGCCCCGAGGACCTCAACCGGCCGACGCCGTGCGCCGCATGGACGCTGGCCGATCTGCTCGCCCATATGACCGTCCAGCACCACGGGTTCGCCGCGGCCGCGCGCGGGGACGGCCGTGACCCGGCGCACTGGGCGGTCCGCCCGCTCGGGCCGGACCCCGTCGCGGCGTATGACGCGGCGGCCGAGCAGGTCATCGCCGCCTTCGCGGCCGTCGACGACCCCGACCGCGCGTGCCACCTCCCCGAATTCACCGCCGCCCGGACCTTCCCCGCGCGCCGGGTGATCGGCTTCCACCTCATCGACTACGTGGTCCACAGCTGGGACGTCGCCCGCACCCTGGACCTCGACCACCACCCTGGCCCGGCACTCCTGCGGGCCGCCCTGCCGATAGCCCGCGCCGTCCCGGACGACGACTCCCGGCTCGCGCCCGGCAGCGCCTTCCGGCCCGGCCTCCCCGTCGACGAGACCACGGGCGAACGGGACCGCATCCTGGCGCTGCTCGGCCGCTCCCCGTCCTGGCGCGCTCCCGAGCACCCCGCCGGCCCGACGACTCCCCGGGAGGCCTGACGGCCGGTTCGGGGCGAAGACAGGCCGTTCCGTTGTCAGCACAATGTCGAACCAGGCGAATCGGCGCGGCCCCCTGGCCATCCGCGCGACGAAAGGGCATCCCACCATGGGCAGCAGCGACGGGCGGAGCGGTGACCGGGCCGCCCCGGACGGGGTGCTCGACGTACCCGTCATCGACATCTCCGGCTGGGACAACGGTACCGACGCCGCCCGCACGGCCCTCGCCACCGCGGTCGACCGGGCGGCCCGCACCATCGGCTTCCTGCAGATCCGCGGCCACGGCATCCCGGAGGCCGCCGCCCGGGCCTTCGCCGACGCCCTGGACGCGTTCTTCGCCCTGCCCATGGCGGAGAAGAAGCGACTGCGGGCGCCGTCCCCCGACATCAACCGCGGCTACACCCCGCCGCGCACCGAAAGACTCAGCCTGAGCCTCGGCGTGCCCGCGGCCGCCGCGGACCTCTTCGAGGCGTTCAACGTCGGCGCCGAGGCGGCGTCTTTCCCCGGACTGGACCTGCCGGAAGCGCACTACCCGGCCAACATCTGGCCGTCGCTGCCGGGCTTCCGCGGGGTCGTTGAACAGTGGTGCCGGCAGGCCGGCGGCCTGGCCCGGCGGATGACCGGGATCTTCGCGCATGCGCTGGGCCTGCCGGACGGCTACTTCGGCCCGTTCACCGACCACTCCCTCGACGTGCTGCGGATGAACCACTATCCGCTCCCGGACCACGAACTCACCCTGGACCGGGACCGGATGGGAATGGGTGCGCACACCGACTACGGCATCGTGACCGTGCTGTGGGCCGACCGCGTCCCCGGACTGCAGATCCTCGACGGGGACGGCGGCTGGCACGACGTCCTGCCGGAGCCCGGATGTCTGCTGGTCAACCTCGGTGATCTGCTGGCCCGTTGGACCAACGACCGCTGGCGGTCCACGATGCACCGGGTGCTGCCGCCCACCGACGAGCGGGGCCGGGTCGTCCGGCGCCGTTCCGCCGCCTACTTCCACGACGGCAACTGGGACGCGGAGATCACCTGCCTGCCCGGCTGCGTCCCGCCCGGCACCGCACCGCGGTACCCGCCCACCACGGTCGGCCGGCACCTGGCCGAGAAGCTGGCCGGCTCCCGGGCCGGCCGCCCCAACGAGAACGCACTCCGCGAGGCCGCCCGTCTGCGGGCCGCCAGGAGCGACTGACCCCTTCCCGGGCGCGGCGCCCGCTTCCTCAACCGGCGTCCGTGGAATGCGAGTTGGCGTACCTCCGGCGGGCGGCCGTGACCAGGCCCGCGGTCCCGAGCACGGCCAGGCCGGCGACCGTACCGAGTCCCATGAACACCAGCGGTTTGCTGCCGGCCGCCACGAGGGCGGCTCTCCCGGGCGGCCCGGTGGTGGAGCGCTGGCCGGCCGCGGCCGGGGCGGCGACGGCGTACAGCAGCGCGACGAGCGTGGCGGCCACGGCGAACGTGCGGCGGAGACGGCGCCGTGGAGGCGGTGGGTCGGACGCGGACATGGCGGGTCTCACCCCTGTCTCGGACGGTCGCGCTCCGGTTCCGGAGCGGTCGTACGGCTCCCAGCGTTTCCGGCCGGGGGCGGGCGGGCGTGCCGTACGGGGCAGCGGAGTGACGGCGGCCGACCGTCCGGGTGAAGAGGGCGCCGCACATGTGTGGACCGGCGGCCAACGATGCGCCCCCGGCGCGCCCGCACGCCACGGACGCACCCTGGACGGCCCCGGGCCCCGGTCCTAGCGTCCGGCGGCGTGACCACCCTTCCTCCGCCACCCGACATCCTGTCCCCGGAGTTCGCCGCGGACCCCTACCCGGCGTACCGGGTCCTGCGCGAGCACTACCCGCTGCTGTACGACGAGGGAACCGGCAGCTACCTGCTCTCCCGCTACGAAGACGTCCAACGCGCCTTCCGGGAGCCGGTGTTCACCACGGACAACTACGCCTGGCAGATCGAGCCGGCCCACGGCGGCCGCACCCTGCCCCAGATGAACGGCCGGGAGCACGCGGTGCGCCGCGCCCTGGTGGCGCCCGCCTTCCGCGGCCGGGGACTGCGGGAGACCTTCCTGCCGGTCATCGAGCGCAACGCCCGCGAGCTGATCGACACCTTCCGGGACGCCGAGGAGACCGACCTGGTGGCGCGGTTCGCGACCCGCTTCCCGATCAACGTGATCGTCGACATGCTGGGACTGGACCGGGCCGATCACGACCGCTTCCACAGCTGGTACGCCGCGGTGGTGGCGTTCATCTCCAACCTCGCCCAGGACCCCGGGGTCGCGGCCGCCGGACGGCGTGCGGGCGAGGAGCTCGCCGGTTACCTCCTGCCGATCCTCCAGGAGCGCCGCGCGGCCCCCGGCGACGACCTGCTGTCCCGGCTCTGCACCGCCGAGGTCGACGGCGTCCGGATGAACGACCAGGACATCACCGCCTTCGTCAGCCTGCTGCTGGCCGCGGGCGGGGAGACCACCGACAAGGCCCTCGCACTGCTCTTCCGCAATCTGCTGGCCCGGCCGGAGCAGTTCGCCGCGGTGCGTGCCGACCGGTCGCTGATCCCCGCCGCGTTCGCCGAGACGCTGCGGTACACCCCACCGGTCCAGATGATCATGCGTCAGCCGGCCGCCGAGGTGATCGTCAGCGGCGGCACGGTCCCCGCCGGCGCCACGGTCACCTGCCTGATCGGCGCCGCCAACCGCGACGCGGACCATTACGACCGGCCCGACGAGTTCGACCTCTTCCGTCCCGACCTCAGCCCCGGCGGCGCCTTCACCGCCGCCGCCCAGCACGTCGCGTTCGGCCTCGGCCGGCACTTCTGCGTCGGGGCCCTGCTGGCCCGGGCGGAGGTGGAGACCGGCGTCAACCAACTCCTCGACGCCTTCCCCGACATGGCCTTCGCGGACCGGACACCGCCGGCCGACGTGGGCGTCTTCACCCGCGGACCGCGCCGGCTGCGGCTGCGGCTCGGGCGCGGGGGAGGGGGACGGCGTACGGCCTGAGACCGCCCCGGGACCAGCCGTGCCTCACCGCGCCGGGGCGTCGAGATCGACGAGATAGCCCACGAACCGGAGGTCGCCGCGGTCGGACGTCCACCGGACGGCCGAGGACAGAGGGGTGAGCGTGCCGCTGCCCGGCACCGGATAGCGGGTGTGGCCGGACTCGCCGGGCAGCGGCGCGAAGCGGCAGTGCACGGCGCTGATGCCGGTGACCGTGCCGCTGACGGGCGCCACCTGCTCAGGGCCGCCGCCGTGGTGCTCCTCGACGCCGTCGACCGTGGCCGCGGTCTCCGCTCCGAGCACCTTGGTCAGCCACTCCCGGTCCGGGTCCACCACCGCCCAGGACACCTCCCACCCGACGTCGAAGGGCTCACCGCAGCACTCCATCTGCCAACTGTCCATCCATACCCTGGTGTTCATGCCTCCCGATTGTGCCTGCCCGCCCCACCCCGCCGTGGACCCCGGGCCTCAGTCGTCGACGGCCGGCGGGTGGCGCAGTACGTACAGGCCGACGGCCACCGCGAGCACGATGACGCAGCCGGCGAAGGTGAGACCCGCGCCGCGCAGCCCCAGTTCCATGGTGAGCGCGCCGACCCCGACCACCGGCAGCGAGATGCCGAAGTAGGCGACGAGGAAGAACGCCGAGATGGTGCCGCCGCGGTGTTCGGCCGGCGCCGCGCGGCCCACGGCGGTCAGTCCGGCGCGGAAGGCCAGGCCCTGGCCGGTGCCGCCGCACAGGGCGCCGAGGACCAGCACCCACAGCGAGGTGACGGCCAGTGAGGTGGCCACCAGTGCCAGTCCGGTCACCAGCACCAGACAGCCGCCCGGCAGCGCCTTGCGCACCCCGATCCGCCCGGCGAGCGACTGCCCGATGGTCGAGCCGAGGAACACCGAGAACACCACCGCCCCGGCGACGGCCAGGTTCGTCACGCCCAGCGTCTGGCCGACGAAGCTCGGTGCGACGGCGGTGAACAGGCCCAGCAGCGCGAAGCCGGCGAACGCGGCGACGGCCGAGGGCGTGAACACGCCCCGTACCTCGGGCGGCAGCCGGAGCCGCTGGGGGCGCAGCCGGTGCGGCCGGTGCGGATCGCGGACGGTCTCCGGCAGCAGCCAGGTCGCCACGGCGGCCAGGGCCAGCAGCACCAGGTGCACCACGAACGGCAGGACCAGCGGCCAGGGCGCGTACTGGGCGAGCAGTCCGGACAGCAGGGGGCCGCAGCCGAGCCCACCCATGTTCGCGGCGGTCGCGGCGAATCCGGCGTGCGCCTCCTGGCCCGGCTTCGCCAGCTCCAGTACGGCCGCGGTGGCGGCGCCGCTGAACAGCCCGGCGGCGAACCCGGAGAGCACCCGGCCCAGGAACAGCAGGGGCAGCCCGCCCTCGAAGATGAAGCAGAGCGCGCTGGCGGCGGACAGTGCCAGGGCGCAGAACAGCACCGGGCGCCGGCCCACGTCGTCGGAGACGTTGCCGGCCAGCAGCAGCACGGTGATCACGCCGAGCGCGTACACGGCGAAGACCACGGTCACCATGAGTTCGGAGAACCCGATCTCCTGGCGGTAGAGCCCGTACAGCGGGGTGGGGAGGGTGGTTCCGGCCATGCCGATGGCGAACACGCCCGCTGCCACGGCATAGCCGGGACGCCGGCCGGTTGCCTCGCGATCGCTGATCATGGCCTCAACGTAGGCTCCGGCCGGCCGTGGCGTCGAGGAGCGCGGCGCGGGAACGGCACGGTGCCCCCGCCGGGTGGCGGGGGCACCGTTGGAGGCACGTTGGTGACTCAGTGCTGGGCCGACGGGGCGTTGGCCGCCGTCACGTTCACCGCCGCCCAGGCCTTGTTGACCGTCCTGTACTCGGTGCTGGTGGCGCCGTACAGGTCCTTCGCCGCGTGCAGCGTCGCGGACCGGGCGTCGTGGAAGTCGGTCGTGGAGACCATGTACCGGGTGAGCGCCCGGTAGAAGATGGCGAGCGCCTTGGTGCGGCCGATCCCGGTCACCCGCGAGCCGTCGTAGGTGGGGGAGTCGTAGGCGACGCCGCCGATCGTCTTCTTCCCGCTGCCCTCGGCGAGCAGGTAGAAGGCGTGCGAGGAGACGCCGGAGCCGGCGTGCACCTCGGTGTCGAAGGACGCCTTCGACCAGTAGTCGACGGTGCCCTCCAGCTTGTCCAGCGACGGCTTGTCCAGGCGGCGCAGGAACTTCTGCTCGAGCCCCAGCTTCTCGCCCATCAGGTAGTTCGGCGGGTTCTTGGGGTTGTTGGTGGCGAACTCCACCGCACTGCCGAAGATGTCCGCCAGCGACTCGTTGAGCGAGCCGGGCTCACCGAACTGGTTGCCCTCCTCGTCGACGCGGGTGGGCTGGAGGTTGGCGGTGGCGTCGACCACGCCGTGGGACAGCTCGTGGCCGGTGACGTCCAGGACGACCAGCGGCTTGGCGAACGTCCTGCCGTCCCCGTCGCCGTAGAGCATGCAGCCGCAGTCCGACGACCAGAAGGCGTTGCCCACGTTCTTGCCGAAGTGCACCAGGGCGCGCGCGCCGCGGCCGTCGTTCTTGATGCCCTTGCGGCCGAAGGTCTTCTTGTAGAAGTCCAGGGTGCTGGTGATGCCGTACTGGGCGTCCACGGCGGCGGTGGCCCGGTCGCTCGTGGTGCCGTTGCCCCAGCGGTTGGTGGCGGAGGTGAACGCCTTGCCGCCGGAGAACTTCTCCAGCTCCTTGTCACCGGCGTCGCGGGTCTCGGTGTTGCCGCGGGTGCTGTCCTTGAGGGTGAAGGACTTCTTGGCGGTCTGCGTCGTGGACAGCGGCACGCTGCCGACGAAGAAGGAGGCGCCGGTGCCCTTGGCCGCGGCCGGGAAGCCGGCGGTGGTCGCCGCCTGGCCGGTGGCCGGCGCGGCGGGGGCGAACTGCCGGGTCGCGGGGTTGAGCCGCTCGCCCCGCTTGCGCAGCTTCGCCTGGACGGCCGGGGACAGGAACGAGTCGTTGGCGGGGGTGTTGCTCAGCACCGCGCCGGTGGCCGCGTCGAGGACGACCGTACGGGCGCCGCCGGCCTCGTCGGTGCGGCTGTCCGCCACCTCGACCTGGTAGGCCAGGGTGAGCCGGTCGTCGCGGGCGTCCACGACCAGTTCGGCCGTACCGGCCTCGCCCTCGGCGACCTTGGCGGCCTTCGCCGCGGCCTGACCGGCCGACAGCTTCGGGTCGGTGTCGGAGAGGTCGACCTGGTGCCGGTAGGCCCGGGTCACGCCCTCGTACGCGGAGCGGGCGCTGAGGTGGACGACGAGGTCGCCGCCGAGGACGGGCAGACCGCGGTGGGTGCGGACGAAGCGGACGTGCTGCCGGCCGTCCGGGTCGACCATCGTGTCGACGGCCTTGAGGGTGTCCTTCTTGCCGACTCCGGTGGCCGAGGCGTGCGCGAACGCGGCGGTGCGGGCGGCCTCGACGACCTTGTCGGAGGAGGGGGCTGCGGAGGGGGCGGCGGCCGGAGCGGCCGTGTTGTGCGCGGAGGCGGCGCCCGCCACTCCGGCCGTCAGGGTCGCGGCCGTCGTCACCGCGACCGCGATGGCCAGGCGGTGGCTGCGTATGTGGGGTCTACGCACAGATGTGGGTCCTTAGCGCTGCGGGGGCGGTGGCCTCGCCAACCGCCCGTACGCGCGGTGCCGTTGGGCACCGCGGGGGCCGGTCGGCCCCGCGCAAACCCTGGTAGCTCTGGCATGAGCATGTAAAGCCACAGGCTCGGAATGCGAGATTCGTGGGGAAAATTTGACAATTGTTCACCTTTGGGTGATGGCAAGGTGACCAACGGTGCCTGTGTCAGGGGAGACATGATGTGGCCGGAAAGGGTTGCTCGTCCGGAGCAGCAAAAAGTCCACGACCCGTCAGATCGTGGACTCGCAATGCCGGGACGTGCGCCCGGACTTAGCGGAGGATTCCGGCACTCATCGGCAAACCGGGCGCCCGGTGCCCGCTACGGCAACCGTGCCGCTACTGCTCCTGCCGGTGGAACAGCTCGTCCAGGGACGCCTCGGCCCGCTCGCCGCCGCGGACCGCCTCCACCACGGCCTGGTGGAAGCTGCGACTGGCCTCTTCGGATTCGCAGGGCACCGGACTGCCGGCCATCGTGTACCAGTCCGAGGACCCGGTGTACTGCACAGCTACGTGCGCCAGATTCTCCGACCAGGTCGTGTGGATGGTCAGATCGCCGTTCATCACGCCGATCTCCTCCGCGCGCACCGTGCCGGGGAGCGCGTGGATCCCGACAGTGGTCCAAGATGCCCAGGTCATAATGTTCCCCTCGGCGGCAAGGGCACCGGCCGGCGGCCGGGCGCGGTGTCTTTCAGTTTCGCACCTGCGGTCCGGCCGCGCACCGCATGCGGGGCCACGGATTCCGCCACCGGCCCGCGCAGGTCGTGACCGCCCGCTCACCCGGCGGCGCCCGGGGCGGCGTGCCTGCCGCCGACGCCTGTGTCGGCGCCGCGGCCGGGGCTCAATCGATGACCGTATGGAAGAACGTGACGCCGGCGCCGAACGCCGCACCGCCGACCAGGGCGGCGGACGCCAGGGTCCCGCCGTTGACACAGGTGAGGACGCCGGCGCCGAGAGCGGTGAGGGCGCCGAGCAGGAAGATGACGGCGGCGCGCTGGCTCAGCAGGGCTGATCTGTTGTCGGACACATCAACTCCGATCTGCGCGGGAGCGGAGGACCGCTCGGGGCGGATGCTGATGCTCTGATCGATCTTCTCATCCCGCACCCCGAATCCCCGGTAGCACACGCTGTCGGTGCAGGTGGGACGCCCGATCGGGGAATCAGTCGGCGGACCCCCGCCGGGTGACCGCGAGCACCGCCATGTCGTCGTCGCGCGGCCCGCCGGTCCACCGTTCGACCTCCCGCACCAGGACGTCGATCAGCTCCTGCGGGTCGCCGAACGGGCCGCGGCCCGCCAGCTGCGCCGCGGGATCGTAGAACCGTCCGCCGCGGTCCCGGGCCTCGGTCACCCCGTCGGTGACCAGCAACACGGTGCTGTCCACCGGGAACGGCACCCCGACCGGTGCCGGCCGGGCCACCCCCAGCCCGCCCATGCCCAGCGGCAGCCCCGGCTCACCGGTCACCACCGCCCGCACCTCACCGTCCCGGCACAGATACGGGGCCGGATGCCCGCAGCTCAGCAACCTCAACTCGGTGCTGGCCAACGGGACTTCGCACAGCAGGGCGGTGATGAAGCCCTCCAGGCGGCTCTCCTCCGTGAGGTGCTCGCCCGCCCGCAGCACCGCCCGCTCCAGCCGCTCGGCCAGCCCGGTCAGCTCCGGCTCCTGCTCCGCCGCCTCCCGGAACGCCCCCAGCAGCACCGACACCGCGCTCACGGCGCCCAGCCCCTTGCCCCGTACGTCGGCGATCAGCAGCCGCACCCCGTACGGGCTCCGCTGCACGGCATAGGCGTCCCCGCCGATCCGCGCCTCGCTCTGGGCGGCCTGGTAACGGGCCGCGACGGCCAGCGGCCCGATCCGCGCCGGCGGGGCCGGCAGCACGGCGAGCTGCGCGGCCTCCGCCACCATCCGGACCACGTCCAGGTGGCGGCCGTGCCGGGCGATCACGCGGTTCACCCCGACGCCCATCAGCGCGGCGAACACGGTGTTGACCAGCTCCAGATACCCCACGACGTCACCGGCGGTGCCGTCCTTCACCGTCAGCGCGAACACCCCGAGCACCAGCGCCAGCCCGACCGCGACGGTGAGCCGCAACGAGAGCAGCGCACCCGCCGTCACACTCGCCGCCGTCAGCATCGGATCGCCCCAGTAGTCCTGCGGCGACAGTGCGTCCCAGAGGAGACCGCCGGCCACCAGGACGGCCGGGGCGAACCGCGCGTAGCCGGGCCAGCGCACGGCCGGCGCCCGGAGGGCCGGCGCGGACGCGTGCGGATCGGCCACCGCCGACCCGGCGCGGGGGCTCAGCGGTGCTCCGGATTGGGCTGGTCGGCGCGGCAGCCGGCGTCCCACTCGGTGCGCTGGTTGCCGTGCGCCGGGATGCCGCCCGCCCGCTTGAGCATCGCCGCGAGGTGCATCAGGTTCCAGCTCATGAAGGTGGTGTTGCGGTTGGTGAAGTCGTTCTCCGGGCCGCCCGACCCCGGGTCGAGGTACGACGGCCCGGGCCCGGCCTCACCGATCCAGCCGGCGTCGGCCTGCGGCGGGACGGTGTAGCCCAGGTGCTGCAGGCTGTAGAGGACGTTCATGGCGCAGTGCTTGACGCCGTCCTCGTTGCCGGTGATCAGACAGCCGCCCACCCGGCCGTAATAGGCGTACTGGCCACGGTCGTTGAGCACGCTGGAACAGGCGTAGAGCCGCTCGATGACCTGCTTCATCACCGAGCTGTTGTCACCGAGCCAGATCGGCCCGCACAGCACCAGGATGTCCGCGGCCAGCACCTTGCGGTACAGCTCCGGCCAGGCGTCGGACGCCCAGCCGTGCTCCGTCATGTCCGGCCACACCCCGGTCGCGATGTCCTCGTCGACGGCCCGGATCACCTCCGTCATGACCCCGTTGCCCGCCATGACGGCCCGGCTCCGCTCGACCAGGCCCTCGGTGTTGCTGATCTCCGGCGAGCGCTTGAGCGTGCAGTTGATGAACAGCGCACTGAGGTCGTCGTAGCGGTACGCGGGGGCCATCGGAACTCCTTGCACGGTCCGGCCGGGTCTCGGGGGTGTCGTCCCGAGCCTTCAGCCGGACCGTGCCCCCGGCCACCCGGACGGCCCGAACGTGTGTCACCCCTTCGCCGCCCGCCGGGCGTAGGCCCGGACATCGGCGTCCGGATCGTCGGCGGCCGTGGCCAGCGCGCTCCGGGCATCCGCCCGCCCCGCGTGGGCGCGCAGTGCCAGCACCGCGGCCCGGCGCACGTCCGCCTCCCGATCGGCCAGCGCGGAGCGCAGCGCGGGCACCGCGACGACGGGCCCGGCGGCGGCCAGCGCCCGGGCGGCACCGGCCCGGACCTGCCACGCCGGGTCCCCGAGCGCGGTGACCGCGGCCGCGTCGTACGGCGCCGGGCAGCCCGTGGTGGCCAGCGCCGCCAGCGCCGCGGCCCGCACCAGCGGATCCGGGTCGGCCAGCAGCACCGCCAGGTCGTCCGGGCCGCCGGCCGTGCCCAGCCCGTGCGCGGCCGCCACCCGTACCTCCCGCGACCCGTCCCCGGCGGCCCGTCGCAGGTCGGCGACGGCGTCCAGGGACACCAGGGCGCGTACGGCCTGGATCCGCACGTCCACGTCGGGATCGTCCAGCGCACCGGCGAACAGCGACCGGTCACCCAGGCGCAGCGCCCGCAGCACCTCCACCGCGGCCGCCCGGACCGCCGCGTCGGCCCCGTCTCGCACCGCGGCGGCCAGCGGCCCGGCCAGCGCCGGCGCCGGCTCCAGCACCTCGACCAGCTCCCGCAGCGAGGCCCCGGCGGCCGCCCGTACGGCCGGATCGGGGTCGGCGAGGGCGGCGGCGAGCGCCGGTCCGGTGCCGGCCGGTACGCCCTCGGTGAGCGTGTCCACCGCCGCCCGGCGGACGGCCGGGTCGGGATCGGCGAGGTAGGGCCCGAGCGCCGCCAGATCCGGCTGCTCCTCGGCGAGCGCGAGCAGCCCGAGCAGCCGCGGCGAGGGGCCGGCCGCGGCCACCGGGTGCGCCCCTCCGCCGCCCGGCGGCCCGTCGCCGGCCGTCCGGGACCCCACCGGCGGGTTGTCCCGCGGGCCCGCGGTGGCGACCTGCTCCGGCTCGACCTCCCCGAGGAACCGGGACGGGCCGCCGGTCGGCGCGTACTCCGGCACCGGGACCAGGTACGGCTCCACCGGCCGGGCGGTGAACTCCATCCGGCCCGTCGCCGACCGGCGCAGATCGAGATGGTGCAGCCAGCGGGCGTCGTCGGTGCGCGGATGGTCGGTGCGCTCGTGGTACAGGCCCCAGCGCGATTCGGTACGGGCCAGCGACGACCGGGCGGCCATCTCGGCGCAGTCGCGGATGAAGTGCACCTCGGCGCAGCGCATCAGCTCGTGCGGCGTACGGGCGCCCATCCGGTCGATCTCGCCGCGCATCCGCTCGAAGTGCTCGACGGCCAGCGACAGCCGGGCACCGCTCTTGGGCGGCGCGACGTAGTCGTTGACGAAACGCCGCAGCTTGTACTCGACCTGCTGTTGCGGCGGGCCGTCGGGGTGGCGCAGCGGACGGTAGATCAACTCGTGGGCGGCGCGCAGCTGATCGCCGGGCAACTCGCCCTTGTACGCACGGTATTGGGCCGCGTCCTCGCCCGCCAGATCGCCGAAGACGAACGCGCCGATCATGTAGTTGTGCGGCACGCAGGCCAGGTCACCGGCCGCGTACAGCCGTGGCACGGTGGTGCGGCCGTGGTCGTCGACCCGCACCCCGGACGCCGAATGGCCGCCGCACAGGCCGATCTCGGAGATGTGCATCTCCACGTCGTGGGTGCGGTAGTCGTGCCCCCGCCCGGCGTGGAAGGTGCCGCGGGTGGGGCGCTCCGTGGTGTGCAGGATCGTCTCCAGGGCGGCGACCGACTCCTCCGGCAGATGGCTGAGCTTCAGGTAGACCGGGCCGCGGTCGGAGGCGACCTCGGCCGCGAACTCGGCCATCATCTGCCCCGACCAGTAGTCGGACGTCACGAACCGCTCGCCGTGCCGGTTGACCTGGTACCCGCCGAAGGGGTTGGCGACGTAGGCACAGGCCGGGCCGTTGTAGTCCTTGATCAGCGGGTTGATCTGGAAGCACTCGATCCCGGTCAGCTCGGCGCCGGCGTGGTACGCCATCGCATGCCCGTCACCGGCGTTGGTGGGGTTCTCGTACGTGCCGTAGAGATAGCCCGAGGCGGGCAGCCCCAGCCGGCCGCAGGCCCCGGTGGCAAGGATCACCGCACCCGCCCGGACCGAGACGAACTGTCCGGTACGGGTGTTGAGGCCGGCGGCCCCGATCGCCCGGCCGTCCTCGCCGGTCAGCACCCGCACCGGCATCACCCGGTTCTCGATCCGGATCTTCTCGCGCATCTCACGCCGCCGCAGCTGCCGGTACAGGACCTTCTTCACGTCCTTGCCCTCGGGCATCGGCAGCACGTACGAGCCGGACCGGTGCACCTGGCGGACCGCGTAGGCGCCGTGCTCGTCCTTCTCGAACTTCACGCCGTACCGCTCCAGCCGCTGCACCATGGCGAAGCCCCGGGTGGCGGTCTGCCGGACGGTGGACTGGTCGACGACGCCGTCGTTGGCCCGGGTGATCTCCGCGACGTAGTCGTCGGGATCGGCACGGCCCGGGACGACCGCGTTGTTGACGCCGTCCATGCCCATGGCCAGCGCCCCGGAGTGGCGGACGTGCGCCTTCTCCAGGAGGAGGACCTGCGCGCCGCGCTCGGCCGCGGTGAGCGCGGCCATCGTGCCGGCGGTGCCGCCGCCGATGACGAGGACGTCACAGGTCAGCTCCTCGGCGTCGGCGAGTGCGGGGATGTCCATGCGGGGGCCTTTCAGTCGCTGAGGGAGGCGAGGGCGGTGCGGCGCAGGCCGGCCGTGGCCGGATCGGTGTGCGCCGCGCGGTCGCGGGGGCGGGGTACCGGGACGACGCGGGGCGCCCGGCCGGTGCCGAGCAGCGCCACCCGGTCGCCGAGGAAGAGCGCCTCGTCGACGTCGTGCGTGACGAAGACGACGGTGGCGCCGGTGCCCCGCAGCACCTCGACGAGGAGTTGCTGCATCCCGGCCCGGGTCCGGGCGTCCAGCGCGCCGAACGGCTCGTCCATCAGGACCGCGCGGGGCCGGCCGGCCAGCGCCCGGGCGAGCTGGGCGCGCTGCCGCTGGCCGCCGGAGACCTGGTGCGGCAGCCGGGCGGCCTGCTCGCCGAGCCCGACCCGGACCAGCCATTCGGCGGCCCGCGCCCGGCGCTCGGCCCGCGCCAACCCCCGTATGTCCAGCGGGAGTTCGACGTTGGCCCGCAGGGTGCGCCAGGGCAGCAGGGCGTCCTCCTGGAAGACCAGGGCGCGGTCCGCGGCGGGCCCGGTGAGCGGCTCGCCGTCCTGGCTCAGCCGGCCGCCCAGCGGGGGCAGCAGACCGGCGAGGGTGCGCAACAGCGTGGACTTGCCGCAGCCGGACGGGCCGACGACGGTGAGGATCTCGCCCGGGGCGATGTCCAGGTCCAGGCCGTGCAGT
Source organism: Streptomyces sp. NPDC059649 (assembly GCF_042734445.1). Taxonomy (NCBI): domain Bacteria; kingdom Bacillati; phylum Actinomycetota; class Actinomycetes; order Kitasatosporales; family Streptomycetaceae; genus Streptomyces; species Streptomyces sp. NPDC059649. Next base: position 55,399 of record NZ_JBHWDV010000002.1, read on the forward strand.
ACGGGCGCGCCGGGCCGGCCCAGCACGGCATCGGCGAGGGTCAGCCGCAGGCCCGGCACGGGCGCCCCGGCGGCCGCCGCGGCGGTGAGTTCGGTGCCGGTCATACCTGCTCCCTGATCCTCGCCGGGCCGGTCTGTGCCGGCACCCGTCCCACCGGAGGGGCCTCGGCCGGTGGCCGGCGCACGGGCGCTTGGCTCCCCTCCGTACGGGGCAGCCAACGGACCAGGCGCCGCCCCGTCAGTTCCACCGCCTTGGCGGTCAGTCGCCCGAGCAGCCCGATGGTGGCCATCCCGACGAAGACGCCGGGGTAGTCGACGATGGTGTAGTCCTGCCAGGTGCGGTAGCCCACGCCGTACTCACCGGAGATCATCTCCGCGGAGATCACACAGATCCACGAGACGCCGATGCCGACCGACAGCCCACCGAGGATCCCCGGCAGCGCGCCCGGCAGCACCACCGACCGCAGCACCCGCCAGCGCCCGCCGCCCATGGTCAGCACCGCCTCCTCCCACACCGGCGTCACCGCCCGCACCGCATGCCGGGTGGAGACCGTGACCGGGAAGAACGCCGCCGCGAAGGTGATGAACACGATGCCCTGCTCATTGCTCGGGAACAGCAGGATCGCCACCGGCACCAGCGCGATCGCCGGTATCGGGCGCAGCACTTCGAGCAGCGGGCCGAGCAGATCGGCGGCGAGCGGCGAGCGGGCGACGGCGGTACCGACGGCCACGCCCAGCACGGCCGCGAGCGCGAAGCCGCTGACGATCCGGGTCAGGCTCTCGGTGACGTCCTGCCAGTACGCCGCGGTGCCGAGCCGGCGGACGAACTCGCCCGCCGTCTCGGTGACCGTCGGGAACTGACCGAACCGCAGCCACAGGTGCACCCGGTACTGGGCGAGCAACTGCCAGCCGGCCAGCGCCGCCAGGACCGCCGCGGCGCGCCGGGCGCGCCGGGTCCACGGGCCGCTCACCGGGCCTGCTTCAGCGCGGTGGAGTAGCCGACGGTGTGGGCACCGGGGTGCTGGTGGGTCCAGTCGTCCGCGGTGGCCCGGGCGAGGAAAGGCAGCAGCCGCCCGCCGTCCCTGACCCAGACGGCCTTGTCGGCGAACCAGCGGCTGCCGGTCGTCGCATCGGCCACGTACGCGGCCCGCACCGAGGCGCGGTGCGCGGCGACGAACCGCAGCAGGGCGGCCGGATCCGCGAAGGAGTGGGTGCGGTCCTCACCGCGCAGCCACACCTCGTCGGCGGACGGATGCGCGGTGGAGCGCACGGCCGTGGCGTATCCACTGCCGTAACTCTCCTTGAGGTAACGGTCGTTGACGAAGGAGTCCACATCGACCGGTCCGGTCAGCCTGGCCGCCCGCAGCACCGGGACGTCCTTCTTCAGTGCGGCGATCAGTCGCGGCTTCAGGGTGGGGTCGAAGGTCGCGACGCCTCCGGCGCCGTTGTAGAGGTAGACCACCTCGGCCGGCAGCCCGGTGGCCTTGGCGACCCGCTCGGCGGCGTCGACCGGGTGGCGCTGTACGTACCGGGTCGCGTCCCGTTGCGCGGCGAGGAACGCCTTGACGACGCCCGGGCGTTGATCGGCGAAGGCGTCCCGCACGGTCACGCCGTGGAAGGTGGGCAGGTCGAGCGCGCCGCCGTCGTAGAACGCCTGCGCCTTGCCCTGGAGGGTGAGCAGTCCCGGCCAGGCGACGAACTGCGAGAGCGCGTCCGCGCTGCCCGACGCGAGTGCCGAGGCGCCCACCGCGGGCTGCTGGTTGAGCTTGTGGACGCCCTGCTCCGGGTCGATGCCGGCCCGCTGTAGGGCCCGTACCAGGGTCCCGTCGGAGGCCGAGCCGACGCTGCTGGAGACGTGCTTGCCGCGCAGGTCCGACAGCGAGCGCAGCGCCGAACCGGGCTTGGTGACAATGGTGTTGAGCGCCCCGCGCAGGTTGTAGCCGGTGACCGACACCAGCCGGGTCGGGGCGTGCAGCTGCCTGCCGCGGGCGGCGTTGATGAGCAGCGGGAAGTCGCCCATCGAGCCGATGTCGACCTTCCCGGCGACCATCTGCGCGGTGATCGGCGCGCCGGTCGCGTAGTCCTGCCAGTCGACCTTGTACGCCTTGCCGTCGCGCCTGCCCTGCGCCCGCAGCTCCCGCTCGAAGTAGCCGAGCGAGCGCAACAGGGTGCCGGCGGTGACGGTGTTGATGGTCTTGGACTGGTAGCCGACGGTGACGGTGACGTGCTTGCCGTCGCCCGCCTCCGCGGCACCGCCGCAGCCGGTCAGGGCGAGGGGGAGGAGCAGGGCAGCGGCCGCGAGGGGGATCGCGCGCTTCGTGTGCTTCAGGGGGGTGTGCCGCATGGGGACGTGCCTCTCATCGCAACAAATAGGGCATGTTGACCGTGACCGCGCCGGTGGGACAGCGGGCGGCGCACGGGCCGCAGTACCAGCACTCGTCGACGTGCATGTACGCCTTGTTGCTGGCCGGATCGATGGCCAGGGAGTCCAGCGGGCACATGTCGACGCAGAGGGTGCAGCCGTCGATGCACTTGGACTCGTCGATGGTCACGGGCACATCGGCCCGCTGGGACGTGAGCGGCATGGCGATCTCCAGGAAGCAGGAAGCAGGAAGCAGGAAGCAGGAAGCAGGAAGCGGGAGGCGAACGGGCGGGGGAGCGGGGAGCGGGGCGCGGACCGTGGGGCCGCGCGGTGGGCTGCCGGGCGTTCCGGCCGGTATGCCGGGACCATAGCGATGCCTTCCGGCCAGTGGTGTTGCCGCAGTATTGCGCCACCCACGAATCGGCTGGTACCTACTCTGACCTGCGCTTTCGTGCGGCCCGGCGGAAGATCTGCCACCGAACGGCTGTGCCCGTTGCGGTGCCGCCGACCGGGCCACCGGCCTCCGTGTCGGCAGGCCGACCGCACCGCCTGCGGTTAGCGTCGGAGCCCTGAGGCTCAGCCGCCGTGCCCGGGAGGTTGCCGCATGGCCACATGGCCGGCCGTGCTCTTCGCCCTGCTCGCCGCGGCCAGCAACGCGCTGGCCACGGTGCTGCAGCGGCGTGCGGCCCGCACCGTCCCGCTCGCGCCCGGCCTGCGCCTGGGCCTGCTCGTCGACCTGCTGCACCGGGCCGCCTGGATCGGCGGCATGCTCGCCGTCATCGCCGCGGCCTGCTTCCAGGCGCTGGCGCTCTCCCAGGGCGCGCTGTCCGTGGTCCAGCCGATCTTCGTCCTCGAACTCCCGCTGGCCCTGCTCATCGGCCGGCTGCTGCTCGGCGGGCGGATCTCCCGGGGCGGCTGGACCGGCGTGGCGCTGATCGTCGTCGGCCTCGGCACCGCGCTGGCCGCCGCCGCCCCCACCCTCGGCACCGACCACGCCCCGCTCGACCGCTGGGTGCTCGCCCTGGCGGTCTGCGCCGCGGTGGTCGGGACGGCGGTCGGCGCCGCGCTGCGCCGCGGGTCCGGCGGTGTACGGGCGGCCTGCTTCGCCGCCGCCGCGGCCGTCTCCTACGCCCTGACCGCGGCCCTGATGAAGGACGCCACGCACGCCTGGCAGACCGGCGGCCCGGCCACGTTCTTCGCCTCCTGGCAGACCTACGGCTTCGCGCTCGTCGGGGTGGGGGCCCTCTTCCTCTTCGAGAACGCCATGCAGTCCGGACCGCTGACCGCCTCCCAGCCGGTTCTCACCCTGGGCGACGCGCTGGTGAGCCTGTCGCTGGGCGTCACCCTCTTCGACGAACGGGTCCGCACCGGCTGGTGGCTGATCCCCGAATGCGCCGGCATCGCCCTGGTCCTGTGGGGCGCCCTGTACCTCTCCCGCGTCGCACTGACCAGGGACGTGGTCACCGGCCAGGACACCCCTTCGGCGGTAGGTGACCGGCCCGCGCGCTGATTCGTTCACCGGAGGTGAACCACACCAGCACCGTCAGAACCGTCCTCGCCGCGGCCACCGCCGTCGCGGCCCTCGCCGTCTCCCTGCTCGGCCCGGCCGCCCCGGCTCGCGCCGACGGCCGGCCGATGCCCGATGTGAGGGGCAAGAACCTGGTCGCCGCCTACGGGGACCTCAACTACAACACCACCATCCAGTTCCGGGACGGCCGCGGAGCCGGCCGCCTCGTGCTCTGGCCGGCCTCGTGGAAGGTCTGCGGCCAGGACCCGGCCCCGGGCACCCCGATGGACGACCGCAGGATCACGCTCACCGTGGTCAAGTCCACGGAGGAGTGCGCGGCCCCGGCCCCGTGAGACGCGCCGCGGGCCGCCGGCCGGGCGCCCCTGAACGCCTCCACCCCGGCGCACTGCATCCGACCCCGGGAGGCTAAGCTTGCTAGGTACAAGCAATCTGTTCGGCCGGATCGAGCCGGATCGATGCCTCACCGCTAAGGATCAACACGATGAGTAAGGGTCTTGTTCCGGGATGTGACCGGGCGGCCCCGCCGATCACCGTCGAATCGGCGCTGGAAGAGGCGGCGGCCGGGCTGGGAACGGAGATCGTCCGTTTCTCCCGGCTGCTCGCGGCCTGGAAGCAGCGGGCCAAGACCGACGGCGGCGCAGCGGACCGGGTGCTGCTGGCCCGGCTGGTGGTCGGCGGCGACCGGCGGGCGACCGACCTGGCCGCCGACGCGTTCCTGGACCTGTCCACGGTCAGCCGCCAGGTGCGCTCGCTGGTCGAGCGCGGCCTGGTGGCCCGCCGTCCCGACCCGGAGGACCGCCGCGGGTCACTGCTGACCGCGACCGACGCCGGACGGGCCGCGTTCGAGAACTACCGGCGCCAGCGCGACGCCGAACTGGCCGAGCTCCTCGCGCCGTGGTCGCCCCAGGACCGGGCCGACCTGATCCGGCTGCTGGGCCGGCTCAACGAGGACATGGCGACACGACAACACACACGGCTGGGTCCCGGGGGAGACCAGGGTGCCGCCGTGGAGCAGGGAGAGATACGTACATGAGCACCACCTCCCCGCCCGAGGCGGGAGCCAAGGCGATACCCGGGTCCGGAGTACTGACCCACCGTCAGATACTCACCATCCTCAGCGGCTTGATGCTCGGCATGTTCCTCGCCGCGCTCGACCAGACCATCGTCAGCACCTCCATCCGGACCATCGCCGACGATCTGCACGGCCTCAGCCAGCAGGCCTGGGCGACCACCGCCTACCTGATCACCTCGACGATCGCCACCCCGCTGTACGGCAAGCTGTCCGACCTGCACGGCCGCAAGCCCTACTACCTCGCCGCGATCAGCATCTTCGTCGTCGGCTCGGTGCTGTGCACCTTCTCCACCTCGATGACCGAACTCGCCGCGTTCCGCGCGGTGCAGGGGCTGGGCGCCGGCGGTCTGATGTCGCTGGCGCTGGCGATCATCGGCGACATCGTCCCGCCCCGCGAACGCGCCCGCTATCAGGGCTACATGCTCGGCACCTTCGCCACCTCCAGCGTCGCCGGACCGCTGATCGGTGGCGCGCTGGCCGGCCAGGACCAGCTGCTCGGCATCACCGGCTGGCGCTGGGTCTTCCTGGTCAACGTGCCGGTCGGCGTCATCGCGCTGTTCGTCGTCGCCAAGGTCCTCAACATCCCGCACACCCGGCGCGACCACCGCATCGACTGGTGGGGCGCGTTCACCATCTCCGTCGGCGTCGTCCCGCTGCTGCTCGTCGCCGAACAGGGCCGGGAGTGGGGCTGGGACTCGTCCCGGTCGATCGCCTGTTACGTCATCGGCGTGGTCGGCATCATCGCCTGGATCTTCGTGGAGCGGTGGATCGGCGAGGACGCGCTGATCCCGATGCGGCTGTTCCGCAACGGCACCTTCAGCAAGACCAGCCTGCTGTCCGTGCTGATCGGCATGGGGATGTTCGGCGGGATGCTGATGATCCCGCAGTACCTCCAGATCGTGAAGGGCGCCAGCCCCACCCGGTCGGGGCTGGAGATGCTGCCGCTGATGGCGGGCATGTTCATCGCCTCCATCGCGTCCGGCCAGATCACCGCCAAGACCGGCCGCTACAAGGTCTTCCCGATCGTCGGCACCGCGCTGATGATCGCGGCGATGCTGCTCTTCCACTTCCGCGTCCAGTGGGACACCCCGCTGTGGGAGACCATGGTCTACATGCTCGTCTTCGGCCTCGGCCTGGGCGGCTGTATGCAGACCCTGGTGCTGGCGGTGCAGAACGCGGTGCCGCCGCGGGACATGGGAGTGGCCACCGCCTCGTCCACGTTCTTCCGGCAGATGGGTGCCACGGCCGGTACCGCGATCTTCCTGTCGGTGCTGTTCAGCACCGTCGGCGACAAGATCGCCTCGGCGTTCCGGCAGGCGGCGGGCACGCACCGCTTCCAGGCCGCGCTGCACGACCCCGCCGTCCTGCGCGACCCGGCCAACAAGCCGGTGCTGGACATGCTCAAGCACCCCGGCAACGGCAACTCCTCCGGCGTGCTCAGCGATTCGTCGTTCATCCAGCAGCTCGACCCGCGCCTCGCCGAGCCGTTCAAGCGCGGCTTCGCGGACTCGATGCACACCGTGTTCCTCATGGGCGCGGTCGTCGTGGCGCTGGCCTTCGTACTGATGTGGTTCATCAAGGAGGTGCCGCTGCGGCAGATCTCCGGACTGCAGGCGCGGGCCCAGGCGGAGGCCGAGGCCAACGGCGAGGCCCCGCCCGCCGCGGAAACCGCCGAGGCACCGGCCGAGCCGGCCGAAGCGGCCGCACCCGAGAAGACCCCGGCCGACGACGCCGTACCGGTGCCGGCGCACACCCCGGCGACCGCCGCGGCCGACGCCACCGGCCCGGCCGTCCGCGGTGCGGTCCGCGACGGCACCGGGCAGCCGGTGGCGGGCGCCGCGGTCACCCTGATCAGCGTCGGCGGCCGGCAGCTCGGCCGTACGCAGACCACCGACGACGGCGGCTACGCGCTGCCCACCACGGGCCCCGGCACCTATGTGCTGATCGCCTCCGCCGGTGCCCGGCAGCCGCAGGCCGTGACCGTCGTGGTCGGCGACGCACCGCTCGCCTACGACCTGGTCCTCGGCGGCGTCGCCGGGCTCGCCGGCGAGGTCCGCGAGGAGAAGGGCGACGAGCCGGTGGCCGGTGCGCTGGTCGTGGCGACCGATGTGCGCGGCGAGGTCGTGGCCTCCGGCGTGGCCGGCCAGGACGGCGGCTTCGCCTTCGGGGAACTGACCCCGGGCAGCTACACCCTGGCCGTCAGCGCCGAGCAGCACCGCCCGTCCGCCCTCCAGGTGGAGGTCACCGCCGGCACCCGCAACTGGTACGAGATCCGGCTGGCCCTCGGCGCCCAGGTCCGCGGCACCGTCCGCACCGCCCAGGGCGCCCCGGTGGACGACGCCCGGGTGACCCTGCTCGACCCGGCGGGCAACGTGATCGGCACCGCCACCAGCGGCCAGGACGGCGAGTACGTCTTCACCGACCTCGACGGCGGCGACTACACGGTGATCGCCAGCGGGTACCCGCCGGTCGCCACCCCGCTGCGGCTGGGCGCGGCCGGGCAGACCGACTGCGACATCGAACTGAGCCATGAGGCGGTGAACTGACCGGTCCGTCGGCGGTGTGCGGGGCCCGGTGCGCGAGCGTGCCGGGCCCCGCACCGGTTTGGCGGACCGGGCCCCGGCTACGTACAGTTCCGCCGGTACAGCAACCGAACACACGATCCAGGAAGCGGCAGCGGCGATGACGGTGACCGAAACAGGCCGGGCCGAAGGCACAGGCATCGACGCGGAGCGCATGGCCATCTGCCTGAGCGTGCTCGAAGAGCTGGACGCGCTGCCGCTCGACCACCCCGACGCGATCACCATACGCCGCGCCACCTCCGGCATTTACCGCAAGGTCAAACAGCGCCGGCGGCAGGAGTCCCGGGCGGCGAAGACGGCCAACGACCGGGCGGTCACCGCGGCCACCGCCACCGGCGCACCCGACCGGATCGACGACGAGACCCAGGGCCTGGCCCTCACCAGCTCCGTCAGCACGGAGATCGCCGGCATCCTCCAGCGCCCGCGCTCCTGCTACGTCTGCAAGGCCCGCTACACCGAGGTCGACGCCTTCTACCACCAGCTGTGCCGCGACTGCGCCAAGGAGAACCGCGCCCGCCGCGACGCCCGCACCGACCTCACCGGCCGGCGCGCCCTGCTCACCGGCGGCCGCGCCAAGATCGGCATGTACATCGCGCTGCGGCTGCTGCGCGACGGCGCGCACACCACGATCACCACCCGCTTCCCCAACGACGCGATCCGCCGCTTCACGGCCATGCCCGACAGCGGCGACTGGCTGCACCGGCTGAAGATCGTCGGCATCGACCTGCGCGACCCGGCGCAGGTCCTCGCGCTCGCCGACGCGGTCGCCGCCGAAGGCCCGCTCGACATCCTCATCAACAACGCCGCACAGACCGTGCGCCGCTCACCCGAGGCGTACGGGCAGCTCCTCGCCGCCGAGTCCGCGCCGCTGCCGGCCGGCGAACTGCCCGCCTCCCTGGTCCTCGGCCACTTCGGCAGCGGCACCCCCACGGCGCTGACCGCCGGCCCGGGCGCCCCCGGCGCACTGACCGCCGACGACGTCACCGCGCTCGCCCTGACCACCGGCTCCGCCACCCCCGCCCGGATCGCCGCGGGCACCGCGATCGACGCCGGTGGCCTCGTACCGGACCTGCACGCCACCAACAGCTGGATCCAGAGGGTCGACGAGGTCGACCCGGTCGAGCTGCTGGAGGTCCAGCTGTGCAACATGACCGCACCGTTCCTGCTGGTGAGCCGGCTGCGCCCGGCGCTCGCCGGATCCCCCGCGCGCCGTAAGTACGTGGTCAACGTGTCCGCCATGGAAGGGCAGTTCAGCCGCGCCTACAAGGGCCCCGGCCACCCGCACACCAACATGGCCAAGGCCGCGCTGAACATGCTCACCCGCACCAGCGCCCGGGAGATGCTGGAGACCGACGGCATCCTCATGACCGCCGTCGACACCGGCTGGATCACCGACGAACGCCCGCACCCCGAGAAGATGCGGCTGGCCGAGGAGGGCTTCCACGCCCCGCTCGACCTGGTCGACGGCGCGGCCCGGGTCTACGACCCGATCGTCCGCGGCGAACAGGGCGAGGACCTGCACGGCTGCTTCCTCAAGGACTACGCGCCCAGCCCCTGGTGATCCCGGGACGGCCCGCCGTCCGCCGCGGCCGGCGGCACCGGCAGGGCCGTGCGCAGCCGGTCGAGCAGCGCCCGGGCCGCGGGCGTGGCCGGGCCCGCCGTCCGCCAGGCCAGCGCGACCCGGCCGCGGGGCCGCGGATCGGTGAGGGGGAGCGTACGCAGCCCGTACTCGGCCGCGGCGGCCGGCGGCAGCGCCGGGATCACCGCGACCCCGAGCCCGCGCGCGGCGAGCTGTGCCAGTACCGCCGGGGCCGCCGCCTCGAACGCGATCCGCGGCCGGATGCCGGCCTGCGCGCAGGCCCGCTCCAGCACCCCGCGCAGACCGGTCCCGCGCGGCAGGCTGATCAGTGGACGGCCCCGGAGCTCGGCCAGCGGTACGCCGGTCCGGTCCGGCGGGGTGAGCAGCGGATCGCCCGGGGCCACCGCGGCGACCAGCGGCTGGTCGACCACCAGCCGCAGCGAGATGCCCGGCGGCGGCTCCTCCTGGGCCAGGCCGATGACCGCGAGGTCGAGCTCCCCGCCGTGCAGCGCGGCCAGCATCCGCTCCGAGGAGTCCTCGGTGAGGGAGATCTCCACCTGAGGGTGGGCGTCGTGGAAGTCGGCCAGCAGGGCCGGCACCTCGAAGGCGTCGAGAGCGGCGCCCGAGACCAGGCCGAGCGCGACCCGGCCGCGCAGCAGCCCGGTGAACTCGTCGACGGTGTGCCGGATCCCGTCGACGGCGGCGAGCGCGGTCCGGGCGTACCCGAGGACCGCCTCGCCGACCTCCGTCACCGTCACCCGGCGGCCCGAACGGTCCAACAGCGGCTGCCCCAGCTCCCGTTCGAGCTGCCGGATCTGCGCGCTCACCCCCGGCTGGGCCAGATGCAGCCGGGCGGCGGCCCGGGTGAAACCGCCCTCCTCCACGACCGCGACGAAGTACCGGAGCTGATGGAGTTCCATGCCGGCGATCCTAGCCACCCCCATAACCACCGCTTCTGGGAGGCAGAACCAACCGCTCTTGGACTTATGGCCGACGGAACAAGATCCTTGACGGTATGGACATCAAAGCGGCGATAGCGGCCGAACGCCGGGAGCTGGCCGACCTGTTGGACGGCCTGCCGGACGCGCGGTGGGACGCGCCGACGCTGTGCGCGGGCTGGCGGGTGCGCGAGGTCGCGGCCCATATGTCGATGGGCTTCCGTTACCCGCTGCCCAAGGTGGCGGCCGAACTCCTCAGGTCCGGCGGGAACATCAACAAGATGGCCGACCGGCTCGCCCGCAAGGACGCGGCGGCCGCCACCCCGCGGCAGCTCGCCGGCTTCCTGCGGGAGCACGCGCACCACCCCTGGAAGCCGCCGGTCGGCGGGATCGCCGCCGCGCTGGGCCACGACGTCGTGCACGGCCTCGACATCACCGTCGCCCTCGGGATCGACCGCCGCGTCCCCGAGGACCGGCTGCGCGTGCTGCTGGACCACGTCACCCTGCGGTCCGCCAAGTTCTTCGGCGCCGACCTCCGCGGCCTCGCCCTGCACGCCGACGACCTCGACTGGTCCTTCGGCACCGGCACCCCGCTCACCGGCAGTGCCCAGGACCTGCTGCTGGTCGCCTTCGGCCGCAAGCTCCCGGCGGGCCGTCTGCGCGGTGAGCGGCAGGACCGGTTCCTGGCCGCCTGAGCAGCCCGGACCTGCCCGCGGCCGCCGGATCAGCCGTCCAGCCCGGGACCGTCCGTGCCGGGACCGTCCGTGCCGGGACCGTCCGTCCCGGGACCGTCCGTTCCTGGACCGTCGAGACCGTGCCGGGCCAGCAGCGGCGCGATGTCCGCATCGCGGCCGACCACCGCACGGAACGCCGCCATGGCGTCGACGCTGTCGCCCCGGGCGAGGAGTTCCCGGCGGAAGATCTCCCCGCTCTCGCGGACCGGCCGCCCGTTCTCCCGGAACCACCGCACGGTGTCCGCGTCCAGCACCTCGGCCCAGCGGTAGCCGTAGTAGCCGGCCGCGTAGCCGTGGGCGAAGATGTGGTTGAAGTAGCCGGTGCGGTACCGCGGCGGGATCGCCGCCGACGCCAGGCCCGCGCGCTCCAGGGCGGCCGCCTCGAACGCCCCGGCCTCGTCCGCGCCCGGCAGGCCGTCGCCGGCGGACAGTGAGTGCCAGGCCCAGTCCAGCACCGCGGCGGCCTGGTGCTCCACCATCCGGAAGCCCGCGCCGAAGGTCTCCGCCGCGCGCAGCCGGGCCGGCAGCTCGGCCGGCATCGGCTCGCCGGTGCGGTGGTGCCGGGCGTAGTGCGCCAGCACCTCGGGCCACTCCGCCCACATCTCGTTGACCTGGGAGGGGAACTCCACGAAATCCCGCGGCACTTGGGTTCCGGACAGCAACGGATAGCGGACGTCCGAGAACAGCGCGTGCAGCGCATGCCCGAACTCGTGGAACAGCGTGATGACTTCGCGCCAGGTCAGGAGCACCGGTTCGCCGGCCGGCGGCTTGGCGACGTTCAGGTTGTTCACGACCACCGGCCGCTGCCCCAGCAGACGGGACTGCAGGACCAGCGAGTTCATCCAGGCCCCGCCCCGCTTGGACGGGCGGGAGTGGAAGTCGCCGAGGTAGAGCCCGAGCGGGCCGCCGTCCGCGTCGTGCACCTCGAAGACCCGGGCGTCCGGGTGGTACGCCACCAGGTCCGGCCGCTCGGTGAAGGTGATCCCGTAGACCAGCCCGGCGGCGTGGAACACCCCGTCGCGCAGCACGGTCTCCAGCTCCAGGTACGGCCGCAGGTCGGCCGCGTCGAGGTCGAACCGCTCCTTGCGGACCCGTTCCGCGTAGTACTGCCAGTCGGCCGCGCGGATCTGCGGCACCCCGGCCGCCTCGGCCAGTGCCGCGGCCTCCCGTTCGGCGTTGGCCATCGCGGGCCCGGTCAGCCGGGCGAACATCTCCTCCACCGCGTCCGTGGTGCCGGCCGTCCGGTCGGCGACCTCCCAGGCGGCATGGCTGGCATGGCCGAGCAGCGCGGCACGTTCGGCGCGCAGCCGGGCCAGTGCGACGGCGACCGGACCGTTGCTGTCCGTGCCGCGCCCCAGGGAGGCGGCGAGCAGCCGTTCCCGCAGCGCGGGGTCGTCCAGCGCGGCCAGCTCGGTCTGCTGGGTGAAGTTCTTCAGGACCAGCGCGAACCGGCCCTGGTGGCCCAGCTCCCGGGCGTGCTCCGCCGCGGCGGCGATCTGGTCCTCGGGGAGTCCGGACAGTTCCGCGGCGCTGTCCACGATCAGCGCCGCGTCGGCGGTGGCCGCCCGTACGTTCTGCTCGAACCGCGTGGACAGGGTCGCGAGCTCGGCGTTGATCGCCCGCAACCGCCGCTGCTGTACGGGCGTGAGCCGCGCGCCGGCCCGGACCCGGAGCGTGTGGTGGCGCTCCAGCAACCGCAGTTGCTCCGGGTCGAGGCCGAGCTGCTCGCGCCGGGCGTGCAGTGCGTCGAGACGTGCGAACAGAGCGGGGTCGAGCAGCAGCGCATCGTCATGGGCGGCCAGCCGGGGCGCGATCTCCGCCTCCAGCGCCTGGATCGCGTCGTCGGTGTCCGCCCCGGCCTTGTTGAAGAACACCCGGCGCACCCGGTCCAGCAGCGCGCCGCTGCGTTCCAGTGCCTCCACGGTGTTCTCGAAGGTCGGTGGCGCGGCCCGGCCGGTGATCGCGGCGACCTCGTCCAGCTGCTCGGCCATGCCGCGTGCGAAGGCGGGCGGATAGTGATCGGTGTGGATCCGCGCGAAGGGCGGCAGCTCGTAGGGAAGATCACTCGGCTCGAAGAAGGGATTCGACGTCACGGGCTCCGACCCTACGCCCGGGGCCGCGCGGCCGGGCCCGTTCCCGGGAAGCGTCGGGGGGCCTTTCGTGGTGTCATCGAAGGGCGAGGCAAGCAACGCTCCTGAGACAGGAGGAATCATGGCCGGCAAGCTGCGAGCGCGAGACATCATGACCGGCGGTGTGCGCTGTATCGGCGCGCACGAATCGCTCCAGGACGCCTCGAAGATGATGCGCGACCTGGAGGTCGGGGCACTGCCCATCTGCGGTGACAACAACAAGCTCATGGGCATGGTCACCGACCGCGACATCGTCATCACCTGCTGCGCGGAAGGCGTGGATCCGGCGACCGTGCAGGCCGGTTCGCTGGGCGGGGAACTGCACTGGATCGACGCCGACGCGGACGCCAACGAGGTCCTCAAGACCATGGAGAACCACCACATCAAGCGTCTGCCGGTGATCGACGTCGCCGGTGGCCACCGCCTGGTGGGGATGATCACCGAACAGAACCTCGCCAAGAACCTCAGCGACCGCCAGATCGCCGAGTTCGCCACCCGCGTGTACGCGACCGCCTGAGGTCGCACGCCTCGGCGCGGCTCGCACACGTCCGCCTGCCGGCCCGGCCGTCGGCCGGGCATGCGGGCAGGCCGTCCGCGGCGCCACGGACGGCCTGCGACCCTCACCGTGCGTCATCCGGATACCCGGTCGGCCGGGTCACCCGGATGTTCCGGCGTGCCGGGAATCCAGGAGTCCAGGAATTCCCAACCCTCTTCGATAGCTACCGAATTCACTCGGCGGAGCCGGAGTGTGCGCGCGGTACGGCGAGCCGGGTGCCCGGGAAGATGAGGTCCGGATTCGCGCCGATCACCTTGCGGTTGACCCGGTAGAATTCCTGCCAGCGGAATCCGTGGGCGGCGGCGATACCGCTCACCGTGTCGCCGGAATTGACGACGATCGAGCCGCTGGTACTCCGGTGCCGAAGGGCCTTGTAGCGCTTTTCGTGGTGGCGCTTCTCGTGGAACTGCGGGTGCCGCGCCCGGTGGTGGGCCGGCGCCTGGACGTGCCGCCGGGGTGCCGAGTGCGCAGTGCCGGTCCGTGGAGTGCTGTGCCGGGCCGCCGAGTTGAGTCCCAGCCGGGCCGAGCAGGCGGGCCAGGCCCCCCAGCCCTGGCGCGCCAACACCCGTTCCGCCACGTGGATCTGCTGGGCGCGGGTGGCGTGCGCGGCCCGTGAGCCGTACGCCTGGCCGCCGAACGAGCGCCAGGTGCGGTGGGCGAGCTGGAGCCCCCCGGAGAATCCGTTGCCCGTGTCGATCCGCCAGTTCCCTCCGCTCTCGCACCCGGCCAGCCGGTCCCAGGTGCCGCTGCTGATCGCGTCGGCGGGCTGCTCGGCCGCCACGTTCAGCGCGCCGGCCGCCAGCAGGACGGCCGCCGCCGTGATGCCCCGGACGCCGTTGCCCCGGAACTCACCCCGGGTGGTCGATTCCGTTACCTGAGGAAATTCCATGCGTTGCTCTCCTCGCCCGCCGCGCAGCTTCCTGGCGGCTGTTCAGGGAACCTGACGCCATATCGGATTTCGCGGCCGAGGGCGGTGGTGCGAGGTGCTCGTGCCCTCGTCGGCAATTCCCGGTGCGGCGCCTTGAATTCGACGGGCAAGAGACAACCATGCGCCGAGTTCGGCTCGGCAGAGCGCGCGGTAGCGCCGCCGCGGCCCGCCCTGCCCCCTTGCCGTGGGGGAGCGGCCATGCCTGTTGGGGGCGGACCCGCGGTGACCGGCAGGGGCGCATCCCTCGTGCCGTGGCGCATCCCTCGGGGATCGCCGGCGATCACTCACCCGCCCCGGGGGGTGTCCGCCGAGCGCATCCGGACCTCTTGGTGCATGCGCTGCGCAGGCACGCATGCACCGCGCACGGACCTTTGGCCAGTGCTACGGCCCGTCGGGTCGCGGGGCGTGCGGGCCACCGCCCGTATCGGCCGGGAATCCGGTGCTGCTGACGCACCGTCGCGTTCGGCGCGAACCCAACGGCCAGGTTTCGAACGCTAGTTACCGGTGATGAAACCTCGCGTCAATGTGGCATTGATCACGTCGCATGAACAAAAGTGCAGGTCGGAGCACAGTGTGCAATTGATCGATCACTTTCTGCTGATTCTGTGCGCAGCCTGATTAACCCTGAGGGCCCCTCCCATCGGTGAGAGGGACAGGAACGCCTTTCCGTTCCGCCCCCTCCGCAACGACGCGGAGCGGGGCTGCACCTCACAAGAAGGGAGGGCTCGTGGAGCACTTGCGGCACGAATGGCCCTGGTACGCGCTGGCACTGGTCGGCGCCTACCGGTTGACCGCCACAGGACTCGACGCCCTTGTCCGCCGCGTGGTCCGCACCGCCTCGCAGGCCCGCACGGAGCACCCGTACGCCCCCGCCCGTCCGTACGCCGGGCCGGGCCCGCGCGGCCCCCTCGGCCCGTACCGCCCGCACCCCGGCGCGTTCCCGGACCTCATCCCACCCCCGCTGCGGTCACCGGCCGGCTCCCCCTGTGAGGAGAGCCGGTGAACGAGCACTCTCCGCTGGCCAGCCCCACCGATCTGCCACTGGACTTCGAAGTCTTCTTCCAGCGCGAACAGAAGGCCCTCCTTTCCGTCGCCGCGTCCCGGCTCCGGGACCGCCGGGACGCCGAGGAGGCCACGCTGGAAGCCGGCCGCCGCATGTACGTCAAATGGGAACGCATCCTCGCCCACGTCAACCCCAAGGCCATGACGTACACGATCCTGCACGGCGTGATCTCCGACTTCTACCGCCGCGAGATCCGCAACAGCCGGGTCCAGCCCTACGCCGACCCGCCGGACACCGCCTACCTCCAGGAGCTGCGCAGTTGCGAACCGCTCGACCTCGCCCTGGACGAACTGGAGGCCACCGCGCCGCTGCAGGCCAACTCCGTGCGCCTGCGCCACCTCGCGGGCCTCTCCTACGAGCAGATCGCCGAGCGGCTGCACACCACCCCGGGCGCCGCCAAGGTCAGCACCAGCATCGGCCTACAGCGGCTCAAAGAGATCATGACGAACGGTTCCTACGGGACCGGAGAGGACGCGTGATGCCCGACGACCTGCTACTCGACCTGTTGCGCCGGCAGGCCGAAGCCATCGGCCGGGAGTTCGCCGACCACGACCCGGTGGCCTTCACCCAGCGGCTGGCCGCCCGCATCGCCGCCGGCACCGGCCGGGACCCCGAAGCCGTCACCCGCGGGCCGGTCGGCGGCGTCCGTCCCGCGCCGGTACGCCCGGCAGCCGCCCGCGGGCGCCGGCGCCGCCGGCCCACCCCCCTCCTCGACCCCGGCGTCCCGCCCGCGGCCGTCCTCGCGGAGGCCCGGCGGCTGTGCCACGTCGTGCTCCGGTCCAAGGACATCGACACCCTGGGCGCCTTCGCGGCCGACTACGACGCGGCCGGCGCACGGACCTTCGCCTGCCTCCTCTACACGCTCGACAAGTGGGACAGCGCCTTGTACTGGTGGCGGTTCGCGGCCGGCGCGGGCGACGAGCTCGCCGCCCACCTGCTCGCCGTGCACCACGCCGCGGTCGGCCGCACCACCGACGCCCGGCTCTGGCGCGCCGTCGCCCGCATGATGGGCTTCGCCGCCGAACGGCACCTCCCGCTCCCGGTCCGCGGCACGACCGAACTCGCCCTGGGCTTCGCCCGTACCTGGGACCGCACCCTGCAGTCCTTCCTCCAGCACAACCACCTCCCGCTGGAACTCGCCGCCCACTGACCCGCACCGCAACCCAGCGCCCGGCAGGCACGCCATGCCTGCCGGGCACCACCCATGGGCCGCAACACCACTCGCCACGGCGCTCCCAGGTGAATCCGCCCCGAGGAGGGGTACGGGCAGGGCGCGACCGGCAAGGCTCGCCCCACGAGCGGGCGATCACGTCCCCGCGCGAGCCACCAGCACGGTCTTCACCCCGACGACCAGGAGGAGCGGCCGATATGCACACCGGAGAGACCGACCACAGCAGCGCCGGCGACCGGGCCGGGACCGCCGTACCGCCCGCCGGTGCCGGCCGGGCACCGCTGGCCGGCGCCGTGGCACTGGTGACCGGCGCCTCCAGTGGCATCGGCGCGGCCACCGCACGGGCACTGGCCCGCGCGGGCGCCTCCGTCGCGCTGGTCGCCCGCCGCCGCGCACGGCTGACGGAACTCACCGCGGCCCTCGACGCGCTGGGCGGCAGCCCGTCCCTGGCCGTGGCCGCGGACCTGACCGACCCCGCCCAGCCACAGCGCACCGTCGACGAGGCCGTCGCACGCTTCGGACGGCTCGACGTCCTGGTCAACAACGCCGGCTACGGCGCACGCAACCCCGTCGAGACCAGCGACCCCGAGGACTGGGACCGGATGGTCGACCTCAACCTCCGCGCCGTCCTGCGGATGTCGCACGCCGCGCTGCCGCATCTGCTCCGCGCCGCGGCCGACGGCCCGCGCGGCGTCGCCGATCTGGTGACCGTCAGCTCGGTCGCCGGCCGGGTGCCCCGGAAGGACAACAGCGTCTACTCGGCCACCAAGCACGCGGTGTGCTCCTTCAGCGAAGCGCTGCGGCAGGAGGTGACCGGACGCGGCGTCCGGGTCGGACTGGTCGAACCGGGCCTGACCACCACGGAGATGACACTCGACGGCCAGGCCGCCGCGGCCCACGGCGTCCCGCAGGAGAGCTGGCTGCGGGCCGAGGACATCGCCCGCTCCCTCACCTTCATGATCACCCAGCCGGCCCATGTCGCGATCAACGAGATCACCGTCCGGCCGACCGCCCAGGAACGCTGACCCGGGGCGCACAGGCGGGGCGCACGCCGACGTGCCGGGCGGCCGGGGGAGGGCTACCGTCGCCTCGTGCGACTCCTGCTCCTCTCCGACACCCACCTACCCCGGCGCGCCAAGACCCTGCCGCCCCAGCTGCTCGACGAGGTACCGCGCGCCGACGCCGTCCTGCACGCCGGGGACTGGGTCGACACCGCCACCCTGGACCTGCTCCAGGCCCGCGCCCGGCGGCTGATCGGGGTGTACGGCAACAACGACGGCCCGGAACTGCGCGCCCGGCTGCCCGAGGTGGCCCACGCCGATCTGGCGGGCCTGCGGTTCGGCGTGGTGCACGAAACCGGCCCCGCCCAGGGCCGGGAGCGCCGCTGCGCCGCCCGCTTCCCCGACCTCGACGTCCTGGTCTTCGGACACAGCCACATCCCCTGGGACTCGGTCGCCGACGGCCGGCTGCGCCTGCTCAACCCCGGCTCCCCGACCGACCGCCGACGCCAGCCGTACTGCACGTACATGACCGTCGTCGTCGCATCCGGCCGGCTGACCGAGGTCGAGCTGCACCGCCTGCCCCCGAGGACCTGAACCGGCGGGGCCGTCAGTACCCCAGCAGCCCCCGCACGTACGCCGCCTGCCCCGCGTGCTGCAGACCGTCGGCGATCACGCTGACGAGGCGGACGCCCATGGTGACCGGCGGCGTCCAGGACCGGTCGACGACCCGCTTCAGGTCCTTGTCGGCGACCCCGGCCAGATACTGCACCGTGTTGTCGTGCACGGCCTCGTGGTAGCCGGTCAGCAGCTCCTCGCTCAGGTCCTTCACCGCCGCCACCTCCTTGCGGGAGTGGCCGTAACCGGTGTCATCGGCGGAGAACGGCAGGCCGAAGCGCTCGTACCAGCCGTCCGTCGTCCACAGCTGCTCGGTGCCGGCGACGCCGGCCAGGTGGTCGTCCTGGATCCTGGTCAGATGCCAGACCAGCCAGCCGATCGAGTTGGCGTCGGCCTCGGGCCGGGTGCTGAGCTCGTCCGGACCGAGTCCGGTGACCGCCTCCTCGACGGCCTCCCGGACACGGCCGAAGGCATCGACGAGCAGGTCCGTGCTGGCGGTCATACTGCCTCCTTGGCGGCGACGGAGTCCCCCCGCGGCGCGCCCATCGTCGCAAGCCCGGCGCACGAATCGTGGGAGGCCGCTCCGTCCGCGTCACCACCACGGTGGCCACCGGCGGCCGGATCCGGCGTAACCGGTATTTCGGGTCGGTCACGGCTGCAACCCGCGGGTGGGGCAAAGAGTCCTACCGGGCATGAAAAGACGATTCTCGCTGCGCATGCCACGGCGCATACCGCGGCGGGCCGGTGCCGGACGCCGGGTCGCCGCCGCGCTCGCCCTCACCACGCTGACCGTTCCGCTGACGGTCGCCCTCGGCTCCCCGGCCCAGGCCGCCACCGCGGCCTCCGCCTGCACCGCCTCCCGCGGCCCCTACCAGAAGCAGGCCGAGCGCTTCCTCGGACTGCCCGTGGACGGCCGCCAGTCGGCCGCCGACTGCCGCGCGATCCGGGCCTTCCAGACCAGCCACGGCATCACCCCGAACATCGGCTACGCCGGGCCGGTCACCTGGGGAGTGATGAAGCTGGTCGCCCAGCAGCGGGCGGCCGGCCACCACCCGAACAAGGACCGCCACTGCCCGACCGACCGGGGCCGTATCGCCTGCGTCGACCTCACCCGCCAGCTCAGCTGGATCCAGGACGGCTCCCGGCTGGTGTACGGGCCGGTGCCGATCCGCAGCGGCCGGGACGGGTACGAGACCCGGACCGGCGCCAAGAAGATCTACTGGCGCCATCTGCACCACGTCTCGACGCTCTACCACGTGGCCATGCCCTACAGCCAGTTCTTCGACGGCGGCCAGGCCTTCCACTCCATCAGTGGCAACGTCTGGTCGGCCCCCGGCTCGCACGGCTGCGTCAACATGCGCAGCGGCGACGCCGCGAAGTACTGGTCCCTGCTGCGCACCGGCGACGACGTCTACGTCTACGGACGCAAGCCCGGCACGTGACGGGGCCGGTCGACGGGCCCGGACACGGCCGGGGGCGACGGCGGCACGGAACGCACCGTCGCCCCCGGCCGGTCGTCGGCCCGCTCAGTCGGTGGCCAGCAGCGTGTGCAGCGCCATCGGTGTCACATAGCCGGACCAGCGGCCGTCCGCGAAGAGGTGCACCCCGCCGTCCTGGTAGCACTGGTCGACGAGCTGGGAGCAGATCATGTGCCGGGTGCTGGCGACATAGCGGCGCAGGCCCGGAACGGGCACATGGAACCGGTGCGTGGCGATCGCGAGGTAGTCGAGGAAGCTGTAGGGCACGCCGACATAGCGCGTGGCGGCCCGGCAGATCGCCGCGCGCTGCCGTTCGGTGAGTCCTTTCGGGCAGACGTAGAGCACCTCGGCGCCGTCGTACTCGGCGAGCGGCCGGATGCGTGCCCCGCCCGGTTCGGCCTCCAGGAGCTGGTCGTCGGGCAGGACCAGGAAGGCGTGTTCGTAGTCGGCGAAGCCGTCGCCGTTGATCCACTGTCCGAAGCGGATCAGCCGGCCGGTGACGCCGTTGATGCGGGTGAGCCCGATGTCGCCGGGCTGGGGGTGGGTGTGCTTCATGAGCGGCTCCCGGGGGCGCGGAGGGGTAGGGGCGCGAAGGGGGAGTGGAGCGAGAAAAGGGGGAGGGTGCGAAGAAGTGGTGCGGAGAAGTGGTGCGCAGGGGTGATACCCGCTGTGCGTGTCCGTGCACCCTGAGTGAGGTCGGAAATTCGGTCAGGCCGGCATCGATGCCGGGCCGGAATCGGCATCGGTGCTGTACTGACGCTCCGTCATGTCAGATACTGCGGCCGGGACTTACGGGGCTCCGCCGCCTCGTGGATGGCCGTGAGGATGTCGCGGGCCCAGCGGGCGGGCGGCGGATCGTCGAGCAGCGCCGCCAGGCGTCCGAGGTGGGCGGCGCGTTCGCCGGGTGTCATGGTCAGCGACCGGTGCAGCGTGTCGACGAGGTCCTGTGGTGAGCGCGGATCGGTGAGCAGCGCGGCGGCGCCGAGCTGGGCGGCCGCGCCGGTGTGCCGGGAGAGGATGAGGACCCCGGAACGGCCGGTCGCGGCGTGGCTTGCGACGAACTCCTTCGCGGTGAGGTTCATCCCGTCCTGCAGCGAGGCCACCCAGAACACCTCCGCCGCGAGGTAGTGGTCGACCACCTCGGCGAACGGCAGGGCCCGCGGAAGGTAGTCGATCGGTCGCCAACTGCCCCTGCGCCAGCGGTCGTTGACCTCATCGATGGCCCGCTCCAGGGCCGCCCGGGTGGCGTCATGGATCCGGATCCCGGGCTCCGGCGGAGGGCACACCAGTCGGAACACCAACTCGCCGCACAATGACGGGCGTTGGGTGAGCACAGCGCGCCGATCGCCCGGACCTTCTCCAGTGGCGCCTTGGCGTAGTCGAGCCGCTCCACCGACAGGATCAGGGCCGGCCCGCCAGGGGCCGCACCGGCGCGGAGGCTGCGCGCGCGGGCCAGCTCTTCGACGGCCCGCCGGTCGATGCCCAGCGGATGCACACCCGTACGGGGCATCCGCGCGGCGCCGGCCAGCACCTGCCGGAAACGGCCGGCGAACGCCTCGGTGTGGAACCCGGCCCAGTCCAGGCAGGCCAGGGAGTCGCGCAGCTGCCCCGCGGTCGGCAGCCGGTCGAAGGCGTCCGGCGGCGGAAAGGGCGTGTGGTGGAACAGCCCGAGCCGCAGATCCGGGCGCGCGGCGCGCAGCATGCCGGGCACCAGCCACAGGTTGTAGTCGTGCAGCCAGACCGTGGCGTCACGAGCCGCATGGGCGCTGAGGTGGTCGGCGAAGCGGGCGTTGAACCGCTCGTAGTGGCGCCAGACCGCGGCGCTGTACCGCATCCGGCCGGGCTGCGACATCAGTACCGGCCACAGCGTCTCCTTGCAGGCGCGGTGGAAGTACCGGTTCCACTCCTCGCCGTCCACCGGCAGGAACGCCAGCGGAAGCCCGGTGCGGTGCGGGCGTACGGGCCCGGGAGCGGTGTGCGGTGCGGTGCCGTCCTCGACCAGCGCGGTGGCCCACACCCCGTCCGGCACGTCGGCGCCGAACAGGCCCTGCAGGGTGGGCAGTACGCCGTTGGGGCTCACCGGCCGCCGCCACCGCCCGTCGGCCCAGCGCACCGGCGGCCGGTGGTACCCCACCACCACGGCGTGCGTACGCTCGACCCAGCCCAGGCCTTCCAGGGCGGCGAGGATGCCGGCCGCGCCGGCCCGGTCCGGACGGTACACCTCGGCGCGGTCCGGGATCCGCTCCCGCAGATCCGGCTCCGCCCCGCTCATCAGGACGCCGTGGGCGCCGAGTTCGAACAGCGACAGATCGTTGAGCGAGTCGCCCGCCACCAGCACCGACTCCATGGACCACTGGAGCTTACGGGCGAGCAGGGCGAGCGCCCGGCCCTTGCTCGCCGCGGTCGGCAGCACATCGAAGTACCGCCCTGCCGAGTACGTCCATCCGCAGCCCAACTCCCTTACCGCAGCGGTGATGTCGTCGGAGAGCTGCCCGGGGCGCAGGAAGAACGAGCAGCGGCCCTCCTGGACCACTCCCTCCTGGTACGCCAGCTCCGGGAACCGCGCCATCCGCTCACGCACCCGCCGGTGTCCCGGCCAGCCTTCGCGCAGCTGGTTCTGCACCACGTCGACGCGGCTCCGGTCCGATCCGTCGATCACGCTCGCCCCGACGTCGGCGATGATCCACCGGGGCCGGGGGACCAGCGGGTCCCGGGCCAGGATCCGCTCGACGGACGCCAGCGAGCGGCCGGTGGCGAACACCACGGTCACCTCGGGGTGCCGGTCCAGCGCCGCCCGCAACCGCCGCCGGTCCACCCGGTCACCGCCGAGCAGGGTGCCGTCCAGATCGGTGACGAGCACCTTCGGCGCGGGGGCGGACCGCGCTTCCGATCGCAGCGATGTCATGGAGCCCCCGTAGTCCTCGAACGCCGTGGGTGGGTGGAACGCGAAGACGCTCAGCCGTGGTGCACGAGGTGACAGCCCCGCTCGTCCAGCCCCTCGTGGCGCGCGGCGCCCAGCACCTCGGCCCCGGCCACCGGCACCCGGCCGTCCACCGCGCCCCGCCCATCCGTCATGGCGGGACTTGTAGGCAGCCACGCAGCGCAACAAACCTGTAGGCGCGGCGAGTTGGCCGAAAGGCAGTCCTCCACCGGTCGGTACGGCCCGAAGTGCGGGCTTGGGAAACGCCTGGTAAATGCCTGGGTCATGCCCCCTCAGGCGCGCGGGCGGCAAGGTCCGCCGCGACGTTGTCCGCCATCACCGACAGGATGCGTATCACCTCGGTGTACTGCTCCGGCGTCAGGCCCGTCATCACGGTGGTACGGGCGCTGGCGATGCGTGCCGCCGCCTCCGCGTGCACGGCGCGGCCCGCGTCGGTGAGGGTCAGGCCGGGAAGCGCGTCGCGACGGGTCCAGCCGCGGGCCGCGAACTCGTCCAGTAGGCCGTCGAGTTCCGGTTCACCGTTCGTCCAGAAGGGCGCGAGGGCCGTCGTGAGGTCGTCGTGGGTGGTGCGGTCGGCACGGCTGAAGGTGTTCAGGACCTGCCAGTGCCGACGGCTGAGCCCGAGGTCGTCGAGGGTGGCCGCGAAGTGGGTCTCCAGCAGGTTGTGCAGGTGGGTGAGCCAGTAGCCGAGGGGGCGTTCGGGCTGGGGGCGGTCCAGGAGGTCCATGGGGGAGTTCCTTTCGGTGCGGGCATGCGGGCATGCGGGCATGCGGGCATGCGGGCATGCGGGAGGGCTTGCGGTAGTCATTTGCATGTAAACTCACATGCAGTTGTTAGTCACTATGCAGGGAGGGCAGATGGGCGGCAACCGCATTCCGGAAGAAGTGGCGGACATCGAGAGCGCCGTGGTCGCGCTGCACCGCTCGCGGCAGCGTCGTGCGCTGGCCCGGCTGGGGGAGCGGCGCGGTGAGCGGACGGACCGTCATGGCGAACTGCCTGACGCGGTCTTCGAGCTGCTCGACGTGGTCGCGTCCGCCGCCGGGCAGGGCGCGGCGCCGACCGTGACCGAGGCCGCCGCGCTGCTCGGCGTCGACCAGCCGCGGGCGAGCCGGCTGGCCGCGCAGGCCGTCGAGGCCGGGCTCCTGTGGCGCGCGGCGGATCAGCAGGACGGCCGTCGTTCGCTGCTCGTCCCCACTCAGGACGGGCGGGATGTCCTCGCGCGGATCCGCGGCTTCCGCTGCCGGGTCATCGCCGAGTCCACCGCCGGCTGGTCCACCGAGGACCGCGTCGCCCTGGCCGGCCTGCTGACCCGCTTCGTCCGCGATTTCGAGGCCACCACTACGGGCACCTGACCTGCTGCCGTGCGCCGGTCGCCCCCGTGGCGAACCGGGCCGGCGTCGTGCCCATGTGCCGGGTGAAGTGCCGGTTCAGATGCGCCTGGTCGTGGAAGCCGACCGCCGCCGCGACCGCGGCCGGCCGTCGGCCGTCGAGCAGGAGCCGCCGCGCCCGCTCGATCCGCCGGCCGGTCAGATAGGTGTGCGGCGGCAGCCCGTAGGCCCGTTTGAAGCAGCGGATCAGATGGGTCGGGTGGGCGTGCAGGGTGGTGGCGGCCTCCTGCAGCGAGAGGCCGGTGGTGAGGCGTGCGTCGAGCAACTCCCGCAACTCGGCGGCCAGGCGGCTTCCCTCCCGGCCGGGCGTACGCGGCCGCCAGTCGGCGAGGTGCCCGTGCAGCCGCTCCCGGATGAACGCCAGCCGGGACTCGGCCTCGAACGGGTCGCCCGCCGGCCCGAGGGCCGTGTGCAGCTGGTGGATGCGGCGGCGCAACAGGGCGTCGTCGAGCAACGGTTGGTCCACCGCGCGGCCGGTCAGTCGCTCGGGCAGCACGGAGGTGTCGAGGTAGAGCACCCGCTTGCGGAAGCCGGTCGCGGTCACCGTCCGGCCGTCGTGGAGGACACCGGGAGGCAGCAGGACGACCGTGCCGGTGCCGGTCGCGCCATGACGGTCGCGGTCGAGCGCGAAGTCGACCGTTCCGTCGTCGAGGATCATCAGGTCCCAGGTGTCATGGGTGTGCGCCGGGTAGGCGTGGTCGGTGAAGTGCGCGTGCAGGACTTCGGTGATGCCCGGCACGGAGGGCCGCCAGGCCGTGACCGACGTACGGGACGGGGCGGCCGGCGTACGCGGCGGGTCGATCGGCGTACGGGGCGGGTGGACCGGCGTACGGGGCCGGGAGGCGGACGGGGGCCGGTCTGCAGTCATGTCAGGAACGTACAAGACCGGCGAGCGCGGCGTCCGCGAGGCTGTCACCAGCCCGGATGCGAACGGTCCGGGCCGATATGCGGTAAGGAAGGACCGGTATGCCCAAGGCTCCCGTCGCGATCAATCTCGCGGACAAACTCGCGCAGTTCTCCGACCTGTGGTCACAGAAGAAGGTGGCCGATCTCAATGACTACGAGGTCAAACTCGCCAAGCTGAAGGGCGAGTTCGTCTGGCACACCCACGAGGACACCGACGAACTGTTCCTGGTGATCAGCGGCCGGCTCACCCTCCAACTGCGGGACGGCGATGTGGTCCTCGGCCCCGGCGAGTTGTTCGTCGTGCCGCGCGGCGTCGAGCACTGCCCGGTGGCGGACGAGGAGACCGCGATCCTGCTGCTCGAACCGGCCGGCACGCTCAACACCGGTGATGCCGGAGGCCCGAGGACGAAGGCGGCCGAGGTCCTGGACCAGCCGTAGGACGCCGGCCGCTTCCGCCCGCCGGGCCGCTCGCGGTATGCCGCCTCCCGTCGTCCGGGAGGCGGCACCGGCGCGGGCGTCAGCGCTGCGCCACGAACGCCCGCCCCTGCTTGCCGCCGGTGGCGCAGGACGCCTTCTCCGCGGCCGTCATCTTGCGGGTCTTGACCGTCACCGCGTTGCTCTGCCCGTCCGTCCCGTTGGCCGCGGGACCGGTGACGGTGTCCGGTACGAACCAGTAGTAGTGGCCCCACTTGGGGCTGTCGTAGTGCGTCTGCCAGGTGCCGGAGACCGTCTGCATGACCTGCGCGCGGGAGATCCAGCCGACCTCACCGGGCTTGACCGTCATGGTGAGGGAGCTGTTCTCGGTGTGCGAGCTGGACCAGGTGTGGCTGTACGTCGCGGTGACGCTCAGGTCGATCAGACCGGCGATGTTGCCGCCGGCGGTGACCGAGACACCCGCGGAGTCCGTCGACCCCACGGTGTCGGACCAGCCCATGGACTGCGTGGCGTCCGACGTGCTGCAGTTGAAGAGCGAGTCGGAGACCTGGTGGAAGTCGCCGAGGTACGCCTTGCCGAGCACCGGCTCGTTGAAGCTGCACTTGCCCGCGCCGGAGGCGCAGTCCGCCATGAGCTGCTCGCGCGTCGGGTCGTCCGCCGCGACGGCCGGTGCGGCCATCGCGGTCACCAGTCCCAGCGCCACCGCGGAGAGTGCCGCTCCCCGGCCCACCGACCGTATGCCGCCGCTGGTCCGCTCGCTCTTCCGCCGGTTCCACGTGTACATGCGCGCCCGCTCCTCGTGTCTTTCTTCCGTGTCCGTCGCTGTTGCGTCTGAGACTGGTGTGAAAAGTGAGTCAACTACACCAAGGATTCGCAAAGTTGTAGTTGAGGGTGCAACGGACCATTTAACGGGGATCCGAAGTGGCCGCCCCCTTGAGGACGGTACGGACGGTGCGGGACACGAAGGCCTCGTCCAGCGGGAGTTGGCGCAACGTCAGACGGAACCAGGCGGCGCCGGCGAGCAGATCCACCAGGAGCGTGGGGTCGGCGTCCGCCGCGAGCTCACCGCGGGCCACCGCACGCTCGAAGACCGGCAGCTCGCGCGCGAGCCGGTCCGCGAAGAACTCCCTTACGTGGACGGCGAGTTCGGGGCTGTGGGTGACCGCGCCCAGCGTGGCCACCGCGATGTCGCTGGACGGCGGTGCGGTCAGCAGGGCGACGATCGCTTCCAGCAGGGCCACCAGATCGCCCTGGAGGCTTCCGGTGTCGGGCAGTGCGAAATCGAGCCGCCGCGCGCCGATCAGCGCGGCACCCAGGAGGGCTCCCTTGGACGGCCACCAGCGGTAGATCGTGGTCTTGTTGACGCCGGACCGCTGGGCGACGCCCTCGATGGTCAGCCCCTCGTAACCGTGTGCCGCCAGCAGATCCAGCGTCGCGTCGAAGATCTCCTGCGCCTTCCGCGGCCCACCGGCCCGCCTTCCCTCGGCGCGCCCGGTCCGCTCGTCCCGTCCACCGCGCTGCTCACTTCCGCCCTGCCGCTCACTTCCGCTCATGGTCGAAGCCTAGCAGCGAAAAACAACGCAACGTTGCGTTGCATTTCCTGTTACGGTGCCGGACATGACACCACCCCCACACGCCGGGCTGCCCCTCGTCCTCGTCCACGGCATGCGCGTGAGCGGCACGATGTGGCACCCCGTGATGCAGGCCATCGGCACACGTCATCCGGTGGTCGCACCGGACCTGCCGGGCCACGGCTCCCGGCGCGGCGAACCGTTCACCCTGCCCGGCGCCGTGACGGCGGTCGCCGACGCCATCGACGAGGTCGGTGGCCGGGCGATGCTCATCGGTCTGTCCCTGGGCGGCTATGTCGCGACGGCCACCGCCGCCCGCCACCCGGAACGCGTCAGCGGGCTGATGGCCATGGGCTGCACCGCCGTGCCCCGCGGTCTGCTCCGCACCGCCTACCGCGCAGCGGCGCGCCTCGCGGGCAGGCACCCCGACCGGGCCAACCGGCTGAGCGCCTACGCCTTCCGCCGTGCGCTCCCCGCCCCGCTGGCCGAGGCCATGGTCGCCGGCGGTCTGAGCAGCGAGCTGATGCCGAGCATCATCGAGGGCGTCTGCGGAATGGACCCGGTGTCCCTGCTCGCGGCCTACCCGGGCCCGGTCTGGCTGGTGAACGGCGCCCGCGATCAGCTCCGCCGCGACGAGCGCCGCTTCCTGGCGGCCTGCCGGGACGGCCGCCTCGTCGTACGGCCCGGCTGCGGACACCTCTCCGTCCTGTCCGACACCGCCGCCGTCACGCGCCAGATCCTCGACGCCGCCACGGTCGTGGCCGCCCGCACCCACGCCCCCACCACCGCGGCCGGCACGGCGCACGAAGGAGCCGGACGATGACCGCACGCGAATGGACCGTCGAGGAATCCCTGGAATGCGCCGCCCCGCCGCACGTCCTCTACGGGGCCGTCGCGGACCTCCGGCGGATGAAGGAGTGGAGTCCGGAAGTCATCGGGGTGTGGCGGCGCGGTGACCGGTTCGTGGGGTTCAACCGCCGGGCCGGCTGGGTGTGGTTCACCCACTGCCGGATCGTGGTCGACGAACCCGGCCGGGAGTTCGCCTTCGACGTCGCCGCCTTCGGGCTGCCGATAGCCCGTTGGGGCTACCGCTTCGCCCCGACGGCGGACGGCAGCGGAACCCGGGTCACCGAGTACTGGACCGACCACCGCCGCGGCGGATGGCGCGCCCGGACAGCCGAAACGCTCGGCCTGCTCTTCACCGGCACCCCGGCCCGCCGACGCGCCACCCGCAACCGCGCGGGCATGCGGGCCACGCTGCAACGACTGTGCGCGGCCTGCCAACTCCCCTGATGTGACGCGGAGTTGTGGGCCGCTTCCCTGGCCGGAGCGGCCCACGCCCGTCGACGCACACGGTGGGCGACGACGGGCCCGACGCGTCATACCGGCCGGGTCCGGGTGGCCACCACGAGACGGCAGCGGGGGCTGCCGTCCGGGCGTCGGCCGAGTTCCGGCAGGGCGTGCAACCGCACGGTGAAGCCGGCGCGGGCCAGTTCCGTGCGGACGGCACCCAGTCGGAACGGCCGGTAGTACATGACGAACGGCGGGCGCCACAGCGCATTGCGGACCCGCATCGCCGCGTCGAAGGCCGCCAGCATCCAGTACCCGGCCGACCCCGGCCGGGACGGTGCCGCGATCGGGAAGGCGAACCGGCCGCCCGGCCGCAACACGGAGTGGACCTGCGCGAACAGCCCGGGCCGCTCCCTCGGCAGGAAGTGCCCGAACGCGCCGAAGCTCACCACGAGGTCGAAGACCGGCCCGAACGGCAGCGCCCGGGCATCCGCGCGTACCCATTGCACCCGCGGCGCACGGTCGGCCGCCGTCTCCCGGGCACGGCCCACCGCGAGCATCCCCGCACTGAGGTCGACCCCGGTCACCCGCTCCCGGCACACCTGCCGCAGGACGTCCACGCCCGCGCCCGTACCGCAGCACAGATCGAGGCCACTGCCGAACGGACCGAGCTCCCGCAGCGCCCGGGCCACGGGAGCGAGCACGGCGTCCGGCGTCCGGAACGGCGTGTGGTCGAACTTCGGCGCGAGCAGGTCATAGCCGTGCTCGACGGACGACAGTGCCTGAACGGCGAGTTCACGGAACGTGGGACCTTCGGGTGCGAACATCGGGCTCAGCATAGGACCGTCCACGGTCCGGGGCGGCGGGGCGGGCCGGCTCGGTGCCGGAAGCGGAAGGTGCCCCCGCCGTTCTCCCGCGCCGTCACAGGCCCAGGAGCTGTATGAGTGCGGCGCCGAGTCCCCCCACCCCCAGGGCGAAGGCGGCACAGCCCAGACCACCGTCCCGCCACCGGAACGGTCTGTCGAGCGCGAAGCGGCCCGGGCCGATCGCCGCGATCGCGAGTGCCACGGCGGCGATGCAGAGCGGGTACTCGATGCCGCCGCCGGTCGACCAGAGCCCCTTGGGTACGCCGAGGATCATCGCGTTGATCATCACGCCGATGACGGCCGCCGCGGCGAGCGGCGTGAACAGACCGGCCGCGAGCCCGAGCCCGCCGAGGAATTCGGAGACTCCGGCCAGACCCGCGTAGAACGTGCCCGGGTGGAAGCCGAGTCCGGCGAACGCCTTGCCGGTTCCGCCGAGCCCGTAGCCGCCGAAGAAGCCGAAGAGTTTCTGGGCGCCGTGGCCGGCCATGAGCAGGCCGAAGGACAGGCGCAGGAGGAGCAGACCGAGGTCCGCGCCGAGCGGGGGAGAGCGAAGGGTGTCCGAGCGGGCCTGTACGTCCGGCCGTCGCTCAGCGAGCAGTCTCATGATGGTGTCGATTCCGGCACCGGCGCGTCGGGTGCCGCGGTGTCGAACACCGGCGCCGGTGCGCTCACAGTGGGGAATGTCGAGAGGGTGGAGCAACGTCGGCCTCGGCCGACCTGTCGGGTGCTGTGTCGGGAGGGGGCGGCCGGAGCGGGTTCGGGCCGGGCCCTCTACGGCCGATGGTGCTACGCCCGGCAGCCCCTGCCTAGAGGCTCAGGAAAATTTCCTTTCTTCTTCAAGGGGGCTGCCCCGCCCCGCCAGCCCGGCCCCGGAATCGACGCCCAGCCGTTCGTCGAGCCAGTCGAAGACGCGCTGCTCGAAACGGGCCCGGCCCAGCGGTTCGCAGTGCAGGTGGGCGCCTTCGGCCTCCGTGAAGCGGATCAGTTCCTTGGGGCCCGGCAGGGCGTCGTGGAGGCGTGCCGATGCGCCGGGCCAGAAGTGTTCGCCCTCGGGGTCCGTGATGAGCAGCGGGGTGGTGATCCGGTGGGCCACCGGCAGCACGGTGTACCGGGAGACCTCGGTGAGGAGGTCGAAGGGCGACTCGATGCCGTACGGCTTGGCCCGCCAGCGCCACCTGGCGGCCAGCGCCGGGGACTCCGCCATGGCCTCGTACAGGATGCGGTCGAACGCCTCGCGGTCGCCGGATTCCCACAGTGCGCGCAGGTCAGGGCCCAGATGCGGCCACCAGCTCGCCACCACCTCGACGACCCCCGGGTCCGCGACCGCGGCGGCGATGCGGTGCTCGAAGGCGAGCGCGCGGGGCACCCCGTAACCGGCCTGGCTGATCCCGGCGAGGACCAGCCGCCGGGCATCGACGTCGGCGCGCGCGGTCAGGAAGTCGACGACCGGCGTGATCACCTGCTCCCAGTCGGGGCGGAAGGTGACTCCGTGCTCGAAGAGCAGGGACTGCTGGCCGGGCCCGTCGAACAGCAGGGCCCGGTAGCCGCGCTCCACCGCGGGCGCGCCGAGCAGTGTCCAGGCGGTCGAGATGGGGCCGTCGCTGCCGTTGTTGACGATCACCGTCGGCAGCGCTCCGGTACGGTCCGGCGGGCCGAACAGATAGCCGGGCATGGTGCGGTCCTCGTACGGGATCGTCACGCGCTCGGCCGGCGGATCCCCCGCGGCCGCGAAACGGCCGAAGCAGGTGCGGTGCTCCGCGAAGAGCTCGCGGAGCCGGGCCTCCGGGTCGGGGCAGGCATCGACCGCCACCATCGCCATGCCGAAGTATCCGGCCGCCCGCAGGTACGCGTCCCGCGCGCTGACCGCCCGCCCCTGGGCGGCGCACTTCTCCGCCTGTTCGCGGACCGCACGGCCGAGACCGCCCCAGGCCCGCACCCAGGCCTCTTCCTCGCTCTTCCCGCCGCCGTTCTCGTCGCCGCTCCGGTCGCCTCCGTCCGCGGCGAGGGTCGCGGCGGTGGACAGCACCTCGCCCACGTCCGCGCCCCGCCGCCATGCGGAGCCCAGCGCGAGCAGGATCTCGTAGTTGAACTGGTCGTTCGCGCTGAAGCGGTAGGTCATGGGGGCTTCCCCCGTTCCTCGCGGTGCGCGGACCCACCGCACTCCCTCGTTCGCCCGCCGGACGCCTTCGCCGAGCGGCGGAACCCTCCGTTCCACCAGCCTAGGAGCGGCCACCGCACCGCGCCCGGCGTCGCCCCCCGCGGAGCGATCACCGCACCCTGCGCGACTTCGCCCCGCGGCCGCTCGCCTGGCATGATCGCGGCATGGCTGAACGCGTGATCGCCGCATGTGACGGCGCCTCCAAAGGAAACCCCGGACCGGCGGGCTGGGCCTGGGTCCTCGCCGATGCCGGGGAGACCGTCGTCCGCTGGGAGGCCGGTCCGCTGGGTACCGCCACCAACAACGTCGCGGAGCTCACGGCACTGGAACGCCTGCTCACGGCCACCGACCCGGCCGTACCGATGGAGATCCGGATGGACTCCCAGTACGCGATGAAGGCCGTCACCACCTGGCTGCCCGGCTGGAAGCGCAAGGGCTGGAAGACCGCCTCGGGCAAGCCCGTCGCCAACCAGGAACTCGTCGTCCGCATCGACGAACTGCTCACCGGCCGCACGGTGGAATTCCGCTATGTGCCCGCGCACCAGGTGGACGGCGACCGGCTCAACGACTTCGCCGACCGCGCCGCCAGCCAGGCCGCGACCGTCCAGGAAGCCGCCGGCAGCGCCCTCGGGTCGCCGGAGCCGCCGGCCGCACCGGACAGCGTCCGGCCGGCCGGCACCCGCCGCCGGGCCGCCTCCGGGCCCGCGGCGAAAACGGCCTCCTCGCCGCGCCGCCGCACGTCCGGGACTTCCGGCACTTCCGGCCGGACGCTCAACGCCAAGTTCCCCGGCCGCTGCCGCTGCGGACGCCCGTACGCCGCCGGCGAACCCATCGCGAAGAACCCGGACGGCTGGGGCCACCCGGCCTGCCGCGAGGGTGTGGGCGCGGCAGCGGATTGACCCGGCCGCCTTCCGCCGGGCGCCGGTAGGCGCACCAGGGCAGGAAGAACTGGGCCGTCGGCCCGACCGCCAGCGCGTACAGCACGGTGCCGGCACCGACGCTTCCGCCGAGCAGCCACCCCACGACCAGCACGGTGAGCTCGATCAGCGTCCGGACCAGCCGGAGCGAGCGCCCGGTGGCGGCGGCCGCGCCGGTCATCAGCCCGTCCCGCGGGCCGGGTCCGCACCGCGCGCCGACGTAGACGGCGATGGCGAACGCGTTGAGGAGAACGCCGCCGGTGAGCAGGCCGATCCGGGCGGGGAGCCCGAGGTGCTGGGGGAGGAGCCGGAGGCCGAGGTCGGACGAGACCGCCAGCACCACGATGTTGGCGAAGGTGCCGAACGTCGGCCGCTGCCGCAGGGGGATCCACAGGAGCAGGACGAGCGCCCCGACGAGACCGGTGAGGGTGCCGAAGCTGAGGGCGGTGCGCTCCGCCAGCCCTTCGTTCAGCACGCTCCAGGGATTGAGGCCCAGCCCGGCCCGCACCATGAGGGAGAGGCTGCAGCCGTAGAGGGTGAGGCCGAGGAACAGCTGGGGCAGGCGCCGCAACGGGCGCTCACCGAGGGGGACATGGGTGAGCGGGGGAGGGGACGGCGACGGGGGCGGTGCGGGAGCCGGGGCCTCCTGAGGGCGGTCCGGGTCCGTGGTGGTGATGTCCTGCCGCATGGGCGCTGCCTCCTGCCGTGCGCGGATGCCGTGTGCGTACGTCTCCGCGTACGGCCCCGCGCCTGTCTTCACACCTGGCTTCCAGGCCTCTCTCCGGGCCAATGCGGCAACTCTGTAGAGTGATTGGCCCGGATAACACGGCCAATCGCGGGAGAATGGTGTGGTGGACGCAGGACCGTGCCGGCCCGCGGACCGGGCGCCCCGGCCGGGCCGGACCGTGGGGGCCCGGCAGCTCGCCGCCTTGCTGCCCGACCCGGCGGGGACCCGGCCCGCCTACCGTCATCTCGCCCAGGCCATCAGCACGTTGATCCTCGACGGCCGTATCGCCCTGCACGCCAAACTCCCCGCCGAACGGGAACTGGCCGTCGCGCTCGGCACGAGCCGGACCACCATCACCGCCGTGTACGACCTGCTGCGCGAGAGCGGCCACGCGCGCAGCCGGCAGGGCTCGGGCACCTGGACGGACCTGCCCGAGGGCCGTACCCCGCGTGGGATTTCACGGCTCCTCGGCCCGCAGGACACCGCGATCGACCTGGCCAGGGCCGCCCCCGGGCTGCCGCAACAGACGCTCGTCGACGCCCTTCTCCAGATCGCCCCGCAACTGGCCGAGCACGCCCCGACCCCCGGCTACCACCCCTACGGCCTGCCGGAGCTGCGCGCCGCCATCGCCGAACGCTTCACCCGGCGCGGTCTGCCCACCCTTCCCGAACAGATCCTGGTGACCTCCGGCGCCCAGCACGCCCTCACCCTCGTCATCGGGCTGCTGTGCCGGCCCGGCGACCGGGTCATGGTGGAGAACCCGTCCTACCCGAACGCCCTGGATGCCCTGCGCCGCGCCCAGGTCCGTACCGTGTCGGTCCCGGTGACCGACGAGGGCTGGGACATCGAGATCATCGAGTCCACCCTGCGCCAGGTCGTGCCCCAACTGGCCTATCTGATACCGGACTTCCACAATCCGACCGGCTGTCTCCTGCCCGAGCGGGAACGCGTCCGTATTCTGCGCGCGGCCGGGCGGGCCGGCACCTGGCTGGTCATCGACGAGACCCTGGCCGACCTCGCCCTCGACGTGCCCGCCCCGCCGCCCTTCGCCTCGCACGCCACGCCCGCCGGAACCGGGCAGGTCATCACCCTCGGCTCGATGAGCAAGACCCACTGGGGCGGGCTGCGCATCGGCTGGTTGCGGGCCCCCGCCCGGCTGGTCACCGAACTCGCCGGCCAGCGCGTCGCCACCGACATGGGCGGCTCCGTCGTGGACCAGCTGCTGGCCCTCACCCTGCTGGCGCAGGCCGAGGAACTGCTGCCGGACCGCCTGGAACAGCTGCGCCGGCAACGCGCCGCCCTCGCCGCGGCGCTGGCCGAGCACACCCCGCAGTGGACCTGGCGCCTGCCGCCCGGCGGCCTGTCGCTCTGGGTCGACCTGGGCCGGCCGGTCGCCTCGGCGCTGGCGGAACGGGCGCTGGAGCACGGGGTCCGGATCGAGAGCGGTGCCTACTTCGCCACCGACCCGGGCCTCTTCGAACAGCGCCTGCGCATCCCCTACACCACGCCGCCGGACACCCTGCGCGAGGCGGTCCAGCGCATGGCCACCGCCCTCGCCGACGACCTCACCGTTCCGTCCGCGGCCCGTCGGCCCCACTGGGTGGCGTGAGTGCCGCCGCGGTGGCCCGTACGAAGCCCGTCGGATTGTCGAGCATGATGTTGTGCCCGCAGTCCGGGACGGCGACGACCTGCACCCCGGCCCGGGTGAGGGCGTCGGCGCCGGGGAGCGGACCGTCGGCCTCCGGCAGCAGGTAGGTGCACGGGACGGCCAGCTCCAGCAGCAGCTCCCGCATGGTCGGCGACGTCCCGCGCACGAGGTGGGTGGCACTGCGGTGCAGCGCTTCCCGGCCGGCCAGGCGCATGGTGGACCACCAGTGCGCCCCGGCCCGTTCGCCGACCTCCTCCCAGCCGCCGGAGAGGAACTCCTCCTCGGAGTACGCGGCGATGCCCCGGCTGCCTCCGCCACCGGGCTCCGCCGTGAGCGGATCGAGGTTGGCGTCGACGAGCACCAGACGGGACACCAGCCGCGGATGCCGGGCCGCCAGGACGATGGCCACCGAACCGCCCATGCTGTGCGCGATCAGCTCGGCACCGGCGACCCCGGCCGACTCCAGGGCGACGGCCAGGGCATCGGCGTGCGATTCCAGTGTGTAGGCGAAGTCCGTGGGGCGGTCGCTGATGCCGTGCCCGAGCAGATCGATGAGCAGCGAGCGGCGGCCGGCCAGTTGGGGGTGCACCGCCACCTCGGCGAAGTACGGGAGCGACGCGGCGCCCAGCCCGTGCACGTACACCCGGCAGGGCTCGGCCCCCGGCAGCTCCACCCACCGCATCCGGTCGCCCCCGGGCGTCACCGTAGCACTCCGCACAACCTGCTCCCCTCGCAGCGTTTCTCCGGTCCCTGTCGCTCCACGAGGCGTGCCCGGCAGGACACCGCAGCCCGTGCGCGAGGCCATTCTCCCGGTCCCTTTCCGCACCGTCCCGGAAGGTCCCCGGACCGCCCCGGATACGCCGATTCGGCCAGTTCCGGCCGAAAGGCCGGCTGAACCCGGCCCGTCCCGGGGACGATGGTCATCAGCGACGACGATGTTCCCGGCACCAGGAGCACCCCATGACCACGGACCGCCACGGGCACCCGATGAGCGACACCAGCCCCGAAGCCCTCGTCCACTACGAACAGGCGCTGGACGACCTGCTCTTCTTCCGGCCGCGAGTGGTCGACTCGGCCCGGGCCGTGCTCGCCGACTCGCCGCGGTCGGTGCTGGGCCGGGCCCTCGCCGCGTATCTGGGGGTGCTCGGCACCGAGGAGAAGGACGCGGCCGAGGCCCGTACGGCCTTCCACGGCTTCCTGGCCGGCCTGGACGAGGGGAAACTGACAGCCCGTGAGCGGATGCACCTCGCCGCCGCGACGACCTGGCTGGACGGCGATCTGCACGGCGCCGGCCGGATCCTCGGCGACCTCACCGTGGCCTTCCCCCGCGACGTCCTCGCCCTGATCGCCGGACACCAGCACGACTTCCTCACCGGCGACGCCCAGCGCCTGCGCGACCGGGTCGGCGGCGCCCTGGACGCCTGGGACGCGCACGATCCGCACCACGGCCCGCTGCTCGGCATGTACGCCTTCGGCCTGGAGGAGTCCGGCCACTACGAACGCGCGGAGGAGACCGGTCTGGCCGCCCTCGCCCAGCACCCGGACGACGTCTGGGGCATCCACGGCGTCGCGCACACCTACGAGATGCGCGGCCGCTTCACCGACGGCATCCGCTTCCTGGACGAGCGCACCGGCAACTGGTCCGGCAAGACCCTCCTCACCGTCCACAACTGGTGGCACTACGCCCTCTTCACGCTGGAGACCGGCAACACCGCCCGGGTCCTGGAGATCTACGACGCGGCCCTGCACCACGACGGGTCCCCGGGCGCGGCGATGGAACTCCTGGACGCCTCGGCCCTGTTGTGGCGGCTCCATCTGGCGGGCGACCAACAGGACACCCGCTGGGCCCGGCTCGCCGACGCCTGGGAGCGCCGCGCGGACGGTCCGCACTACGCCTTCAACGACGCCCATGCCGTCATGGCCTACGTCGGAGCCGACCGCATCGACCGGGCGGAGCGACTCGTCAAGGACCGGGAGGACTGGGTGACGTCGGCCCCCGCGGTCTCCAATCGGTGGATGACGGCGGAGATCGGCCTGCCGGTCTGCCGCGCCCTGATCGCCTACGGCCGGCACGACCACGCCGCGGCCGTCGCCCATCTGCTGCCCGTCCGCCACCGCCTCAACGACTTCGGCGGCAGTCATGCCCAGCGGGACGCCCTCCAGCGGACCCTCGTCGAGGCCGCCCTGCGCGCGGGCCGTACGGACCTGGCTGGCACCCTGCTCAGTGAACGCAGCAACCTGCGCCCGGTGTGCCCGTACAACTGGTCCGCCAAGGCCCGCCTCGCCGACCTGCTCGGCGACCCCGCCCGGGCCGCCGACGCCCGCCGGCGCGCCACGGCTCAGGCCACGGACCGGGCAACGGCCTGAGCCGCACGAGACAAAGGGGAAAGAGATCATGGACAAATTACTCAGGTGGCTGGTGTGGGCCATGGGGATCGCCTGTGTGGCGATCGGGGCCTTCCACCTCGTTCTCGGGATCGCCTCGGTACCGGGCGAGGGCGCGGCCGGCCCGACCGTGGACAGCCGGGAGCGGTTCTACAACGCGATCTTCCTCGGGTACGGCCTGGCCTGGATCTGGGCGGCCCGGCAGTCACCGATCCCGGCGAAGGCGGTGCGCGCGCTCGCCGGGATCTTCCTGCTCGGCGGGATCGGCCGGCTGCTCTCCCTGGTGGTGCACGGCCCGCCGCAGTGGTTCCAGATCCCGCTGACCGTCCTGGAGCTCGTACTGCCGCCGGTGTACTTCTGGCTGGCGGGCGCGGAGGAGCGGGCCCGGGCGGAGACCGTGAAGCGCTGATCAGCGGCCCTGCCGGACGCGCAACAGAACAGGTTTTCGAATCTCTCGGTACGCTGGAGGCATGGGCACGCAACTCCAGGGCTCGCTCTTCGACCAGACCGACGAGATCCGACTCGGCCCGCTGCACGGCATACGCCGGACCGAGCTCGGCGACGGCGCCTGGATCGATCTGCTGCCCGGCTGGCTGAGCGGCGCGGACGCGCTGTTCGTACGGCTCGCCGCCGACGTTCCCTGGCAGGCCGAGCGCCGCCAGATGTACGACCACGTCGTGGACGTCCCGCGACTGCTCGCCTTCTACCAGGCCGACGACCCGCTGCCGCACCCCGTCCTCACACAGGCCAGGGAAGCACTCTCCGCCCACTACGCCGAGGAACTGGGCGAACCGTTCACCACGGCCGGGCTCTGCTACTACCGCGACGGCCGGGACAGCGTGGCCTGGCACGGCGACCGCACCGGCCGCGGCCGCCGGGCGGACACCATGGTCGCCATCCTGTCCGTGGGCGTGCCCCGGGACCTGCTGCTCCGGCCACGCCGCGGAGGCAGCACGGTACGGCGGCCGCTCGGGCACGGTGATCTCATCGTCATGGGCGGTTCGTGCCAGCGGACGTGGGAACACGCGATACCCAAGAGCACCCGGGCGGTCGGGCCGCGGATCAGCATCCAGTTCCGGCCGCACGGCGTGCACTGACCGGCCGGTCGCCCGATGCACGGCGACGCTGCCCAGCGCCCGGCCGGCGACCCTGTTTTCACGACAACTTCCGCCGCGCGCTGGCCGAAACGCATCTCTCGGGCAACGTTGCTGACGTCCCGTCGGTCCTACCGCGCGGACTTCATCCTTCACCTTCCTTTGGGGGCAGAAATGCGACGGTTGGCGACAGCGGCCACGGTGGTCGTCCTGACGGGCGCCGGGGTGCTCGGGACGGCCGGAATGGCCGGCGCCGCGACCGGCCCGGTGGGCACGCACGGCACGGTCACCGCCTGCACGACGAACTGGGGGAGCCTCGACAAGTCGGCGACCGAGGCGAACACCCAGCCGCTGAAGAACATCACCACCAGCCAGAACACCTGCTACGACCGCATGGTCTTCGACATCGGCGGCGCCACCGGCAAGATCGGCTACCACGTCGGTTATGTCGACGCCTTCCACCAGGACGGCTCCGGCGAGCAGATACCGGTCCAGGGCGGTGCCATCCTCCAGGTCTACGTCTCCGCGCCCAGCTACGACCCGGCGACCGGCAAGCAGACCTACGCCGGGACGGCCGGCAAGCCGCTGCCGGGCGTGAACATCAGCGGATACCGCACCTTCAAGGACACCCGCTTCGGGGCGAGCTTCGAGGGCCAGACGCAGATCGGCCTCGGGGTGCGGGCCAAGCTGCCGTTCCGGGTGCAGCAGTCCGGCAACCAGCTGATCGTGGACGTGGCCCACACCTGGTGAGCCGGTCCCGGGCAGGGATGCCGGTGAGGCCGTAGCGCACGCTCCGGCAAGCGGACCCCGGGGCCCGCTCGGCCCCGGGTCTGGCCACCGCGGCGTGCGGGCATATATGCCTGTGCCGATGCCCGTGCGCCTGCCGGTGCGGGTGGGGCGGACCCGGGAACCCGCGGAAGGAGCGGTGGCGATGGAACGGACCACATGCTGTGTGGTGGGCGGCGGTCCCGCCGGAATGGTCCTCGGCCTGCTCCTGGCCCGGGCCGGCGTGGAGGTCACCGTCCTGGAGAAGCACGGTGACTTCCTGCGTGACTTCCGCGGCGACACCGTGCACCCCTCGACGCTGGCGCTGCTGGACGACCTCGGCCTGGGCAAGCGGTTCGCGGCCCTGCCGCAACGGCGGGTGAGGGCCGTTCAGCTGCCGCTCGGGCCGGGCCGTTCGCTGGTCACCGTCGGCGACATCGGGGCGCTGCCGGGCAAGTTCAACTACATCGCGATGGTGCCGCAGTGGGACCTGCTCGACCTGCTGGTCGACGAGGCCCGGCAGGAGCCGTCGTTCTCCGTCCGTATGAACACGGAGGCGACGTCGTTCCTCAGGGAACGCGGCAGGGTGACCGGCGTGCGGTACCGGACGTCCGACGGGCGGACCGGGGAGCTGCGGGCCACCCTCACCGTGGCCTGCGACGGCCGCGGTTCGCTGGCCCGGACGCTGCCCGAACTGGGACTGGAGGAGTTCGCCTGCCCGATGGACGCCTGGTGGTTCCGGCTGCCGCGGCGGGACGGCGATCCGCACGGGCTCGTGGGCGGTGTCGGCGACCGCTTCCTCACCGCCATGATCGACCGCGGCGAGTACTGGCAGTGCGCCGCACTGATCCCCAAGGGGACCGACCCCGAACGCCGCGCCGCCGGCCTCGACGCGTTCATGAACCAGTTCACCGAAGCCGTTCCCTGGCTCGCCGACCGGGCGCACGCCGTGCGGTCCTGGGACGAGGTCAAACTGCTCGACGTCCGCCTCGACCGGCTGCGGCGCTGGCACCGGCCCGGGCTGCTGTGCATCGGCGACGCCGCGCACGCGATGTCACCGGTCTTCGGCATCGGCATCAACCTCGCCGTCGAGGACGCGGTGGCCGCCGCCCGGTACCTCGTCGAACCGCTGCGCGCGGGAGCGGTGGGTCTGGCGGACGTACGCGGTGTCCAGCGCCGCCGGTGGCCCACGACGGTGCTCACCCAGGGTCTCCAACGGGTGGCGCACGCCCGGTTCATCGATCCGGTGCTGGCCGGCCGGCCGCCGTTCGGCAACCCGCGGCGCGCCGAGCGGCTGGCCGAACTGCTCACCGCCTCCCGGTGGTTGAACCGGGTCCCGGCGTACTTCCTCGCCTACGGCGCCCTGCGGGAACGCCCGCCGGCCGCTTCGGTGCGCTGACCGTTCCGCCGCGCTGGCCCTTCCGCCGCGCCGACCGGTACATCGGGCCGACCGGTTCGTCGGGCCCGAAAAGCGTTTGACTCCCGCCGCCGCCCGGCGGTCGGATGTCGCCCCATGAGCAGCACAGGGCAGAGCCATCCCGGCAGTTATCCCCTCGACGACGACCTCGTACGGCGGCTGATCGCCGGGCAGTTCCCCCACTGGGCGGGGCTGTCGCTGGAGCGGTTTCCGTCCGGCGGCACGGTCAACGCCATGTACCGGCTGGGCGACGACATGGTCGTACGGCTGCCGCTGGTGCCGGGCGGGGCCCCGGACATCTTGACGGAGCGGGAGTGGCTGCCCCGCCTCGCGCCGCTGCTCCCCACGGTCGTCCCCGAGGTGCTCGCGGCCGGTGAGCCCGCCGAGGGGTATCCCTGGCCGTGGTCGGTGTACCGGTGGCTGGCGGGGGAGAACCCCGAGGCGGGCGCGCTGAGCGAACCGGTACTGCTGGCCAAGGATGTGGCGGGGTTTGTGACGGCCATGCGGAGCCTCACCCTCCGCGGCGCGCCGGCGGCCTACCGGGGCGGGCCGCTCGCCTCGCTCGACGCGGCGACCCGGGCGGCGATCGAGGAACTGCGCGGGATCCCGGAGGAGGCCGTGGACTGCGATGCGGTGACCGCCGTATGGGAGGACGCGCTGCGCACCCCGGACCGGGACGGGCCCCTGGTATGGCTGCACGCCGATCTGATGCCGGGCAATCTCCTGGTGGCCGGCGGCCGGCTGACCGCCGTGATCGACTTCGGCTGCATGGGGGTGGGCGACCCGGCCTGCGACCTGTTCCCGGCATGGAACCTGCTGCCGGCCGACGCCCGGAAGGTCTTCCGCGAGGCGCTGGACGTGGACGATGCGACGTGGATCCGCGGCCGCGCCCGGACGCTCTCCCAGGCGCTGATCGCGCTGCCGTACCACCGACGGACCAACCCGACGATGGCCCACAACGCCCGGCATGTGATCCGGGCGGTGCTGGGGGAGGGCTGAGTTCCTGGGGAGACGGCTGAGACTCCTCAGCCGTCCTCCGTTGCGTGGGGCGAGCTGCACATCGAGGTCGACGACAGCGTGGCGTACGGGGCGTAGGGCGGGAAGCGGCCGACCTCATCGGCCGCCGCGGCCGGGATGGGCCCCGACCCCGTCGAGGACGCACCGCAGGCCGAACTCGAACTGGTCGTCCGGGCCGGTCTCCTCCGCCTCGATCACCCGGCGGGCGAACTCCGGGTACGCGCCGCTCTCCACGACCTCGCGGATGTACGGGCCCACGCTGGCCTGCCACTGCTCCTCGGTCAGGCCGGTCCGCTGCCGGGCCTGGATCTCGGCGAGTTCCTGGGCGACCGCGCCGAAGACGTACGCCATCACCGTGTCGACGACGCGGGTGGCGAGGGTGATGTCCGGGGTGAGCGCGCCGGCCGCGGTGAGCGCGACGTCGTGCTGGCGCAGCGAGTTCGCGCCGAGCGCCGGGCGGCCGGTCAGCTCGGTCCCGAGCCACGGGTGGCGCAGCAGGGTGGTCCGCACCTGCCGCGCCACGTTCGCGAGGTCGGTGCGCCACTCGCCGGTCAGTGCGGGCGGCGCCTCCGCGCCGTGCACCTCGTCGATCATCAGGTCCAGCAGTTCGTCCCGGCCGGCGACATAGCGGTAGAGCGAGGCGGTGCCGGACCGGAGTTCGGCGGCCACCCGACGCATCGACAGGCCGGACAGCCCCTCGGTGTCCGCGATTGCGAGGGCCGTCCGCACGATCTGCTCCACGCTCGGCGCCTGGCGCCGTGGGGTGCGCCGGTCCTTCGTCCAGACCAGGGGTGGCGCGGGCTCCTTCTCCGCGTCGGCCATCGCAGTCCTCCTCGTGGTGGGGGTGCCGGTCGTGCCGGGCGCCGAACTCCCGGTCCCTCCGCGCCCGTTGCGAACAGCGTATCGCAGTGGCTACGGTGTTTCCGTAATGGCTACGGCGTTCTCATTCGTGCCGTGGTCTCCCTTGATTGCCCAGCAGTCCTCACGGGGGAGTTGTCATGCCCGAAAACCCTGCACGTCCGATGCCCGCCCGCATCCCCGTACTGATCGCCGGGGGCGGCACGGTCGGCCTGTCCGCCGCGCTGTTCCTGGCCCACCACGGCGTCCCGTGCCTCGTCGTGGAGAGCCAGGACGGCCCCTCCCGCCACCCCCGCGCCACCGGCCTCGGCCCCCGGACCGCGGAATTCCTCCGGGAGACCGGGATCGCGGAGGCGGTCGACGCGGTGGCGATCGACATGTCCGCCGGCAACCTCGGCAAGATCTCCGCCACCACGCTGGTCACCGCCGAGCTGCCCGAGACGGCGCCTTCCGCCACCGAACTGCCCGCGGCCGATCCCGACGAAAAGGGGCGGTTCACCCCGACCGCCCTGCGCGGCACCTGTCCGCAAAACCGCCTGGACTCCGTCCTGTTGCCGGCTGCCCGTGACCGGGGCGCGCTGGTGCACCACGCGACCCGCCTGCTCTCCTTCGAGCAGGACGCGGACGGCGTCACCGCGCTCGTCGACACCCCGCCCGGCCCCGACGGACCGGGCGGCCGCCAGGTCGTCCGCGCGGACCACCTCCTGGCCGCCGACGGTGCCCGCAGCCAGGTGCGCTCCGCGCTCGGCATCGGTACCTCCGGCCCGGGCGGCCTCGGCACGCCGATGGTGAACATCCTCTTCCGCGCCGACCTGCGGCCCTACACCAAGGGCCGGTCCTTCGTCTCCTGCGACCTCACGACCCCCGAAGCGCCCGGCATGCTGCTGACCGTCGACGGCGCCGAGGAGTGGATCTTCCACACCCCGTACGACCCGGGCACGGACGCGGCGGGTCCGCATGACCCGGCCCGGGACGCAGCGGGCCCGCGCACCCCCGGCCCGGCCCGCACGCTCGACGCGTTCACCCACGAGCACTGCCGGGCGCTGATCCGCGCCGCGATCGGCGTGCCCGGTCTCGACGTCGAGGTGCTCAGCACCCTGCCGTGGCGGCCCCGGGCCCAGCTGGCCGACCGCTTCCGCGACGGGCGGGTGTTCCTGCTCG
Source organism: Streptomyces sp. NPDC059649 (assembly GCF_042734445.1). Taxonomy (NCBI): domain Bacteria; kingdom Bacillati; phylum Actinomycetota; class Actinomycetes; order Kitasatosporales; family Streptomycetaceae; genus Streptomyces; species Streptomyces sp. NPDC059649. Next base: position 98,678 of record NZ_JBHWDV010000002.1, read on the forward strand.
GTGATGCCGCCCACACCGTGCCGCCGGTCGGGGCGTTCGGCCTGAACACCGGGATCGCCGACGCCCACAACCTCGCCTGGAAGCTGGCCGCCGTACTCGGCGGCCACGCCCGGCCCGCCCTCCTCGACACCTACGAAGCCGAACGCCGCCCGGTCGCGGCCCTCGCGCTGGAGCAGTCCCTGCTGCGGCTGGCCGACCCCCGGCTGCACTGGGACCGCAGTCCGCAGATGGCGGCCGTACGGCGCGCGGCCGGTGTGCTCGATCCGATGGTGGTGCACCTCGGATACCGCTACGCCTCCGGCGCCGTCCTCGACCCCCGGCCCGCACTTCCCGTCCAGGACGACCTCACCCGCCTCCTGGACGGCACCCCCGGCTCCCGCCTCCCGCACCTCTGGCTCGACCGGGACGGTTGCCGGCTCTCCACACTCGACCTGGTGCGGTCCCGGTTCACCCTGCTGACCGGACCCGGCGGCGACCCATGGGTGGCCGCCGCACGGGACGTCGCGGACCGGCTCGGTGTGGACCTCGCGGCCCACCGGATCGCGCCCGGCGCCGCGGTGACCGATCCGGAAGGACACTGGCCCGGCATCGCCGGACTCGCCGAGGGCGGTGCGCTCCTGGTACGGCCCGATCAGTTCGTCGGCTGGCGGGCGGCCACCCTGCCCGACGACCCGGCCGACGCCCTCGCCACGGCCCTCACCAGCCTGCTCGCCCGGGACGGCGCACCGGCCCCCGGCGGCGAGGCCCCGTAGGAGGGGCCCACTAGAACCACCAAAAGGGCCCACTAGCAGGGGCCGACCACCCGCCCCTCCAACGGCCCACCTCCACCTGCCCCGCTCCCGGACCCGCGATAGACAGGGACGACGAGCCGACGCCCACCGCGCGCATGCCGCTCAGCTCATGCATGCGCCGCACACCACGCGTACCCGCGTACGTGCCGGGCCTTACGGGTGAGAGGAGGGACAGCGGACGGATGAACGTCGTCGTCGACCTCAACCGCTGTCAGGGCTACGCGCAGTGCGCCTTCCTCGCCCCCGAGGTGTTCACGATGCACGGCGAGGAGGCCCTGCTGTACCACCCGGTCGTCCCGGACGGGCAGCAGGAACGCGTGCTGCGTGCGGCCGCCGCGTGCCCGGTGCAGGCCATCATGGTGGGCGAGGAGGCCGGTACCGGTGAACGGTGACCCTCGCGACGGCCGGATCGTCATCGTCGGCGCCTCGCTCGCCGGTCTGCGGGCCGCTGAGACGCTGCGCGACGAGGGCTTCGCCGGCTCGTTGACCCTGATCGGCGAGGAGGCCCAGCCGCCGTACGACCGGCCGCCGCTGTCCAAGCAGGTACTGCTCGGCCGGGTCGCCGCGGGCGACACCGGGCTGCCGCGGCGCCGCCCGGTGGACGCCCACTGGCGGCTCGGCGTACGGGCCACCGGGCTCGACCCGCTGGGCAAACGCGTCCTGCTCGCCGACGGCACGGAGGAGCCCTACGACCGGCTGCTGATCGCCACCGGGACCCGGGCCCGGCCCTGGCCGAACCCGGAAGAGGCCGCTCTGGAGGGGGTGTTCACCCTCCGCACGAGCGGGGACGCGGCCGGTCTCGCCGCACGGCTGGACGCCGGGCCGCGTCGCGTCCTGGTCATCGGCGCCGGCTTCACCGGCTCGGAGATCGCCTCCGCCTGCATCGAGCGGGGCCTCGCGGTGACCGTCGCCGAACGCGGACCGGCGCCGCTCGTCGGTGCCCTCGGCGGCACGCTGGGTGCCCTCGCCGCCAGACTGCAGCGCGCCCACGGCGTCGACCTGCGCTGCGGCGTGACCGTCACCGCCCTGGAGGGCGACCGAGCCGGACGGCTCATCGGCGCCCGCTTCTCCGACGGGACGCGGATCGACGCCGAGGTCGCCGTGGTCGCCCTGGGCGCGGTCCGCAACACCGAGTGGGTGGCCGAATCCGGCATCGCCGCCGGGCCGCGCGGGGTCACCTGCGACGCGGGCTGCCGGGCCTTCGACATGTACGGGATCGTCACCGACGACGTCTTCGCGGCCGGCGACGTGGCGCGGTTCCCGCACCCGCTCTTCGAGTACCAGCTGCTGTCCCTGGAGCACTGGGGCAACGCGGTCGCCCAGGCCGAGGTGGCCGCGCACAACATGATCAACCCCGGGCCGCGCCGACGCCCGCACCTGACCGTACCGGCCTTCTGGTCCAGTCAGTTCGGCCTCAACATCAAGTCCGTCGGCGTCCCCACCTTCTCCGACCAGGTGGTCATCGCCCAGGGCTCCCTCAAGGAGCTCCGGCTGGTCGCCGTCTACGGCTACCGGGGGCGGGTCACCGCGGCGGTCAGCGTCAACCAGGCCAAATCGCTGGAGTACTACCAGCGCCTGATCGAGACCGCGGCCCCTTTCCCGCCCGCGCCGGGCGCCGCCGACCAGGCCGAGTCCCCGGCCCCGGTCCCGTCCGACGTCCCGGACCCCAAGGTGCTCTCGCACGGCCCGACCGTCGCCCTCACCGGCCATCTGCCCGACCGTCGCCTGACCCTGGTCCAACCGGGCCGCTGAGACCACGGACGGACCACCGTCCCCACGCGTGAGGAGCTGCGCCCATGGCCGCGGACCCCGAGACCCTCTTCGAGCGGATCACGGACTACGCCAGCCGGCCCGACCCCTACCCGATCTACGCCGAGCTGCGCGAGCACGCGGCGGTCCGGCAGCAGGACGGCAGCTATCTGGTCGGGCGGTACCACGACATCACCGCTCTGCTGCACGACCCGCGGATCAGCTCCGACCGCCGGAACCGCACCGAACCCGACGAGGGGGAGCGGGAGCAGGGCCTCCCGCCGTCCTTCATCGGCCTGGACGACCCCGAACACCACCGGCTGCGCAGCCTCGCCATGCGCAGCTTCGGGCCGCCCCACACCCCTGGCCGGATCGACGCCCTGCACGGCGAGATCACCCGCCTCGTCCAGGAACTGCTCGCCCAGCTCCGGACCAAGGACCGCATCGACCTCGTCGACGAATTCGCCTATCCGCTGCCGGTCACCGTGATCTGCCGGCTGCTGGGCGTGCCGACCGAGGACGAGCCGAAGTTCCGCGGCTGGTCGGACGCGATCGTCTCCGGTTTCGACCCCACCCCGGGCGTGGACCCCGCCGAACGGCAGCGCGCGGCCGCCGACGCCCGCCGGGCCATGGGCCTCTACCTCGGCGAACTCGCCGCCTCACGCCGCGACAAACCCGGCGACGACATGCTCTCCGCGTTCGCCACCGACCCGGGACCCGACCACGGCGGGTTCAACCAGCTCGAAATCATGACGACCGCCGTGCTGCTGCTCATCGCCGGCCACGAGACGACCGTCAACCTGATCACCAACGGCATGCTGACCCTGCTGCGCCATCCCGAGGCGCTGGAGCGCCTGCGCAACGACCCGGCGCTGATGCCCCGGGCGGTCGAGGAACTCCTGCGCTACGAGCCGCCGGTGCAGATGCTGCCGCAGCGCACCCCGCTCGCCGACATCGAGGTCGACGGCGTCACCGTGCCGCGCGGCGCCCCGCTGATCCTCGTGCTCGCGTCCGGCAGCCGCGACCCGCGGCGGTTCCGTGAGCCGGACCGCTTCGACCCGGGCCGCGACGACAACCAGCACCTCGGCTTCGGCGGTGGCGTCCACAGCTGCTTCGGCGCCCCGCTGGCCCGGCTGGAGGCCCAGGCCGCACTCACCGCCCTCGTCCAGCACCTCGCCCACCCCCGGCTCGTCGAGGACCCGCCCCCGTACCGCCGCAGCCCCGTGCTGCGCGGCCCCCGGCACCTGCTGATCGACCACGATCGGGCGGGTGGCTGAGGGCCGCGCAGAAACGCGGCAGAAGAGCAGAAGAACGGAACGGCGGGCGGGAGGAAAATTCAGCCGGCTCTCATCCGGCCGTCATCCGGCCGTTCCGCAGTGCGTCATCCGGCCGTGCCGAAGTCCTGCGTCCAGTAATCCCCGGGCTGGGCGAGGCCGACACCGAGCTCCTTGAAGGAGCAGTCGAGGATATTGCGCTTGTGGCCGGGGCTGGCCATCCAGCCCTTCATCACGCTCGCCGGCGAGGAATATCCGTAGGCGACATTCTCGCCGTATGCGCTCCAGTTGTATCCGGCGCGGGTGATCCGCTGACCGGGGTCGGAGCCGTCGGAACCGGTGTGGGACATGTTCCGGTGCGCGGCCATGTCCTTGCTGTGGTCCTGCGCGGCCTTCGTGAGCTTCGCATTGAGCTTCAGCGGGGAACAACCGGCCTTGCTGCGCTCGCTGTTGACCAGCTTGAGGATGCTGGCCGCCGCGCCCGAGGCCGGCGCGCTGCTCGGTGCCGCGCTGCTCGGCGCCGCGCTCGGGGTCGGGGCCGCGGCGGGCTTCTGGGTGGTCCCCGCGCTCGGCCTGGTGTGCCATCCGGCGCTTCCCGAGTGGTGGTGGCGGTGGTGGCCGTTCCCGTGCCATTGCCCGTGCCATTTCCCGTGGCCCCAATGGGCTTCGTCCGGTCCGTTCAGGCATGCCATGGCGGCGGTCGGCACGGCGAGCGCGCTGACGGCCAGGGCGCCGATGGCTATCTTCCGGTAATGCCTCGTCCGGCGGTGCTTCGTCATCGATGACCTCACTCGGTAATGGGGGTCGTCATTTTTGGAAAGCCCCGGCAGGCAAAGCAAGGAAAGCGGGAAGGGCTGTCTACTAAAACGTTTAGTAGTGCGTCCCGGCCCTTGTCGTCGGCGGTGAGGTGTGCTGCCTGTTACCGGCAATTCCCGGGAATACCTGTCGCGCCGTCAGAATCGCCGTCATGCTCGTCTCGTGGCGACGAAAGGGCGACGGGCCCCATACCGTCCGCGGATCAGTGGGGAATCGTCACCTCAAGGCGGACAAATCCCCTATGTCGGTGGACGGGATTTCTACTAGGCGAGCTAGTGGAGGCCGGTGGAGGTTATGGCGGATGTCACAGGGAGGTGTCGGCGAAGGCGGTGGTCAGCTCCTCGGTGACCGCCCGGGCGCCCGGCGAGACCCACCGCCTGCGGTGCCGGACCAGCTGCACGGGTACGGGCGGGGCCTCCGGCCCACGGACGGCGGCCAGTCGGCCGTCCGCCAGCTGTCCCTCGACCGTCACCTGGGGCAGCAGGGTCAGCCCCAAACCCGCCGCCACGCACGACCGGGCGGCATCGATGCTGCCGAATCGGGTGATTCCGGGACGAGTTCCCGCTACGCCCTGCAGGGCGCGGACCAGCCGGTCGCTGTACGAGCAGCCCTCCTCGTGGACGAAGAAGCTCTCCCGGGCCAGCTCCTCCCAGCCGGCCGTCCGCCCGGCGAGCGGATGGTCCGGCGCCGCGACGTACGTCAACGGCAGCTCGGCGATCCGCTGGGCCAGCAGATCGCTCTCGTCCACCACCGGCTCCAGCACCAGGGCCAGATCGAGCCGGCCGCCGCGCAGCCCGTCCATCGCCGCGGCCGTGCCGACCGCGTTCAGATGGACCTCCAGCCCGGGGTGGGCGCGCCGCAGGGCGGCGATCACCGACGGCAGCCGCGAGGCGCACAGCGAGTCCGCCGCCCCGATCGTGACCCGGCCCGCCACGGTCCCGCTCGCCGCGTCCCCGTGCCAGGACGAGGCCGTCGCCCGTAGCCCGGCCACCGCGTCGAGCACCGCCTCGGCCTCCTCCAGCAGCCGCAGCCCGGCGGCGGTCGGCACCGTCCCCGACGGCAGCCGGTCGAACAGCGGCGTCCCCAACTCCTTCTCCAGCGTGCGGATATGGACCGTGACCGTGGACTGCGCGAGATGCAGGGCACGGGCCGCCGCGGTGAAGCTGCCCGCCCGCGCCAGCGCCACGAACGATTCCAGAAGCCGGGTCTCCATCCCTCCACGCTATCGCGATCTCCGATGCGATCCAGCAAGATTTATCGTTGGACGCGATGGCTGTTCCGGTGACACGGTGAACCCATGACGAACCACACGCCCTCCCCGCTCGCCTCCCGGACCCACCCCGCCGCCCCCGCGGACGTCGAGGTGCTGCGCTACTCCGCCTTCACCACCGACCCCGCGGGCGGCAACCCGGCCGGCGTGGTGCTCGACGCCGAGGCCCTCGACGACACCCGGATGCTGGCCATCGCCGCCGAGGTCGGATACTCCGAAACCGCCTTCGTCACCGCACACGACACCGCCGCCCGCCGCTACCGGCTGCGCTACTTCAGCCCCCGCGCCGAGGTCGCCTTCTGCGGCCACGCCACCATCGCCACCGCGGTCGCCCTCGCCTCCCGGAACGGCACCGGAGAGCTGGTCTTCGACACCCCGGCGGGGGAGATCCGGGTGTCCACCACCGCGCAGGACGGCTCCGTGCGGGCCACGCTCACCAGCGTGCCCGCGCACTCCCGCCCGGCCGGGGACGCCCTCGTCGACACCGTGCTGCGGGCGCTGGACTGGAGCCGGGACGACCTGGACCCCCAACTCCCGCCGCACATCGCCTTCGCCGGCAACGACCACCTCGTGCTGGCCGTCCGCAGCCGGGAGCGGCTGGCCGCCCTCGACTACGACTTCGACGCCCTGCACGACCTCATGCGGCAGCACGGCTGGACCACCGTGCACCTCGTGCAGCGCCAGGCGCCCGACCGCCTCGACTTCCACGCCCGGGACCCCTTCCCCGTCGGCGGCGTCGTCGAAGACCCGGCGACCGGTGCCGCCGCCGCGGCGTTCGGCGGCTATCTGCGCACCCTCGGCCTGATCACCGAGCCGGTGCGGGTCCACCTCCGCCAGGGCGAGGACATGGGCCGCCCCAGCGACCTGTACGTCGACATCGACCCCGAGGACGCCCGGATCAAGGTGACCGGCGCGGCCGTTCCGCTCCCGGAATAACCGCGGACCCGGGCCGGAATGCGCCCCGGCACACCGGCGTTACGGATCATGCGGACGGCGTCCCGCCGTCCGCACCGTCGCCCCGGCGGCGGCGCCCCCGCAAGCGAAAGGCAGTCATGAGCGCATCCTCGTCGTCCGGTGGAGTCACCGTCCGGTATGTGGGCGGCCCCACGGCACTCCTGGAGATCGCCGGGATACGGCTGCTGACCGACCCCACCTTCGACCCGCCCGGTGACTACCCCATAGGCGAGCGGAAGCTGGTCAAGACGGCGGGCGCCGCGCTCACCCCCGAGGAGGTCGGCCCGGTCGACGCGGTGCTGCTCTCCCACGACCATCACCCGGACAACCTCGACCGCGCCGGCCGGGCGTACACCGCCGAGGCACCCCTGGTCCTGTCCACCGCCGCCGCGCGCGAACGGCTCGGCGGCACCGTACGGGCGCTCGCCGACGGCGAGCGGATCACCCTGCCCCGCCCGGACGGCGGCACCCTCACCGTCACCGGAGTCCCCGCACAGCACGGCCCCGACGGCACCGAGCACCTGGTCGGCGAGGTCACCGGCTTCGTGCTGTCCGGCGCCGGCCTGCCGACGGTGTACGTCAGCGGCGACAACGCCTCGCTCGACGTGGTCCGGGCGATCGCCGAGCGGTTCGGGCCGTTCGACGTGGCGCTGCTGTTCGCCGGCGGCGCGCAGACCCCGCTGCTCGGCGACGCGTACCTCACCCTCCCCAGCGAGCGGGCCGCCGAGGCCGCCGGCATCCTCGGCGCCCGCCAGGTCGTACCCCTGCACTTCGAGCACTGGGGCCACTTCACCCAGGGCAGCGACTCGCTGGTCGAAGCCTTCCGGCAGGCCGGTCTGGAGGACCGGCTGCGGCTGCTGAAGCCCGGCGAGCAGATCGAGTTGTGACCGCCCGGGCCGGCCGGCGCATCAGGCCCGCGGGCCGGTGTTCCGGCCGGCCACCGGCACGTCCAGCGGCCGGGCGATGCCCACCACGTTCTCGTCCAGCCGCTGCAGATGCCGCAGCACGCGGAAGGTGACGGTCCCCGACCGCAGCGCGGGGGAGTCGCTCGCCTCCAGCATCGCGGCGATGCTGGCCCCGCCCTCCACCTCGCCCTCGGCCGGCTCGTCCCGCACCCGCGCGGCGATCAGATCCAGGTTCCGCCCGATGCGCTTCCCGGCGAGCGCGAGCCGCGGATCGGCCGCGACGGTCCTGCTGAACGGCACGAGTTCGGCCGTCGCCGCCAGCGACCGGGCGTGATAGGCACAGGTCTCCAGCAGCGCCACGAGATACTGCGCGGTCTGCCGCCGCCCCCGCAGCGGCGTGATCGGATGCGTCAACGGCCGGGTGGAGGCCCGCAGTTCGTCCAACGCGGTGTCCAGCTCACGGGCCAGGCCCAGCAGGTCGACGGCGGGCCCGCCGCTGAGCTGCTCGACCGCCGCGGCCACCACCTCCCGCAGTCGCACCAGCACCGTGTCCAGGTGCTCGTCCGTACGCCGGTCGGTGTGCACCGGCAGCACCAGCATCGCCGCGATGATCCCGCAGGCCGCGCCCAGCGCCGTCTCCTCGATGCGCAGCACCAGCACGGACAGGCTGTAGGTGTCGAGCACCGTGTAGAGCAGACCGAGCATCGCCGTGACGAAGAACGACATCAGCGCGTACGACAGCGGCGCGGTGAAGAACATGCCGAAGATGCACACCAGCACCAGGGCGAACGCGGTCCAGGTGTGGTTGCCGACCAGCCCGGCCAGCCCGACACCGGCGACCACCCCGAAGACCGTGCCCACCAGCCGGCGGTAGCCCTTCACCAGGATCTCGCCCGTCGACGAGGTGTTGAGGAAGACCACCCAGCAGGTCAGCACCGCCCAGTACCAGCGCTGGCTGGACAGGAACTCCCCGCCGACGATGGCCAGCGCCGAGCCCACCGCGACCTGGAAGGCGGCCCGGGTGGTGGGCCGCTGCAGCCCGGTGCGGTCGTCCTCGGGCTCGCCCTCGTCGCCCGCGCCGGCCCCGACGATCGCGAGGTCCTCGGCGTCGAACTCCTCCCGGGACCGCGTGGTCGCCGGCGAGTCGTCGGACTCGTCCTGCGGCCCGTCCAGCGCCAGCCGCAGACCCAGCACGGCGCGCGCGGCCTCACCGATTCCGCGGAAGGCGTCCTGGACGGCCGGCGAGGCCGGCGGCAGCTTGTCCTCGTCGCGATAGCCGAGCAGCCGGTTGCGTACGTGTGCCAGTGCCGTACCGCGGTCGTCCGGCGCCCGCCGCGCCACCAGCAGGTTCAGCGCCTCCAGGTCCCGGCGCAGCCTGGTGTGCACATCGCCCCCGGTTTCCAGCACGCTCGTGGTGGCGGGCACCGGAGCGTGCGGGAGGTGCAGGGTGAGGGTGTCCGCGCGTTCGGCGCTGCGGGCGTTGAGCAGCAGCATCCCCAGCCGCTCGGCGGCGATCTCGGCATCCGCGACCCGGCGCTGCAGCAGCCCGGCCGTGGCCTCGTCCGGGGTGCCCTCCTCCAGACGGCCCTGGATCATCAGGGCCGCCTCGTGCAGCCGCGCGGTGTCCCGGCGCAGATCGTCGAGGACGTCGTCCAGCTGCCCCGGCTCGGCGTCCATGAGGGCGAGGTGGGTGTCCACCAGCTGTGCCAGCCGCGCCCGGAAGGCGGCGCGCAACCGGGCGAGGGTGCGCTGCGGCGTCTCCGGGACGACGGTGAACCGTACGACCGCGCTGCATGCGAAGGCGACGGCCAGGGTCAGCGCCAACTGGGGCAGGGCCGGCACGGTGGCGCGGACGAACAGCGACACGAAGTAGACCTGGAACCCGACCAGTCCGAGCGCCGTGCCGCGGTCACCGAACCGGCGGGAGTACACCGCACCGAAGATCAGCGCCAGGAAGAACAGATCGCCGGCGATGACCTTGGCGTGCAGCAGTGCTCCGAGGGACATCGCGGCGAGCGCGACGGGCAGGCCCAGCGCCAGCGTGATCGCCTGGCCCCGCACCTCGTTCTCCCGGATCGCGAAGGTCGACACCATCGCCGTCATCGCGCCCGCGACCATCAGCGTGACGCCGGTGTGGAGCAGCGCCAGGACGATGAGCGTGAGCAGGATCGCCCCCACCGTCCGCAGCCCCGCCATCAGCCGCAGCAGCCCGGGATCGGAGGCCGCGAAGCGGTCCCAGGTACCGGTCACAGCCCGTCGTATCGCTGACATCACGCCGTCCTACACTCCCGTTTCTCGCCCTGAGCAGGGACGTCTCAGCATCCCATGGCGGCTTTCCGGGGCCGCGGCCGGCCGACGAGCCGGATCCGGAAGACGGAGAAACGGGCGAATTGCCCTGTCCGGCGGGTTATTGCGGTACGGCACCGAAGGCCGCCCGATGGCAGCGAATTCCGCCGGCCGGACATTGTCCCGAAGGGCATTGCCCAGCCGTTCAACTGCCCAAAGATTCAATACCCAGAAGAGCGCGCACTCGGAAAACTCTTCACCAGGCGATCGGAACTTCCGGTCCAGGTAAGGCCGCTGCCGTTCCCCCTTCGGTTACGGCCCTTCCGCACAGTTGATTTGAGGAGTCTTCATGCGCAACAAGATGCGAATAACCGCAGCAGCCCTGACCGCCGCCGTGGCCCTCGGTGTCGCCGCGCCGGCCGCCTCCGCCGCCACCGAGGCTCCGGCCCGCACCGCCGCGGTGCAGACCCTCACCGTCGAGCAGGCCCGCACCGTCCTCCCGGCGAACCTGTCCCAGCAGCTCGCGGACGCCGCGGCCAAGACCGGTGGCGCCAGCACCGCCGCGCACACCGGCGCGAACCAGGTCGTCCCCCACGGCATCATCGACAAGCTGAAGAAGAAGGCCCTGAAGGCCGCCTTCAAGCGCCTGCCGAAGAGCTGGCAGAAGAAGCTCATTTCCTGGGCGAAGAAGGGCAAGGGCTACTTCACCAAGCAGTGGAACAAGCTTCCGAAGTGGATCCGCAAGGCGCTGACGCTGGGCGGCATCATCTCCACGAAGGTCGCCATCGAGTGGCTGATCGACATCATCCTGTGACTTCCCGCCGATAGCGGAATCCCAGGCTGAACGACGTGCGCCCCTGGTACGCTCCGGCGAACCCGGGGCGCACGCCGTATATGCACCAATACCCGTGACACCGCGGCGAGTTACCGGTGAACGGCAGGTAGCCGGGCACACCGTCGACGGGGCCTTTCCCGGGCTCGCCGCCGATACCGGGGACACGGTCCGCCCGCTCACCCATGTAACCGAGGAGCAACCATGGCGCACGAGACACAGCAGGCCTCCGAAACCGACGAATCGCCGCTGAACCACACCTGGCCCGTACTGCTGTTCATCGTGGCGAACGTCGGTACCGGATTCGCCGCCGACAGCCCGGTCATCTTCTGGATTTCCGCGGCCATCGGACTGCTCGGCATCCTGGCCACGATCGGCTGCCTGAAGAAGATGTGGAACATCCGGAACGAACAGCCCAGTGCCTATTTCTGGGGCCTGGTGCTCATCGCGTATTCGGCCTACCTCATCTATTCCCTCGCCGACCATGTCGTCTGATTTCGGCTGAGGGCACCGGCCACGCCGTGCTCACTTCTGCAGCACGCGGCTGACCGGGGTGAGCAGCTGGAACACCGACGTGAGGGAGGTCGCCGCCCGGGCCACTTTCCCCGTGGGGCCCAGATCGTGCAGCTTGGCCAATTCCTCGTCCACGCTGAACAGCATCGGACGGTCCGTCTGTGAGGCGTTCGCGACGGGATGGGCGGCGGCCGAGGCCCCGGCAGCCAGCAGCACCGCGGCGAACGTACGGTTCATTTTATTCATGCCGTTCTCAACGACAGCGCGGCCCGATGGCAACCGCGGCCCCGAAACTCACACTTTATGATGCCCTGCCCTGGTGCACGCCCGGGGCGGCTTGCGCCGCGATGAGGTGGAGCAGTTCCGTGGTGGCCCCGCCGAGGTCCACGAAATCCCGCATGGCCTTGGTGAACACCGGGAATTTCCCCTCGGTGATCGCCCGCCGGCAGTCGGCGCCGGCCTGCTTGCCCCGCCGCTGGAGCCGCGCCCACCGCTGCTGGGCCGCCGGGTCCGGAAGCGGAAAGTAGCGACCGGCTTCCGTGGCGACCCGCTCGACGGCGACGCAGTGCGGACGGATCCGGCGGGCGGCGAAACCGCGGTCGGTGAGCGCCGACCTGTCCTGCAGCGCCGTGACGATCCCCAGGACCGCGGACCCGAAGCGCCCCGTGAGGTTCCGTCCGCCGAGCCGGAGCCAGGCGTCCGTCTGTGCCCCGAGGACCTGCGGCGAGGCGGCCGGGATCGCGTCGCGGGGTATCAGCTGCTCCTGCGTGAGCGAGGACCGGGCGGGCCGTCCGGTGTCACCGGCGGGCAGGCTCACCGTCGCGTTGAGCGCGAGGACGGCTGCGCAGGTCACGCCGACCCACACCCGTCGCGCGACCACCCTCTCCCGCCGGGGACCGGCCGGCCTCGACTTTGACTTCTTCCCAACGCGCCTGTCGCTACGGGGAGTTGGGCGCTTCCGTCGTAACGCCCACCGCCCCGCCCTCCCCATCCCCATACCCACCAGAGCGGTCACGGCGGAGACGAAGATCCCGAGTCCCAGCACCAGGGGCAGCAGGATCTCGATCGCCGACCCGATCCCGCCGGGCCGCCAACGGCACGTGGAATCCAGCGTGTTGAGCGGACCGAGGCAGCCGTCGAACGACCCGAGCACGAACAGGCCCGCCAGCCCGAGCAGCGCCGTGGTCCCGGCCGCGACAAGACCGAGCAGCAGCGGGGAGCGGGCGGCGAACGCGGCGGTCACCGCGGCCGTGGCGGCCGTACCGCAGACCAGCACGATCAGTACGGACGCGAGGAAGACCAGCAGATAGGTGCCGTACCGGTGGTCGGCCGGCGGCTGCCAGGTGTGCATCGAGGCCATCACCGCGACGAGACCGGCCCAGCACACCAGCGTGCCGATACCGGCGGACCACAGGACCCGGCGCAACGGCGGCAGCATCACCGACGGCCCCCGGCCGGGGCCGGGTGCGCGGTCGGGCTCCTGGGCCGGGCCGGCCGCACCGCGCAGCGCACTCCGTACCCAGCGCGGCACCGCCTCCTCCGTGCCCCTCCGCCGTACCCACCCGAGCAGCGGCAGCAGCCACAGCAGCGCAGCGGCCCACAGCATCATCGGGTCCGTGCCGATCGGCAGCAGCACCGGCAAGGCCATCGCGATCGCCGACAGCGCACCCTCATGACCGGGCACCGCGCCCGGCAGATCGCGCTCCAGCGCCTCCCGGATCCCGGTCCCGGAGTACGCCCACCCCATCGTCAGCACATGACCGTCGGACTGCCACCAGGCGTACCACAGGGCGAACACCGCCCAGGTCGCGGCCAGTCCGAGCAGCATCGCCGGGCGCAGGGTGCGGCCCCGCCAGGCACGCACCGACAGCTCCGCGTACTGCGCCGTCCAGCACAGGATGCCGACGCTCATCACGACGAGCAGGGTCAACGCCTCCGGATGCCGCGGCAGCCAGCGCGTGCTCCCGGACGTCGTGCTCATCAGCAACTCGCCGACGACGAGCCCCACCCCGAGCCACCACCCCGCACGCAGCCCCGACGGCACCCGCCCGCCGGTCAGCACCGCACGCGCGACGCCGCGCCACAACGCAACGCCCGGAATCGCCGCGATCAGGCCCGCGAGCAGGGCCGTCAGCGGCCCGAGCGCCCATCCCTGCCGTACGCCCGGCAAGAGGTCGGCCATCTGGTCGCCGACGATCGTCGACGTGGCACCGGCCACGAAGAGGGTGCCGGCATGGGGCGCGAACAGTTCCCGCGGATCGCTGAGCGACGCCACCCGCCGGTCCCACGGGGGGTGCGTCCGCCACAACGCGACGAACGACCCCATGAGGCGGAGGAGACGTGCGGACGGAGACCGGCTGGAACCTGCGGCACGGGAGAAGCGCGCGGCCCGGGGCGACTCCGGGCCCCGCCACGCCCCGGCATCCGCGCCCCAGGTCAGGGCGTCCAGATCGGCATACGTCTCACGGGTCCGCAGGACATCCGCACGGGCGAGATGGACGAACGCGATCATCGCGGCCGACAGCACCAATTCGTGCGCCATGCCGAGCCGCTCGGCGGGCCCGAGGACCGCCGACGCCGCGGACGACCTCAGGTCCAGCGCGATCCAGACCAGATACGCCGGCAGCACCGCGACGAGGAACACCCGCCAGAGGGCGACCGTGGCATAGGTGACGTCGACATCCCGATTACGCAGGTGCGCGAGCTCATGCAGGACCACCGCACGGAAGCCCGCGGGATCCTGCCGCCTGCGCGCCACCAGCCCGCCGTGCAGACAGACCGTATAGCGCCGCAGCCGTCCGAAGACCACCGCACCGGCCGTGACCTCCGCCGGTGCGATCACGAACCGCGGCGGACGACCGGACAGCCCGGCCACCTCGACCAGTTCGTCCAACACCGCACGCAACTCACCCGGCCCATCGGCCTGTTCACCGTCGCGTCCACCGGCCTGTCCGTCGACGCGTTCTGCGACGCGTTCTGCTTCCACGGGAACGACCCGCGCGCTGCGGCCCTTCCAGCGCGGCAGCATCCAGTAGAGTCCGCCGGCCGCGACGAGCAGCGCGCAGAGCACGACGACCGGGATCCATCCCGCGGCCGACGGGACGAAGCGGTCCAGACAGTTCTGGTACGCCTCACCGGCACGCACCGTGGTCAACGCGATACCCAGGTAGTCGCTGTCCGGATCGGCACCGGCCGCGAGCGCACACCCCACCCGGATGTTGCGGGGATCGGCGAGCGACTCGACGATCTTGACGGTCACGGTGACACTGCTGGTCAGGAACAGCACCATCAGCAAAAGGAATCGCAGCCCCGTTCCCGCCCCGAGGACGCGCTCATCCACCCCCAGGCCGGCACCAGGGCCCGCGCTCGCCGGACGCCCTGCTAACCCGTTCCCGTTCCCTTTCCCACCCTCACCCATAACGGCCGCCCTACGCCTTCGGCCCCGGCTCCCCGGAACCGCCGTCCCCGCCCTCCTGGGCCAACTGTGGGATCCGCACCCCGAACGAACGCCCCACCGCCCCCACATCGTAGTAACGCCCGCTCTCCCGCGCTTTGAGACAGCGAGCTTTCCGTCTTGGCGAGCTTGGCAAGATGCCCACAACCGGGAAAACCCGGGAAAGTTCGAGGAAGGCGTAAGGCAGCATGGCCGTCGTTCACCACACCACGCTCACGCCCAGCAAACTGGAGCTGCTCACCTCATGGCTGCCCACGCAGCCCTGGTACCTCGGCGTCGGGAGCGCGCCCGACCTCACCAAGGCCGGTGGCTTCCGGCTGGACGATCCGGACGGTGAAGTGGGCCTGGAATTCATGGCGGTCACCGATGCATCCGGGGACCAGCCCGTCACGTACCACGTGCCGCTCAGTTACCGCGGCGCTCCCCTGGAGGGCAGTGAGCACGCGCTCGTCGGCAACACGGAGCACGGGGTGCTGGGGCGCCGGTGGATCTACGACGGAACCCACGACCCGGTCCTGATGGCGCAGCTCTTCGCCCTCCTCACCGGCAAGGCCGCGCCCCAGGACCAGAACGCGAGCGACGCCCTCGACCCGTCCGTCACCGCATCGTGCACCGCTTCCTCCCTCACCGGGGCGAGCGTCAGCGGCGCCTCGGTGGTGATCACACCCGTGGAAGTGGTCAACGGACCGCACGGCACCCATGTCCTCCTGGCCATGGACGCCACCAGGCACCTCACCCTGCACATCCACCGCGCCCTCCAGCCGCAGCGGGGGACGGCCTCAACTCCCGCCTCCGCTACGGAGGTTGTCGGGCACATCGTCACTGTCTGGCAGCTGCCCGACGGCACCACCGCCCGCGGCCCGTTCGTCACCGCCCATACGCCCCAGAGCGGCAGAAGCCTCATCCGGAACGGGACCGATGCCCGCCGTGCAGGTCACGCCGGGTAGCCTGCCCCGGGTCAACGTCCTGTTGATCTCCGCCAGAGTTGAGCAGTCCACCGTGGGGGACCCCCAGCATGTCCGCACCGCCGCCGTACCAGAACCAGCCGCCGTATCAGAACCAGCCGCCGCACCACCAGCAGTACGGCTATGCGCAGCCGGCCCAGCCGCCCGTCCAGCAGCCGTACGGGCACCCGCAGCCCCCCGGCGGCCCCCAACGGCCGCCGCAGCGCAGCCCGTTGCGGGGCCTCATCACCGCCCTCGTCCTCCTGGCCGTCTTCGGCGGCGGGGCCTGGTACGTGTGGGACTACAACACCAACCCCAACGGCGGTAAGGCCAAGGAGGAAGCCCAGCGGGTGGCCCGGCGGGAGGCGGCGGACAAGAAGTACAACCCCAAGATCGGCGACTGCGTCAAGGTCAAGGACCCCGAGGGCGAGCCGATGACGCTGATCGTCGACTGCGGCTCTGCGGACGCCGAGTACAAGTTGGGCGAGCGGCTGGACGGACCCGCCCAGAAGTGCGGACCGAAGTACGACT
Organism: Streptomyces sp. NPDC059649; assembly: GCF_042734445.1. Classification (NCBI taxonomy): domain Bacteria; kingdom Bacillati; phylum Actinomycetota; class Actinomycetes; order Kitasatosporales; family Streptomycetaceae; genus Streptomyces; species Streptomyces sp. NPDC059649. The sequence goes on from NZ_JBHWDV010000002.1 coordinate 114,997, forward strand.
ACGGCATCGACTACGTGGGCCGGCACACCGCCAGCTACACGTTGTGCTTCACCAAGGTCTGATCCGCCGCGAGCCACCGCGTCGGCGCGTACGCCTGGCGGGGCGGGGCATCTGCCGGACCCGCCGCCCCGCCAGGTTGAGCTGGTGCCGTGGGACCGGTGCTCAGCCGATCAAGGGGATCCACCGCTGGTCGTCGGACCCGGTGCACGGTGCGAGGGATACCGCACTGCGATTGCCGGCATCGGCAATGCAACCCCTGGCGAACTTACGGCTGATGAGGGCCGAACCCTCGTCTCTGTTCGCGTAGTCCCAGTACTGGGCCTGGATTCCGGAATTGCAGTCCTCCAGCGCAATCTGCTGCCCGATGCCCTTGGCCGTGACGCAGCGGCCGGGGTGATGGGCGCTTTCCAGCTGATAGCCCTGGAACCGTCCGGACTTCAGGTAGAAGTCCTGAGTTCCGGAGATGTCGGGAGACCAGGACTTGAGGGTGTCGTTTCCGAAGGCGTCGAGGTTACGGTCGCTGCCCACGTTCTGGAACGTGTACCGCACGTCCGGCTGGACCGTCGAGACGGTTGCCGCCTGCGCGCTGCCGGTGGACAGTAGTCCCACGCTCAGCAGGGCGGATGCGGACAGAACGGCGGCGATGGCCTTGCGACTTGCCACGGGCTCCTCCTGACCTGGTGACGTCGTACGCGTCATGGTGACGTCATAAACATCACGGTGACGGCATACGCGTCACGCGAAAAGGTTTGATGGTGCACTTTCCCAAGGCATGTGCCTCGGAAAGGAACCTATGGTTCGTCGGTGCCCGCTCGTAAGTCGCGTTCCGGACGTCGAATGGGTCGAGCGGTTTTTCCTTCAAGGATTTCGCATTCCCAGAGCGACGACTTCAGGGCAAGCGGGCATTCGGCCTGTCCGAAGGCCGCCCGTGGTGAACGCCGGCCGCTTCGGCCGAATGCGGGGAATTTCCGGCCAGTACTCGGTCGTCAGTATGCGGGGCCGGACGGGAGAGGATAGGGCGCGGCGGGCTGACGGCAGCGGCCGGTGCGCACGGTGTGTCGTATGCGCCCTGTGGGAGAGGGCGTGGGGGCGTGGGGCGGCCCGGTGGTCACCGGCAGGACAGGCGCAGGAGGGATGTGCGCACCGAGGGTTGCGTCGTGATCAGGTCGTGAGCGAGGTGTCGTGCCTCCTGTCCCGCGGCGGGAAAAGGTGAGTGAGGGCGGGGGCGTTCGTGGCCGGATCCCGGCAAAGCGTGACATCGTCGCAGGTGTCGGCGTAAAGCTGCCGGGGAGAAGGAGCCGGGCCTCCGGGAGAGGGCTCACCTTGTCCGTGCGGCGAGGGCGCCGGCGGGGATGTGGGCGCGGGCCGTACTGGTGATGCGGTAGCGGCCGTTCGGCACATCCGCCGCGGTGACATGGACGGCGAGCGGGCCGGCCCACTCGTAGTCGCGTTTCGTGGCGTGCTGCGCCAGTACGTCGGTGAGTTGCTGCCCCACCTGCCCGCCGCGCGCGGCCAGTTCGGCGTGCACCTCCGGTGCGAGCTCGACCGTGTACTCATTGGGTACGAGAACGCGGTGCTGGTTGCAGACGATCGTGTGCTCGTCGCATTCCCGCCGTAGGTCGTCGCACAGCTCGACGGGGTCGTTCCCGGTGATCTTGGCGATCAGTGCGCTCTCGCACTCCTCCACTACGTGTTCCATCTGCTTCAGGAGTCCCATGGGAGGGCGCGTGCCCGGCTGTGGCACGTACATGCGGACACAGGAACTCCATCTGAACGTACAACCGTTCACAACCTTCACAGGTCTTGTGATCGGAGTCAGTGGACTCCACGACCGACCCGGGTCCCGCCGGCCGTCTTCCACGCCGGCGGTGCCCCTTTCCCATTCGAGGAACACATGCGTATTCGCGCCACTGCCGCCGCACTGTCCGGCGCCCTGGCCATATCCGCCCTCGCCATCCCGGCCGCACAGGCCGCGGACGTCCCGGGCGCCGGCGCCGCCACGGCGCGGCTCTCGCCGTTCGTCGCGCAGTCCCCTGCCGTGACCGGGGCGGACGAGACACGGGGAGACACCAAGATCACGAACGTCACCGTCAACGGCGGCAAGGACATCGTGGTCGGCACCAGCCTGAAGAAGACGTACACCGTCTCGGTCACCGCCACCGATCCGGACGGTATCTACGACGGTTACGCCTTCCTGTGGCACGGCACCGACCTGGATTCCCGGACCGGTGTGGACGGCGCCATGACCCCGAGCGCCAAGCACGGCAGCTGCAAGCAGGTCAACGCCACCACCGCCACCTGCTCGGTCACCCTGGTCGCCGACCCCGACTCCACCATCTACGGCAACCGCCTCGCCGGCAGGTGGCACGTCTACGCCGCCGCGGTGGGCAAGGACGGTGACCTCACCGTCAGGAACACGTACAAGTCCGGTTGGGTCAAGCGTGCCTCCAAGCTGACCACCGACGCCGGTCCCGAGCCGGTGAAGAAGGGCGCGAGCCTCACCGTCACCGGTGCCCTGAGCCGGGCGAACTGGGACACCGACAAGTACGGCGCGTACGGTCAGCAGTCCGTGCAGCTGCAGTTCCGCAAGCAGGGCGCGAGCAGCTACAGCACCGTGAAGACCGTGACGTCGGACAGCCGCGGCAACCTGAGGACGACCGTGAAGGCGTCGGCCGACGGCTACTGGCGCTACGTCTTCGCCGGCACGGCGACGTCGTCGGTGGCGACGTCCACCAGTGACTACGTCGACGTGAAGTAACGCGACGAGGAGAGGTACCCGTCCACGCGAGGTAATGCCTCGCGTGGACGGGGCAACTCGGGCGGGGTCCGGTCGTTGGCCGCCCCGCCTGCCGTCTCCGGTGTGGGGCCCTGGCCGGTGTGGGGCGCTGGTCTCTGTGCGTGGCCCGGGTCGCGGGCCCCGGTAGTGGGCCCGCGACGACTCACGCCCCCGTGACGCCGTCGATGCGCTCCCGGAGCAGGTCCGCGTGGCCGTTGTGGCGCGCGTACTCCTCGATCATGTGGACCAGGATCCAACGCAGCGAAACGCGGTTGCCGCCGACGTGGCCGGCTTCTTGCTCCGAGAGCTGTCCGGAGTCGTCCAGGGAACGGCCCGCGATCAGCTCGCGGCTCCGGGTGACCTCCGCCCGCCAGGCCGCCAGCGCCTCGTCGATCCCGCGCCCGGGAACGAGCGCGAAGCCATCGCTGCCTCCGGTGCCGTCGGCCTCACCCTGGTCGTCGTCATCGGCAAAGACCGCGGGAACATCCTGGCCGGCGAACACCCGCTGGAACCAATTGCGTTCCACCTCAGCCATGTGCTGCACCAGGCCCAGCAGCGTCATCGATGACGGTGGCACCGAGGCCAGCCGTAGCTGACGGTCGTCGAGCCCCTCGCACTTGAGCGGGAGGGTGGCGCGGTGGAAGTCCAACCAGGCTTCCAGGGTGGTGCGTTCATCGGCGTGCGGTGGCGGCACGGTGCGTCCGTCGGGTGTCATGACCATGGACCACACCTTGGCACAGCGGGGCGGGGCGGGGCGCGACCGGGCTCACTCCTCGATGGCGCCGCCGATACGACGGAGGTGCTGCCGGAAGGTGTAGGTGGGGTCGGTGCTGCGGCGGGCCAGGTAGTCGTCGAAGGAGGTTTGGTGGCGCAGCGTCCGGCCGGCGCGGATCTCGCGGGCCTGTTCGCGTTCCGTCCGCCGGATCTGGTGTGCGGTGCCAAGGACCTCTTCGGCCCGCGCGGCGGCGAGGAACACCACCCCGTCGTCATCACCGAAGACCAGGTCGTCGCGGCTGACCTGGTGCTCGCCGAACCGTGCCGTCGTGAGCGCCTCGGGCTCCCGCTCGTCGAGCCGTACCGGGCCGGGCGGACAGGCGCCGTAGCTGAACACCGGGCGGCCGATGTCCACCAACTCGGAGGTGTCGCGGTGCAGGCCCCACACCACCAGCCCCGCCACGCCCGCCGCTTCGGCCTCCAGGACGGTCAGGTCACCGATACACGCTTCGTCCGTCCGCCCGCCGTTGTCGATGACCAGTACGTCGCCCTCTTCGGCCTGGGCGAACGCTTCCAGGAACACATCCACGCTGCCGTAATGCCGTACCGGCAACGCGCGGCCGGCGACCCGCTGTCCGGGGACGACGGGGCGGATGCCGGCCGGAGCGGTGCGCAGCGGGACGTTGCGGCGGAGACAGGCGTCGGCCACCAGCGGCGTGGACAGATCGGTGAAGGAACTCGGCATGGTGTCTCTCCGGCTCTCTGCTCTCTGACTTGTGGCTTACGGGCCGTGACTCTACGCACCGACGCCCGGCAGGGTGGTGATCCGCCCTCCTCACCGGCTTCGGGTGAAACCGGGCATCCCCGCGGCCCGTCCTCGACGGTGGGGCCGGCGGCCGTTGCTGCCCGCACGCCCCTTCACATCCTTCACGTCCCTCCAGGAGTCGATCGCCATGTCCGCCAGGTCCGCCCGCTCCCTCCGTCTCACCGCTCTCGCTGCCGTCGGCGGCACCGCGCTCTCACTGCTCGCCGTTCCGGGGGCCGGGGCCGTCACCACCCCGAAGGCCCCAACTGCCGCTGTCCTCAGGGTCGGTTACACCGCCAAGGAACGCAGAGCGGCCCTTGCCTACTGGACGCCGGCCCGGATGAAGGCCGTGGGGAAGTCCGTGGACCTGGGGCCGACCGGGCCGAAGTCCCTGCCCTGGAAGGGCACGGAGATGAAGACCGTCGGGCGGCTGTTCTTCGTGAACGGTGACGGGGCCGACACCTGGTGCACCGCGACCTCCGTCGGCGGCGCCAACCGCTCCGTCGTCATCGCCGCGGGGCACTGTGTACGGCGGGGCGCGTCGCCGTACACCACCTACGTCGACATGGTCTTCGTCCCCGGTTACCGCAAGGGAAAGCTGCCGTACGGCGCCTTCGCGGTCCGGGCCACGTTCACTCCCCGTACCTGGGCTGAGGAGGCCGTCAACGACGTGGCGGCGCTCGCCGTGGACACCGATGCCAAGGGGCGTGCGCTGGGTGACGTGGTGGGCGGCCAGCGCATCGCCTTCAACCGCCGGGTCGGTGGGAACACCGTCGCCTTCGGCTACCCGGCCACGCGTCCGCAGCGCGGCGAGGAGCTCCTGCACTGCACGGGTACGGCGAAGCCGGCGCCCGGGCGCGAGCAGGCCGTCCCGTGTGACCTGGGCGGCGGCGCCAGCGGCGGCCCCTGGCTGGCCGACTTCGACCGTGCGACCGGCAAGGGCGTTCTGGTCTCGGTCAACAGCCACGGCGACGGCCTGGAGCACAGCACCCATATGTACGGTCCGGTGCTGGGCGCCACGGCCAAGTCGGCGTACGAGCAGGCGCAGCACGGCTGACGCGCCTTCGTGGCGGGGCGCCGCACCGCCCGGGGGCCGCCACCCGGGCCGCTGGGCCCCCGGGCCACCGGGCCACCGGGCCACCGGGTCCCAGGGCCACCGGGTCCCAGGGCCACCGGGTCCCAGGGCCACCGGGCCGCCGGGCCCCGAACTCCCGAGCCCCGAGCCCCGGGCCTCGGCCCCCCTCCCTCTTCCCCCCTCACCGCCCGTGCTGGAGCAGTCCCTCGGTGAAGTCCTCGGTCGCCGGTGCGTGCCGCGAGGCGTACGGGCACGTCCAGTCCTCCTCCGTGAAGCGACCGGAGAAGTGCCGCGCGGGCTGCTCGTATTCGTACACGGTGAAGCTCGGATTGACGGAACCGTTGTTCTGGGTCTCCCGTCTGCGAATGGCGTCCTGCATCGAGTAGAACTTCTCGCCGAGAAGCATGAACTGGGCAAGGGAGTTGAATGCGATCGCCGACGTCGAGAAGCGACGGCTCGCCCGGGACGCGCCCGGGTGCATTCCCACGACGAAGAATGCGTGACCGCCCGTGTGGAATCCGAAGTTCGGCGTGCGGGGATCGGACGAGGCGCCCTTGTCCAGGCCGAAGGTCCGGCTGTCCATGTCATGCATGAGCTGGAGGTGCTGCCATATCAGCCCCTCGTAGGTGGGTTCGTCCACGTTCCCCGGCTCGTCGAACGTCGCGACGAACGTACGGAAGCTCTGGTCCGACAGCAGCGGCCGCACCTCCTCCACGTACGCCAGAAGGTCGCGGTAATTCTCCTGGGCCGATCTCTCCTCGCCCATTCTTCGGTAGTGCCGGTGCGTAATGGTGTCGCGTTTGAGCGCGGCGCGGGCGCCCAGGCAGCTGAACTCCTGGGACTGAATGAAGTGGTCCAGTTCGCTGCGTACGGCTGCGGCGCTGCGTGGGGCGGCGTCGTATTCAGTCATCGTGGAACCTTGCCTTGGCTGGATAGAGAGCGCCCGGTGTCGGAGACGCGGGCGGGCCGGACGAGTCCCCTGCCTCGGGGGGTGCCGTTGGCGTACCGGTGGGGGAGGGCCGGGCACGGTGGCGGCTGCGCGCCGGCCTCCCATGGCGTGATCAACGGCTGACCGAATCGACACTGAGGTGTACGTGTCCACCAGGCAATACCAAAAACGGACAAAGTGTGGTTCATGGTCCCATCCACCCTCAGGGTGGACGACTGGGTCCGGCCGCGGGAGGCGTCCGCGTCGCAGCCGCTGTCGTATTTCTGTGGAGATGCGGGCCGGCCGTGTCTCAACTTGCCGAAAGGGTACGGCGGTTGGAGTTCGGCATTCCGTTGCACGCCTTACCCTGATCGCGTGCCGATGATGATCGCCGGGGCTGTCAACTCCGAGTCGTCCCTCGTCGGGTCAACCGGCCCACCGTCCGCTCCACCCGCAACTACCCCGAACATCGACCCCAAGCAATACCTGCCAGGCCAATTTATCCGCCGCGAATGTTCAAAATTTCGCCAACTCGAATTCTCGGATTGCCGACCTGCTCGGGTAATCGGCCGGTAGCTCTCAGGTGTGCAGGTGCGGCTGTGAGGCTCAACTGGGCGCTCTGCGCGGCCAAATGTCCGGACGGTAAGTCTATGTATTAGGCATGCATTTCCGCCGAATGTAACTATTCAGTCAACGGCTCTTTGCAGGGCTCTGAATGCTCTCTAGTCTGAGGCAACTTTTCGGCCAGTTCTGTCTTGAAAGGCCACACATGGCAAGCGTTGACGAGCTCACGCCCCTGAAGGCGCCGCGCTCATCAGGTTCACTCCGCAGGGACGTAGGGCTGATCGGCCTGATGTGGGCCTCGGTCGGCTCCATCATCGGGTCCGGTTGGTTGTACGGAGCCCAGAAGGCCGTAGTGGTGGCGGGTCCGGCCGCGCTGATCTCCTGGATCATCGGCGCGGTCGCGATCGTCCTCCTGGCACTGGTGCACGCCGAGCTCGGGGGCCTCTTCCCGGTGGCCGGTGGTACGGCGCGCTATCCGCACTACGCCTTCGGCGGTCTGGCCGGCATGTCCTTCGGCTGGTTCTCCTGGCTCCAGGCGGCGACGGTGGCCCCGATCGAGGTCGAGGCCATGATCGGCTACGCCGGTCACTGGAAGTGGGCTCAAGGATTCCTGAATGCGAACGGGACCCTCACGACGAGCGGCTTCCTCGTCGCCGTCATCCTCATGGCGGTCTTCGTCTCGGTGAACTTCCTGGGTGTGCGGGTGCTGGCGCGCACCAACAGCGTCGCGACCTGGTTGAAGATCGCCGTACCCCTCGGGGCGATCTTCGTCATCGCGGTGACCAACTTCCACCCGCACAACTTCACCGCGCAGGGCTTCGCGCCCTTCGGCGCCAAGGGCGTCCTCAGCGCCATCAGCAGCAGCGGCATCATCTTCGCGCTGCTCGGCTTCGAGCAGGCCATCCAGCTGGCCGGCGAGAGCCGCAACCCCAAGCGCGACCTGCCGCGCGCCACGCTCGGGTCGGTTGCGATCGGTGCGGCCATCTACATCCTGCTCCAGGTGGTCTACATCGGCGCACTGCCGCTGGCCTCCTTCGCGCACGGCTGGGCCAAGCTGGACTACCCCGGCATCAGCGGCCCGTGGGCCGGTCTCGCCACCACGGTCGGTCTGGGCTGGCTGGCCTGGGTGCTGTACGTGGACGCGATCATCTCTCCCGGTGGCACCGGTCTGATCTACACCACCTCGACCTCGCGCATCTCCTACGGCCTGAGCAAGAACGGCTATGCACCCCGGCTGTTCGAGAAGACCGACCGCCGCAGTGTGCCGTGGTTCGGCCTGATCATCTCGTTCGTGACCGGTGTGATCTGCTTCCTGCCCTTCCCGAGCTGGCAGGAGCTGGTCTCCTTCATCACCTCGGCGAGCGTCCTGATGTACGCCGGTGCACCGCTCGCGTTCGGCGTGTTCCGTGACCGCCTGCCGAACCACCAGCGGCCGTACCGCCTGCCCGGTGGCCATGTGATCGCGCCGCTGGCCTTCGTCGTCGCGAGCCTGATCATCTACTGGGCCGGCTGGGAGACCCTCCAGCGGCTCGGCTGGGCGATCATCATCGGGTACGTACTGCTCGGCAGCTACGCCTGGTACGCGACGAAGAAGCAGCTGCCGAACGCTCCGCGACTGGACTGGAAGGCCGCGCGGTGGCTTCCGGTGTACCTGATCGGCATGGGCCTCATCTCCTGGCAGGGCGGCTTCGGCGGCCAGAGCCACATCCCGCTCTGGTGGGACATGGTCATCGTCACGGCGTTCGCCGTGGGGATCTACTACTGGGCCCGCGCCTCCGCCGTCCCGGCCGCGGAGATCGAGCAGAACATCGAGGAGGTCGCAGTCGTGGACGAGGGCGGCCACTGACCGCACTCCACCTCCACCTGCATGAGCACGAGCTGATGGGTCCGGCCGGTTTTCCGGCCGGACCCATCGGCTTGTGGCATCGGCTTCCGCTTCGCCGACGGCTTCAGCTTCGCCGCCGCCCGGGTGCCGAAGCGTAAGCCCCGCTATCCGTCCGCCTTCCCCTGCCCGTCCGCGGGTGCCTCCGTCCCCTTGAGCAGGTCCGACAGCGCGGCGACCACGTGCTCCTGTGTCGCTGCCTTGCTGATGCCGGCGTCGGTCAGCAGGCCCGAGCCGTTCTCGTGCTCCAGGAGTGCCAGCAGGATGTGTTCGGTGCCGATGTAGTTGTGGCCCAGCCGCAGGGCCTCGCGGAAGGTGAGTTCGAGGGCCTTCTTCGCCTCGGCGTCGAACGGGATGAGCGCGGGGACCGGTCCTCCGGAGGGAGGCAGGGCCGCCGTCGCCGCCTCCTGGACGGCGTCCAGCGACACGCCCTGCGCGAGGATCGCCTTCCCCGCGAGCGCATCGGGTTCGGTGAGCAGCCCGAGGACGAGGTGCACGGTGCCGATCTCGCCGTTGCCTGCCGCATGGGCCGCTTTCTGCGAGGCCACCACGACGCTCCTGGCCCGCGGGGTGTACCGGCTGAAGCCCTGGCTCGGATCGAGGTCCGAGTCACCCGACGCCTTCGGCACGAACCGCTTCTGGGCGGCCTGGCGGGTGACGCCCATGCTCTTGCCGATGTCGGTCCAGCTGGCGCCGGAACGCCGGGCCTGGTCCACGAAGTGGCCGATGAGGTGATCGGCGATGTCGCCGAGGTGGTCGGCGGCGATCACCGCGTCGGTGAGCTGGTCGAGGGCGTCCGGGTGGGCCTTCTTGATGGCCTCGATCAGGTCGTCGAGGCGCACGGGATGGGTGGATCCGACTGGATTCGTCATGTGACAACCGTAGGTTGACAGTGGAGCGTGTGTCAACCCGCGGTTGACGATGGTCTGGATCCGGTGAAATCAGGTCGCGCGAGGTCGGTGGAGGAGGCCACGATGACGTGCGAACCCGTCCGGGGCGGCCCTCCCGGGCGGTGGCGAATGGGGGAAGCGGTGTCGAGAGCGCAGGGATTCGCGTACGAAGAGCAGGGTGACCGAGTCGTGGTGTGGCATCACGGGCGACGGGCGGCGGTGCTGCGCGGCGATCGGGCCGCGCAGTTCCTGCGGGAAGTGGCGTCCGGTGACGCCCAGTTGGTGATGGCGCGTTGGACGGGCGACTACCGCCGGGGGAACGAGCGGTCGGCGCGGCGCCATCCGCGCAATACCGCGGGCCGCTGATCACCGCCGAGACCCGGAGCCCCGGCCGGCCTTTGCCGGGCGCCAACGCCCCACAGCGCCAAGCCCCACAGCGCCAAGGCCCCACAGTGCCAAGGCCCCACAGCGCCAAGCCCTACAGCGCCAAGCCCTACAGCGCCAAGGCCCCACAGTGCCAACGCCCCAGAGGGCCAACGTCCCTCAGTGCCAAGGCCCCCCCACGCAAGCGTCCCGGCGCCGACGCCGACCTCGATGCCCGTCATGCTCATCGAAGTCCGCGCGGTGCCGGGACGCCCTGTTACCTGGTGCCCGATGCCGTGAGCCGGCTCGGGGCTACTTCACGTTCACGCCCGCCCAGGCGGCGGCGACCGCCTTGTACTCGGTGCCGGTCGTGCCGTACAGGTCACCGGCCGCCTTCAGGGTCGCGGTGCGCGCGGCCTTGTAGTTGGTGGTGGAGGTCATGTACGTGGTGAGCGCCTTGTACCAGATCTTCTCGGCCTTGTCCCGGCCGATGCCGGTGACCTTGGAGCCGTCGACGGTCGGGCTGTTGTAGCTGACGCCGTTGATGGTCTTGGCGCCGCTGCCCTCGGAGAGCAGGTAGAAGAAGTGGTTGGCGACGCCGGACGAGTAGTGCACGTCCTTGTTGCCGACCGTGCTCGACCAGTAGTCCGCCGAGCCGCCGTCCTTGCTGGGCTTGTCCATGTAGCGCAGCGGGGTGCCGTCACCGTTGATGTCGATCTTCTCGCCGATGAGGTAGTCGCCCTGGTCCGTCGCGTTCTTGGCGTAGAACTCGGCCGAGGTGCCGAAGATGTCGGACGTGGCCTCGTTGAGGCCACCGGACTCGCCGCTGTAGTTGAGGCCCGCGGTGGCCGCGGTGACGCCGTGGCTCATCTCGTGGGCGGCCACGTCGAGCGAGGTCAGCGGGTGGCTGTTGCCGCTGCCGTCGCCGTACGTCATGCAGAAGCAGCCGTCGTCCCAGAAGGCGTTGACGTAGCCGTTGCCGTAGTGGACCCGGGAGTACGCGCCCTTGCCGTCGTTGCGGATGCCGTTGCGGCCGAAGGTGTTCTTGTAGAAGTCCCAGGTGACCGCGGCGCCGTAGTGGGCGTCGACGCCGGCGGTCTGCCGGCCGCCGCCCCACACGTCGTCCGTGTCGGTGAACAGCGTCCCGGTGCCGGACGTCTTCTGGTTGAGGTCGTACGTCTTGTGGCCGCCGCGGGCACCGTCGGTGAGCTGGTAGGCCGAGCTGCCCTTCGTGGTGGTCAGCGGGACCGTGCCGCTGTAGGTGCTGGTCCCGGTGCCGGTCTCGATGGCCTCGTCCTCGAACAGCTTCTTGCCGGTGGCCGCGTCCGTGACGACGTGCAGTGCGCTGGGGGTGCCGTCCTTCTGGGTGCCGGTGACGACGGTCTCGTACGCGAGGACCGGCTTGCCCGAGGCGGCCCAGATCACCTTGCGCGGCGTGGTGGAGGTGCCGGTCTTGGTGTCCTTCTTCGCCGCGGCAGCGCTGAGGGCGCTCTTCTTCGCGGCGGAGGGGGCGAGGGCGGCGGTCGTACTGGCCACGGATATCCGGGCCTTGGTCGCCTTGGTGACGCTGCGGGTGCCGTCCTCGGCCTGGTGCACCACCAGGTCACCGCCCAGAACGGGCAGGCCGGCGTAGGTGCGGTCGTAGCGGGTGTGCACCGTGCCGTTCGCGTCCTTGATGACGTCCCGGACGACGAGCTTCTCCTGGGCGCCAAGGCCGATCTTGGCGGCGACCGCGGACGCACTGCTCTGCGCGTCGTGCAGTGCGGACGCCCGCTGTGCTGCGGAGAGTTGGACCGCCGACGCGCCGGTCGCGCGGTCCGGCTGCGCGCTGGCCGATCCGGCCTGGACACCGACCGCGACCATCGCGGCGGAGGCGACCAGGGCTGCAGCGCGCAGGGTGTACTTGCGGGGGGTGGACGAAGTCCGTCTCAACTCGGTCTCCCTTGTGAGGACCGCGGGGTCGCGGTCCAAGAGGTGGGGCCGGGCAGCCGAGGGGTGGGGTGCCCGGTGGAGGAGTGAATCGACCGAAGATTGCCACGAGTTGAGATCGATTGACAGATGTTCAACAAGCAAGAAACTGCGAATTTACGTACGGCGACAGTTTCCTGACTGGTTTTGTCCCGCAGTGCGGTGTCTTGTGGCCGCCCGGTTGTACTCCCGGCCCCCCGTTGACCCGACTCCCGCTGCTCACGCTCACCACCGCTCTCAGGGCTCCCACCCGCCATGCCCGCAGAGGCAGAGCGCACCGGCGTGCTTACTGATCGTGTCCGTGCTGGGGGCTGGGGGCTGGGGGCTGGGGGCTGGGGGATCGGGGGTCCGGGGGCCGGGGGCGCGGCGCCTGGGGGTCTGGGGTCTGGGGTTCTGAGGTCTGCGGGGCCTGGGATCCTGGGTGCCGACCGGCAGGGCATTCCTGCACCTGCCAACCACGCCGCAGCCACCTAGGCTGAACGACAAGGCACGAGGCGAGGCGAGGCGGCGGGCGGTGCGTGCCCATGGCACTACGGCACCAACTGATCAAGGCGCGGCCCGAGACGGTATGGGCCGTACTGGCGGACGGCTCGCGCTACCAGGACTGGGTAGTGGGAACGGCCCGCTCGCGCCCCAAGGACGACCACTGGCCGCGGCTCGGCTCCGCGCTGGAGTACACGGTCCGGCTGGGACCGTGGGAACTCGACGGTCAGACCATCGTTCGGTGCAGCGAGCCACCCCGACGGCTCGAGCTGGAGATCGACAGCGGACGGCTCGGCACCGCACGCATCGCCCTGGAGCTGCGCCCGTGGGGCGAGCACACCGTGGTCATCGCCGACGAGCACCCGCTGACCGGCCCGAGCGGACGGCTGCACAACGCGGGCGTCGACATGCTGCTCCAACTGCGCCACCGCCGCATGCTCGGCAACCTGGCCAGAGTGGCGGAAGGCGCCGACCAGGGAGGGGCTGATTGAGCCCGAGACAGCGAGCGGCGGAGGATGCGCGCGGTCAGCCGACGGGCTTCTCCCATACGGAGACGTGCCGGTGGCTCTCGCTCGTGAAGGGGCCCTTCGCCCAACCGTCCCACCGTTCGCGCAGCCGCAGCCCCGCCATCTGAGCCATCAGATCGAGCTCCGAGGGCCAGACGTACCGGAAGGGGATCGACCGGTATTCCCCGCGGCCGTCGATGACGTCGACGTAGTTCGAGCTCATGGCCTGGGTGGCGACGTCGTACACATCGAAGGCCCAACTCGTCGGGCTCACATGGAAGGGCACGGCCTTCTGGCCGGGTGGCAGCTTCCTCAGCTCCGGAACCCCGACCTCGATGACGAAACAGCCGCCCGGTTCGAGGTGGGCCGCGACATTGCGGAAGCACGCCACCTGTGCCGCCTGTGTCGTCAGATTCATGATCGTGTTGAACACGAGATACCCGAGGGAGAACGTCCCCGGTGCGCGCGCCGTGGCGAAGTCGCCGATCGTCACGCCGATCGCGTCACCGCCCGGCTTGGCCTGCAGCCGCGCGACCATCGCCCGCGACATGTCGATACCGTGCACCGGAACCCCGCGGCGCGCCAGCGGCAGCGCGATCCGCCCCGTACCGATGCCCAGTTCTAGGGCGCGGCCCGCGCCGGCCAGCTCTGCCAGCACCTCGACCGTTTCGGCTACGACGTCCGGGGCGAACATGTCCGACGACGACTCGTCGTACCTCGCGGCGACCCGCTCTCCGAAATACCCGTCCGCATCGTCCACTTCGTCCACGCCGCTCACGTCTTCCACGCCATCAACGCCATCAACACCATCCAAGTCATGCACGTCATCCACGCCATCCACCGTGCGACCGTACTGCGGAGCCGTTCCCTCCCGCTCCTCCTTTTCGGCGGCCTGGGCGCGGGCTCGGGCTCGGGGCCGGGGCCGGGCAAAGGCACCGGAAGGGCCCCGGGCGCGGTTCGTAGGGGCGTCAGTCGCGCATCGGCCGGTCGAGGAGGGGCGTGAGCTCGGCGTCGGTCGCGGACCTGAGGGTCCTCAGCAGGTGCCGGGCCGCGGACAGGCCGGCGCGGCCATCGCCCTCGAAGGTCACGGTGTGGACCAGGCCGTTGCGGCGCAACCGCAGTTCCCGCCGCTCGTAGTCGCCCTCGTACGCGACCAGTTGGCGGCCCTCCCCGTCGTCCGAGCAATGGATCGGTTCGCCGAACGGGACGGGACAGCCACGCGCATCGGCGCGTCGGGTGTCGTGCCCGATCCGCTCCACCGAGAGGTGCAGGTCCGGGGCGTCGGGGCGGGCATAGGTCGCGCCGAAGCTGTCCTCGCTCGCGCCGACGTCTTCCAGCGCGTATCCGGAAGGCGGTTCACCGACCCGCAGCAGGGCGCGGTCCACGCCGTTGGCGGTGAGCCATTCGGCCAGCGTGGGCGGCTGGGCGGCGGCCCAGGCGAGGTAGGAGCCGCCGGCCGCGAGGAGCACCGCGGCGGCGAGGGTGACCAGCCGGGTCCGCGTACCCGGGAGGAAGAAGGCGGCGCCCAGCGCGTAGCAGACGCCGCCCCAGGGGTAGAGGGCAACGGTGAGATGCAAGCCGTCGTCCCGCAGGTTCGCCGCCACGGCTGCGACCGCCCCCGCCGTGCCGCACGCGTAGACGCCCGCCGCCCAGACCCACCGGCCGCGGGCCCGGCGGGTGAGCGGCACGAAACCGCGGATGGAGGTGGCGAGGGCGGCGAGCGCCGTCATGCCCAGGGCCGCCCCGACGACCAGGACGGCTACGAGTGCCGCGGCGCTGTCGGCGAAGAGCGCGATCATCACCGCCTGGAACTGGACGGCGGTCAGCACACAGCCGATGCCCGCAACGGCTGCGAGGTGGGCGAGGAGACGTCCCGCTTCGGTCTTCCGGTCCATACCGCATGATCACGCGGACGGAGGCGCCGTGGTTCCGAGGGACGGGCCCAGGTCTGCGATTCCGCCGACAACTGCGATGCGGAGGCCATGAGTTCGCGGCTCGCCTGCTGCACGTCACCGGCGTCGAACGGGGGCCGGGGATCGTCCCCGGCGGCGAGCTGGTGGGGCCTTCGCCGTCGCCGACGGCGAGCTGGAGGGCGTTCCGCCGTCCCCTCCGGCGAGCTGGACGGGCCATCGCAGTCCCCTCCCCGGCGATCAGGTCCCTGAGGCTGCCGGCTGGCCGGGCTTGTGGACCAGGAAATACGCCTGCCGGCCCTGCTTCGGCCGTTCCTGTTCGTCGGGCTCGCGGATCAGCCGCGCATCCACGACCAGCCCGGCCGCGCCCAGCAACTCGGCGATCTCGTCCGGCGGCATCCAGTAGACGTCGAGCGACAGTGCGTGGCCGTAGGCCTGGTCCAGGTGACGCAGCTGATTGCCGACCTTGAACGCGATCAGCAGATGACCGCCCGGGGCCAGCACCCGGTGGAACTCGGCGAAGACCGTCGGCAACACCTCCGGTGGGGTGTGCACGATCGAGTACCAGGGGACGATGCCGCCGAGCACGCCGTCCTCCAGGTCGAGAGCCGTCATCGACCCCTGGTCGAACCGCAGGCCCGGGAACGTCCGGCGGGCCACGGCCACCATCTCCGACGACAGGTCGATGCCGAAAACGGAGACGTCGAGATCATGCAGATGCGCCGTCACCCGGCCGGTACCGCAGCCGAGATCGGCGACCGGGCCCGCGTCCTCGGTCCGCACCGCTTCGGCGAACGCGGCAAGCATCGCCCGGTCCAGCGGCCTGGCCTCCAGGGCGTCGCGCAGCAGCCGCTCGTAGTCGACGGCGACGGTGTCGTAGGCCGTGCGCACGGCGCGCAGATGGGGTGATTCGCTCATGGCCGAGGACGCTAGCCCCTCGCCGAGCCCTCGCACAGCCGGGGGCGCAGCCTGCCGTACCGAACATCGAACGGCGAGCGGAAACACTCTGTCCGCGTACTCACCGCCGCCTCCCGGCGGTCCGTCCCCGCATCACCAGAACGGCCCCAACCCCTATGGCCCGCCGGCCGGACCGCCCCCTTGGGCCGGTGATCGCGCTGGCCGTGGTGGCCGCTCTCGGCACGGTGTTCTGGCTGCTCGGCGACGGCAAGGAGCCGGCCAGGACCGCCCGGGAGGCGAGGGCCGGGGACTGTCTGGAAAACCGGGGCACGCACGCCAAGCCGGTGATGTTCACCATCAACTGCGCCGACTCCCAAGCGGATTACAAGATCCGGTTCGCCCCCGGCCCCCGCGGCGAGTGCCCCGCTGAATTCACCCAGTACGAGGAGCGGGGCGGCAGGCTGGGGGACACCACGCTCTGCCTGACCCGCGTCGACCACTGATGCCCCACGGCTCGGGCACGGCACCACCCCCGTTGACGTGCGGAGCGTGCGGCACGGACCGTGTGGGTAAGGCGCAGGCGTGATGTCGGTCTATGCGGCCCGGTGGGGCGCGGAGCCCTGTGTCAGCCGGGGGCCCGATCAGAGGTATTACGCGGCGAGCACCATGAAGGTCGCGGTGCTCGCCGCCCTGTATCGCAGCGGCCTCGACCTGGACGCGCCCGTGCCGGTGGAGAACTGCTTCACCTCGGCCGTACCCGGGCCCGCGTACCGGATCCCGCCGGACTGGGAGGTCGACGCCGGGACCTGGCGGATGCTGGGGCAGCGGGTGCCGCTGCGGTGGCTGGCGGAGCGGATGGTGCAGCACTCGTCGGACCTGGCGACGAACATCTGCCTGGCACAGGTGGGCAGCGAGGCGGTGGCGGAGGTGTGGCGGCTGGCCGGCGCCCGGCACAGCGTGACCCGGCGCGGCATCGAGGACGCCGGGGCCCGTGCGGCGGGCGTGACCAATCTGGTGACCGCCGCGGACCTCGTGCGGCTGCTGTGTTGGTTGCCGCCCGAGCAGCTGGAGTTGCTTGCCGGGAACGTCCACTGGGAGGACCTGGCGGCGGGCCTTCCGGACGGGACGTGGATCGCGTGCAAGAACGGCTGGGTGCGGGGGGTGCGGCACAGCGCCGGGATCGTCCGCCCACCCGACGCGCCCCCTTATGCGGTCGCGGTCTGCTACGCCGGCCCCCTGGCCTCGGGGGAGGCCTTCGGTGATCCGGCCGCCCGGATGCTCGCCCGTCTCTCCGCCCGCTTGTGGGACCGTCGCCATGACCCGGCGACGGACCGGGCTGAGGGTCCGCCGCCCTGAGCAGCGCTCCGATCGCCCTTGCGACAGGACCTCGCGCGTCTCGGATCTTGCCCTGGATGTCGCCTTGGGTTCCGTGGTGGATTCCCTCGTAGCCCGGACGCATCGCCGGACACCAACTCATCGACGAGCACGCGCAGTTGTTGCATGAGGACCGTGGTTTTGGCGTGGTCGGTGCCGATGCACAGGGCGCCGAACTTCCCGTGGCGGACCATGGGGCCCGAGCCCCTCATGTGCAGCACGACACCGGTCCTGCGGGCCGGGTCGTACGCCAGCGGTGAGGCGGTCACGGCGTCGATCAGCTGTGCCGGGCGGAGTCCCTCGTCACGGCGGTCCATGATGCCGTCCGACGCCTGGTAGCCGTGCGGAGAGGCGCCGTCCGGTCGGGTGGCGTCGGTCAATGGTGGGGTCCCTCGTTGCGTGTGCGTGGTCCGACGTTACGTGTGGGTGGTCCGGCCCGCGGGCACTTCCTGGCGCGGCAGCTGTTGTCCGCGCGGCGGGCCGCCCGTGTCATGGGAGCGTCGGCACCGGATTTCTCCTCCACGGAAAAGTCTGCGACGGGTGCCGCACCGGGCCCGGTGGTATTCGGACCTGGTGCCGGGATGACGTGCGGCGGGCCGTGGCGCGCGGGTCTGGATGGTCGACAGGAGGTTTGGCGGCCGACGGTTGCGGCTACACAGTGAGGCGCGGTGAGGGGCCGGAACCCGCCGCCGGCCGCCAGTGTCTCGGAGGGGCGATGTCGCAGCTGGATCACGACCGGCGGCGAGAGCCGCCGGACACCGCCCAGAATCCGCGCGTCAAGGCGGGCAACACGATCCGGAAGTACGTGACGACCACCGATCACAAGGTGATCGGCAACATGTATCTCGTCACGTCCTTCGGCTTCTTCCTGTTCGCCGGCATTCTGGCGATGCTGATGCGCGCGGAGCTGGCCAGACCCGGCATGCAGATCGTCAGCAATCAGCAGTACAACCAGCTGTTCACCATTCACGGCACGGTCATGATGCTGCTCTTCGCGACCCCGACGTTCGCCGGGTTCGCCAATGCCGTCATGCCGCTGCAGATCGGCGCACCCGACGTCGCCTTTCCCCGGCTCAATGCCCTGACGTACTGGCTCTTCCTCTTCGGCGGGCTGATGGTGGTGTCGGGATTCGTCGTGCCCGGCGGATCGGCACCCTTCGGCTGGTTCGCCTACGCGCCGTTGAACAGCGAGGTGTTCTCGCCGGGCGCCGGCGGCGATCTGTGGGCGGCCGGCCTGGTCGTCGCCGGCCTCAGCACCACCCTGGGCTCGGTCAATTTCATCGCCACCATCATCACGCTGCGCGCCCCCGGAATGACGATGTTCCGGATGCCGATGTTCACCTGGAACATCCTGTTCACCTCCATCCTGGCGCTGCTCGCCTTTCCCGTACTCACCGCCGCACTCCTCGCGCTGCTGGCCGACCGGAGGCTCGGGGCGCACGTCTATGACGCGGCCAATGGCGGGGCGCTGCTGTGGCAGCACCTTTTCTGGTTCTTCGGCCACCCCGAGGTCTATATCGTCGCGCTGCCGTTCTTCGGCGTGGTGACCGAGATCGTGCCCGTCTTCAGCCGCAAACCGGTCTTCGGATACGTCGGTATGGTCGGCGCGACGATCGCCATCACCATGCTGTCCGCCACGGTGTGGGCGCACCACATGTTCGCCACGGGCGGGGTGCTGCTGCCGTTCTTCTCCCTGATGTCCTTCCTGATCGCGGCGCCGACCGGGGTGAAGTTCTTCAACTGGATCGGGACGATGTGGCGGGGCAGCCTGTCGTTCGAGACGCCGATGCTCTGGGCCGTCGGATTCATGGTCACCTTTCTCCTCGGGGGCCTCAGCGGCGTTCTGATCGCCTCACCACCCCTGGACTTCCAGGTCACCGATACGTACTTCATCGTCGCGCATCTGCACTACGTGCTGTTCGGCACGATCGTCTTCGCGATGTTCGGCGGCTTCTATTTCTGGTGGCCCAAGTGGACCGGCCGGATGCTCGACGAGCGACTGGGCAGGGTTCACTTCTGGACGTTGTTCGTCGGCTTCCAGACCACCTTCCTCGTCCAGCACTGGCTCGGTGAGATGGGTATGCCGCGCCGCTACGCCGACTATCTCGCCGCCGACGGCTTCACCCTCCTCAACACCATTTCCTCGATCGGCGCGTTCCTGCTGGGCCTGTCGACGCTGCCCTTCCTCTACAACGTCTGGAAAACCGCGAAATACGCGCCCCGCGTGAAGGTTGACGACCCATGGGGATTCGGGCGGTCGCTGGAGTGGGCCACCTCCTGTCCACCGCCCCGGCACAACTTCGTGGCCCTTCCCCGGATCCGCTCCGACTCGCCCGCCTTCGACCTCCACCATCCCCAGTACCTTGAACTCCCCCCGGGTGAACGCGGAACGTCCGAACCGACCCCGGACACCTTCGGAGACGAGCAGAAATGAAGACCGAGGCATACCTCTTCGCGGGCGTGGCCCTTTTCTTCCTGCTCACCGACGCCGTGTACATCTGGTTCGCCCGGGAACCGGCCGGCATTGCCGCGCTCACGGTGTCCTGTTTCATGGCGGTCGTCATCTCGTTCTTCTGCGCCATGAACTACCGCCGCAAGGGCCAACGCCCGGAGGACCGACAGGAATCGGAGATCCACGAGCGCAGCGGCCCGCTGGACTTCTTCCCGCCGCACAGTGGCTATCCGATCGTGGTCGCGCTGGGCGTGGCACTGCTCGCGCTCGGCCTGGTCTACGCGGCGTGGCTGATCCTCATCGGGCTCGGCGTCACCGTGACCGCGGTCTTCGGTATGGCCTTCGAATTCGCCCGCCGCGATGACTGAGCCGGCCCGCCGGGCGCTCGTCGGCCTATCGGGGCGGCCGTAGCGGCGCGGTGGGCAGACCGGTGTGTTCCCGTAGGCCGCGCAGGAAGTCCTCCAGGGCGTCCTGGGCGCTGTGCCGGGGAGCCCAGCCCAGTTCCTGCCGGGCCCGGGCGGTGTCCATCAGGGGCAGCCGCAGCACGGCGTCGAAGAGGTGCGGGGAGGTGGGCAGCAGGCGCAGGTGCCAGGCGCCGGACAGCAGCGCACGCGGCGGCCCGGCCGGCAGCCGCACGACGCGGGCTCCCAGCAGGTCGCCCAGCAGCGCGGCGTCGACCACCGGCTCGGCGGCCAGATTGAAGGGTCCGGCGACCGGCCGCAGGACGGCCCGCCGGTAGGCGTCGGCGACGTCGTCGGCGTGCAGCACCTGGAACCGCAGACCGGGCAGGTCGGGCACGACGGGGAAGAGCCGTTTGGAGGCCAGGGCGCGCGGCGGCGTGAAACCGGCGAACAGTCTGCTCTGCGCGCAGGCCGCGGCCCGCTGGAAGATGAAACCCGGCCGCAGCCGTACGACCCGGACCCGGGGATGCGTACCTGTGAAGCCGTCCAGGAAGCGCTCCAGATAGGCCTTCTCGCGGCAGTAGGCGGCATCCGGCCACCCGTGCGTGGGCCACGACTCGTCGACCTGCCGGTCCTTGGGGCCGGGCGAGTAGGCGCCGACCGACGAGGCGTACACCAGCGTTCCGACTCCGGCCGCGGCCACCGCCTCGAAGACGCGGATGCTGCCCAGCACGTTGTTCCGCCAGGTGGTGACCGGATCGCGGGTGGGCTGGAACAGCCAGGCGAGGTGAATCACCGCATCGGCGCCGGTGAAGTGCCCGCTCAGATCGTCCTCGGTGACGTCCACGGCGGCCCACGTCGTCCTGGCGCACGACCACCGCGGCACCCGCCGCGCCAGCCCCAGCACCGACTCGACGGCGGGCTCGGCAGCGAGCGCCCGTACGACACTCGTGCCCACGTTGCCGGTGGCACCGACGACCACGATGCGCAGCCCCGCCGCGTCCCTGGGGGAGTCGGCAGCCATGGGTTCCTCCTAGGGGGTCTCTTCCTCTTCCACGCGCCCCGCGCCGGCCACCGGGTCCATCGTCCGGCCGGAAATCTGCAGGCGCTCCTCCGCGGTGGCCGGCATGTCGACCCGGTCGCGGTAGTACCAGGCGCTCAGCGCGGCGCGCAGCCGCTTCCGTCGCGGTGCCCGCTCTCCCGGGTGCTCCAGCGGCTCGGGGACGTCCCTCACCAGCAGGCGGTAACGCTGCTCGGTGTCCAGCGGGCGATGGCTCTCGCCGATCCCGCCGTAGACGTTCTGGCTGATCTGACCGGTCTCCTCGCCCTCCTCCAACAGCTGACGGTCATGGGCCTGCAGCGCCAGGCAGAACCGTTTGGTGATCAGGAAGGCGAGGACCGGGCCGACGATCACCGCGATCCGGAAGATCCAGGTCAGTGCCTCGACCGAGACCTCGAAGACCGCGGCGACCACATCGTTGCCACCGGCCACCAGCAACACCGCGTAGAAGACGATCGCGGCGACGCCCAGGCCCGTACGGGTGGGGCGGTCGCGCGGCCGGTCACAGAGGTGATGCTCCATCAGGTCGCCCGTCACCCACTTCTCGAAGTACGGGTAGAGGTAGAGCACGAGGAAGAGCAGACCGGGCAGCACCACCGCCGGGAGGAAGACGTTCCACATGATGGTGTGGCCCGCCACGTTGGTCTCCCAGGGGGGCATCAGCCGCAGCGCCCCTTCGAGGAAGCCCACGTACCAGTCCGGCTGGGCATCGGTGGACGCCTGGTCCGCCACGTAGGGCCCGTAGTCCCACACCGGGTTGATCTGGGCCACCGCCCCCAGCCAGGCCACCACCCCGGAGACCATCAGGAACAGACCGGAGGACTTGGCGGTGAACTGCGGGTACATCGGCTGCCCGACGGCGTTCCGATTGGTCCTGCCGCGGGACGACCACTGGGTGTGTTTCAGGTAGACCACCAGCACCAGATGTGCCCCGAGCAGCGCGAGCAGGATGCCGGGTACGAACAGCACATGCACCGTGTAGAGCCGGGAAATCAGGATGTGGCCCGGGAACGACCCGCCCCACAGGAAATAGCTCAGATACGTCCCCACGACGGGAATGGACAGCACGATGGTGTTCGCGGTGCGCAGCCCCGTGCCGGACAACAGGTCGTCGGGCAGGGAATATCCGGCGAATCCCTCCAGCAGGGCGAGTAGGAAGAGCGTCACCCCGATCATCCAGTTGAATTCGCGGGGACGGCGGAAGGCCCCGGTGAAGAACACCCGCAGCATGTGAACGCCCAGCGCGGCCACGAAGACCAGCGCCGCCCAGTGGTGCATCTGCCGGATCAACAGCCCGCCCCGGACATCGAAACTGATGTCGAGGGTCGACGCATAGGCATCGGTCATCACCAGCCCGTCCAGCGGGCGGAACGCACCGTGATACGTGCTCTGGCTCATGCTGGGTTCGAAATACAGCGTCAGATAGCTTCCGGTCAGAATCAGCACCACGAGGCTGTAGAGCGCGATTTCGCCCAGGAGGAACGACCAGTGGTCCGGGAAGGCCTTGCGCAGCAGCTCCTTCGCCAGTTCGGAGACCGGGGCCCGGCGGTCCAGCGCGCTGTAGCTGGTGACGGCCGCCTGGCGGGACTGCGCGGCGAGCCGGGCCTTCCGCTTCTGGAACAGCATGCTCCACTCCCTCTCCGCCCCTAGGAGGTGCCTCCCTGGCCCCGGCCCCGCACCGACGAGCACGCACCCGGGTACCCGTACCGCGGAGCCAACCGAACCCGGGCCCGACGGCCGCCACCGGCGCGCTCGGCGTACGGGCTCAGTCGGCCGTCCGGTCGGGGACCATGTGCGCCAGTGCCTCGCGCGAGGCGGCCCGCGCCTTCTGCAGCCGCCGGCAGCCGAAGGAGGCGAACGCCGCGCCGGCCGAGGCGTAGCCGAGCGCCACGGTGGCGGCGGCCCGCTGCGGCGGCGGCCAGCGTTGTTCCACCGCCCGCAGCACGGCCTCATGGGCCGACAGCAGGGCCAGCACGGCGCACACCCCGCCGGCGGTCAGGGCCAGCGAACCCAGGCCCGTCTCGCGGGCCGTTTCGGTCAGTTCGTACCTCGCCCGATCGAGCTCCGCCCGTACCAGGGTCGCCACCTCCTGGGACAGCCGTCCCGCAGCCTCGGAGAATCTGCCCGCGGGGTCCGGCGGATCGGGTACCCCACCGTCTTGGTCCGGCCGCTGCTCGGTCATCACACGAGCCCTTTCTCGACGCATACCACCAGCGCACCGCCTAGCCGTAACACCTCCACGACCCGGCCAAACGGAACGGCCCCCGCCGCCACCCGCCTGGCGCGCCGCTTTCCGGCACATGGCCGCCGGCCCGCGCAGGTCTGGACGCTCGGCCGCCCGGTCAGGAGTGACGGGCGCGGCCCCGGCGGGTGAGGAAGTCCCGTAGGCCGTCCAGCAGGCCGAGGCCGGGGCTCACCGCGCGGGTGGCCAGGGCGGAGTCCGGGGCGTTGGGGCGGGGGTGGGTCGGGGCGCTGTTCCGCGCCCGCCGGATCCGTTCGCCGAGCTCCTGCCGGGTGTCCGCGGGGCAGGTGGCCTGCAGCCGGGGGAAGAGCCGTTGTTCCTCGTCGAGGATGTGGCTGGTCACCTGGGTGGACAGGGCCAGGACCAGGGCCGTGAAGTCCTCGTCCTGCGGCTCCCGTTGCGCCAGATCGTGCAGCAGCTCCTCGATGCGCTCGTGGTCGGACAGCTCCTTCTCGGCCCACCGCCGCCCGTGCGCCACGTAGTCCCGTACGGCGGGGTACAGGTGCTCCTTCTCGGCGACGGAGTGCCGGACCAGGGCCGCGGACACCTGCTCGACGAGGGCCTTGCGGGCGGCACTTCCCGGTGCGGCGGCGCGGATGCGGTCGAACAGCCGCTGCACCGCGCGGTGATCCGCGGTGAGTTCCTCGATGATGTCCGGGGCAGGCCCCATCGGTCAGCGTTCCTTCGCGTAGGTGTGGGGCGGCTTCACCGGCGGCGCGGCCATCACGCCGGCGTGCCGCAGGGAGAGATCGGCCACCAGGTCCCACTTGGTGTCGATCAGCGCGGCGGCCGCCCGTTCCTCGGCGATGTGCTGCTCCAGCAGTCTGGCGGTCTGTTCGTCGCCGTTGCGCACCGCGAGGTGGTGGAGCATTTCGTAGCCCGCGAGCACCAGATGGATGAGGGTGTAGGCGTCGCGGGCGTGCTTTCCGGCGTGGTCGCGCCGGGTCCGGGCGAGCAGCGCATAGCCCGTTCCGATGAGCCGCAGCGTCATGTCCTTCACGGTCGACGGCTCTTCGTGGTAGGCGTGCAGCCGGCTGCCGAGTGCGGTGATGTGCCGGCGCGTCACCTCACGGTGCGTCTCCAGCGGCTTTCTGAGTTCCGGTGCGCGGGTCGAGGCGATGAGGGAGCTCAGGGCGGTTTCGATCAGCCGCTCCAGGGAGCGGGTTTCCTTGAGGTGCCGCAGGTACTCGTCCTCTGCCGTCTTCTCGCTCATGGCCCACCGTCCTCGGGATGGTCTCTCACATCATTTCCATCTTGATGTAGCGCACCGCGTCGGGCGCGCTGAAGGCGATGGCGGTCAGCGCGGCGGCGGCCAGTACGCCGACGGTGATGCGCACCGCGATCGCGGGAATGAAGATGCCGTTCTTCATGACGGGTTCTCCCTCTGCGTTAGGGAATTCCTGGGGGAAATGGAGCGGGACGTGGTCCGGTGCACAGGCTCCCGAGAAGCTCTGCCAACAGCTTCACGGCCTCCTCGACCGCCTTCCCGTTCCGGGGCGGGGGAGGCTCACAGGTCAGGACGAAGAGCCGGGGGAGCGGCGTCCGCCGGGCGCGGGCCAGGCGCTCGGCGGCGGCCAGCTGGCGGTACGGTCCGGCGGATTCCGCCGCGTCTGCCGGTCCGGTGGGGCCCGTGGTGCCGTCGCCGCCGTGTTCGGTGAGGTGCAGGGTGCCGGCCGGTCCGCCGAGCGCCGCCGTGCCCACGACGACCGCCGTTCCGTAGCCGGTCAGGAGGCGGTGGGCCAGATCGGCGCCGCGGATCCCGAAGTCGACGAGATGCACCTCGTCGGGCAGCGGAAGCTCGCCCAGGGCGGCCAGGAGCGCGGAGCCGAAGGCGTCGTCGGGGGCGAAGGAGTCGCCGGTGGCGGCGACGAGGACACGCGGACGGCCCGGGGACGGCGCGCCGACCGGTTCGACCTCGTCCGGCGCGAAGAAGAAACGGTGCCCCAGACCGGTGGGGAAGTCCCGGCCCGCATCGTCCACCAGGGTGACCACGAGGTGTGTCCGCCCCTCGGAGTCCTCTTCGACGGCGTCGACCTCGGCCAGCCGGCCGGACAGGGCCAGATCGAAGATGTCGCTGCGGCGGCCGGGGCGCAGCCGTACCCGGCTCCCCGGCCGCAGGGACTCCGGGTGTCCGGCGAGGCGGGGCGCGGTCATGCGTCTTCCTTGATCGTCCGGCGACTCCGGATGGTGCCGCGCAGGGCGAGCAGGTCCTCGGGGGACAGGGCGGCGCAGCGGTCGAGGATCTCCCGCGCCCGGGGATCGGTGGCGCGCGCCTCCCGCTGTTCCTCAGCGGTCAGGCTCAGCACGTTGAGGATGAGGAGCTGGTCGATCTCGCCGCCGTCGAAGAGGTCGCCGGGGCTCTCCGGCGCGACCGCGGGAAAGTCGGAGAGGGTGACGGGCGACGAGAGGACCGTGGGGGACCGGTGGGGGTCGCGGTCCGGCTCGGCCGCGTCACCGATCAGCACCGGCCAGGTGCCCTCGTTGTGACAGACGGCGGCCGCCCCGGCCAGGTCCGCGGGCGGGTCGGCGAGGGAGACGAAGCTGCCGTCGCGGGCGGTGAGCACGGTGTGGGTGGAGACGAACGCGTACGGGGCGAGCTTGTCACGGCCCTCGCGCGGGTCACCGGTGTGCGGCGGACACGGGGTCGTGTTGGTGAACGTGAGCGCCAGACGGACGGTGTCCGCCGGCCCGTTGCCCGGAACCGGCTGCGCGTCGACCTCCACGGTGCCGTGCAGCCGTTTCCAGCGGCGTACGAGCATGCCGACGGCCCGGCCGTGCTCGTCGCGCAGCGTCTCCTCGTGTTCTCCGTCCGGCAGGTCGACGGTGTCGAGGGTGCGCCCGTCCGAAGGGGACCAGACGGGCAGCACCCATTCGCGTTCCGCGGCCTCGTGCCAGGTGAGGTGGGTCTCGCCGGCGACGGTGAGGGTGTCGACCGGGCGGTGTTCCCCGTCGTCCCGGCGGTAGACCTGTCGCTCGACGACCTGCAGGAACCGCAGGTGGATCGTGACGGACGTGCCGGGTGTGGTCTCCAGCAGCGTCTCGGTGCGCATCTGGGCGGGCTCGCCGAGGGCCTCCGCCTCCCCTTTGGGGTAGACGCCGCCGAACGTCCAGCGCTTGGTGTTCTTGAGCGCCGACCGCCGGTAGGGCCACAACAGGTAGCCCTCGTACAGGCAGGTGCGCGCGATCTTCTCGACCGAGGCTAGGGGGTCCATGTCGCTTCCGTGGTCTGTGCGGGCCGGGGCAGGGCGGTGTCCAGGAGGGCGCTGACGGCCTGTTCGGCGTCGGTCAGGCCGTGGGACGTCTGGTAGGTGCTGAGCCGGTCGTGGGTACGGGGGGACAGGCGCAGCCAGGACGTGGCGCCGTAGTAGCGGCTCATCAGGTCGTGCCAGAGCTCCGCGGGCAGCCGGCAGGCGGTCTCCTTGTCCCAGGGGATCTGGGCAGTGGCCAGCCGCCCGCCGGGGTCCGTGTGGAAGACGGTGCCGCGGAAGAGCAGGTCCAGGGGGACCTCGCCGTCACGCACGGCGCGCAGATAGGTCACGACGGCGAGCCCGGCGTCGCCGCCGCAGGGGATCGCGAGATCGATCTCGGTCCGCTCGTCGAACGGCGGCACGACGGACGTGATCTGCGCCCAGGCCAATGGCTGCATGCTCGTGGCCCATTGGTCGGGCTGCCCGAACAGCTGGGCCAGGGCGCGCACTTCCGCGGGCGCGTAACTGCGGCGCGCGGCATCGATGCGCACGGTGGTGGACAGCGTGAGGGACCGGATCGGGCCGCCGCCGGTGCGGGCGACGGCCAGTGTCAGGACGAGGGTGGACACCGCGGCGTGCGGCAGGGCGCCCACGCCGGTCACCGCGAACGACAGATCGGGCAGCCCGCCGTGCGCCTGTGCCGCACTCCCGTCCCTCATGCCGCTCACCGCGCTGCCGCCGGTCATGCCGGGGAGAGGTTGGGCATGCCGGGCAGGATGGGGTTCTTGGTCTTCGGATGGATCCCGGTGGACCGGCGCGAGGTCGACCTGCCATAGGGGAGGTGACCGGGCTGGCGCTTGTAGTGGCCCTCGTGGTTGCCCCGGCGCACTCCGGGGACGTGGGCGGTGAAGTCCGGTCGTACCTGTCGCTTTCCGACGGTGATGTCAGCCATGGTTCTCCTCGGGTGCTGTCAATCGTCCGGATCGACGGGGGTGAGATGGTCGAAGAACTGCCGCACGTGCTGCCACACCTCGTCTCCGCCGGCCAGTCCGCTCCAGTGGGTGCGCAGCAGGGCGGCGAGCCGGTAGCAGTCGTCCAGCGGCACGATCCAGTGCTCCTGACTGCCGCCGGCCCGGTTGACCAGCAGCGCCTCGGTACGCGGGGCGAGGGCGGCGAGGGCCGGCCGACCGGCCTCGATACCGGCCCACACCGTGCGGTCCACGGGGGCGCGGGTCACGCCCATCGGGCCGGGGTAGCCGGCGGTGATCTCGTCGTCGGGCGGGCCGCCGCGCAGGAAGAACGCGAGCCCGACCGGTACCCGCAGGGCGGCCCACTGCCGCGCGTCGAGCCGCATACCGTCCAGCCGCACCCGGCGTTCGGCCACCAGCAGGTAGGGCCGGCGGCCGCCGCTGTGCCGGTCGGTGTCGAAGAGCAGCGCGCACGCCCGGCAGGCGCACAGCAGGGTGTCCGCCGTGGTGTCCAGCAGATGACGGTGTTCCGCCGGCACGGGCTCCGCGCACAGCTCGCACCGGTCGTCGTCCCGCGGTTCCGGCAGCGGGCGGCGGGCCAGGTCCCGCAACGCCGAGGCGGTGGCGACCACGGTGCTCATGAGCGCGCCCCGCCCGTCCGGGCACCGCCGCGCGACAGTGCCTCCACGGGGATCAGCGGGGGCTCGACACTCGTCGCCGCCTCCTCGATCTCCACCCGCTCGATCTCCGGCGCGGCCCAGGCGACCGCCTCCCGCACCGCCGTACGGAGCGTCTCGCCGGAGGATCCGCACCCCCGGGCCCGTACCCGCACGCGGGCGAACTCGCCTTTCACGGCGAGGAGTTCGGCGTCACCGAGGCCCCGCAGGCCGGCCAGTGCGGTGCGGATGCGGGCGTCGGCAGGTTCGGGATGCAGTCCGTGCACGAGCAGCAGATGGCCGACGAGTTCGTCGTCCGCGACGGCCCGGGCGGTGTCCGCACCGGCCAGCGCCATGACCCGGGCCAGGCATTCCCCGTAGAGCGCGACGAGTGCCTGGGCGGCCTCGGTCGCCCGGTCCCGCGCGGCGGGATCGGACAGCCCCGAGAGCGCGGTCAGCAGCGTCTCGGTACGGACCACGTGGTCCCGTGCCTGCCGGTCGTCCCAGGTCATGGCACTCCTCACGCCCGCTGGCCGAAGGTCGGGGAATGGCTCTGCGTCAGGGTCCGGCCGCCACCGAGGTACATATGGACGCCGCACGGCAGACACGGGTCGAAGCTGCGGACCGTCCGCATGATGTCGATGCCCTTGAAGTCCTCCCGCCCGTTCTCCTCGAAGATCTGCAGGCCCTGCACCGCGTCCTCGTACGGGCCGGGGGTGCCGTAGGAGTCGCGGGGGCTGGCGTTCCACGGGGTCGGCGGGTACGGGTGGTAGTTGGCGATCTTCTTGTCCCGGATCACCAAGTGGTGCGAGAGCACGCCCCGTACGGCCTCGTGGAAGCCGACCCCGATGGCCTCCTTGGGGACGTTGAAGTCCTCGAAGACCTTGGTGCGGCCGGCCCGGACCTCGTCCAGCGCCCGCTCGACGAAGTACAGCGCCATCCCGGCGGCGTACGCCACGAAGTACATCCGGGCCCGGTCGCGCTCGATGGTGTTGGGGAACGGCGGGGGCGTCCATTCCAGCCGGACCTCCGGGCTGTTGGGCGTCTGCGGGAGGTCGATCTCCACGCTGTGGCCGGTCGAACGCACATAGGGCGTACGGACCTTGCCGGCGAGGGCCGTGGCCCACAGACGGGCGATCGGTCCGCCGCCGGTGTCGAGCGCCAGGTGGTCGCCGGTTCGCTTGTCGAACCAGCGGGGGCTCATCACCCAGCTGTAGTTGCCGCCGTCGAGGTCCCGTTTCTGCGGCTTCGGCACGGTCGTCTGGTTCCACGGATGACGCTGGTCGACGGGGTTGCCGAGCGGGTCCTTGTCGACGTACGTCTCCTCGCCCGTCCAGTCCTGGTAGTAGGAGCTGCCGAGCAGGATGCGCATGCCGAGGTTGATGTCGACGAGGTCGGTGGTGACCAGTTCGTTGTCGACGACGATGCCGGGGGTCACGAACATCGCGTTCCCCCAGGTGTTCATGGTCCGGTAGTCGTAATCGACCACCTCGGGGTCCTGGAAGCAGCCCCAACAGGCCAGCATCGTGCGGCGGCGGCCCACCTCCTCGTAACCGGGCAGCGCCTCGTACCAGAAGTCGAAGACGTCGTCGTTCATGGCCACCGCGCGTTTGACGAAGTCCAGACAGCGGGTCAGCCGCACAAGATAGTCGGTGAAGACCTGCGGGGTCGCGACGGTGCCCACGCCGCCCGGGTACAGCGTGGAGGGGTGGACGTGCCGGCCCTCCATCAGGCAGCACATCTCGCGGGTCAGCCGGCTCATCTGCAGCGCCTCTTTGTACGTCTGCCCCTCGAACGGGTTGAAGGCGCGCATGATGTCGGCGATGGTCTTGTGGCCGTGGACGTCGGCGTGCGGGGCCGGGGTGCGTTCGGCCCTCTCCAGGACACCGGGATTGGTCTCCTTCACCATGCGTTCGCAGAAATCGACGAACACCATGTTGTCCTGGAAAATCGTGTGGTCGAACATGAACTCGGCGGCTTCGCCCAGGTTGATGATCCAGTCGGCGAGCGGCGGCGGCTTGACGCCATAAGCCATCTGCTGGGCGTAGAGCGAGCAGGTGGCGTGGTTGTCGCCGCAGATACCGCAGATCCGGCTGGTGATGAAATGCGCGTCGCGCGGGTCCTTGCCCTTCATGAACACGCTGTAGCCACGGAAGAGCGAGGAGGTGCTCCGGCATTCCACGACTTCCCGAGCGGCGAAGTCGATTTTGGTGTAGATGCCGAGGTTTCCGATGATGCGGGTGATCGGGTCGAAGGCGACCTCGGTGAGTTCGCGTCGCTCCGCATCGCTGTTCTGGGCGGTCGCCACGGGGGATTCCTCTCGCGGATGGCGTGGGGGGAGTGGAGTGCGTGGAGGGCGTAGAGGCGTGGAGGGCGTGGAGTGAGTGCTGGCGTAGGGGGCGGGCGTTGTGTTCGTTGGCGTCGGGGAGTGTGAGTTGGCGCGAATTATGTGCGTCCGGTCCAGTGCGGGTCATAACCGCTGGTCAACGCGTCCTTGTTATGGCGCCACTTGGGCTCTTTGTTGGCAGTGATATTGGTGAGGGAACGCAGTGTGCGGATGAACGGCCCGTACACGCCCATCAGGGCGGAGGACACCGTGCCACCGGGCGGCTCGTCCATGAACGGCATGAACTTGTCCGGGAACCCCGGCATCGTGCAGCCGATGCAGATACCGCCGACATTGGGGCAGCCGCCCACCCCGTCCATCCAGCCGCGTTTGGTGACGTTGCAGTTGACCACCGGACCCCAACAGCCGACCTTCACCTGGCACTTGGGTGAGTTGTAGTCCTTCGCGAAATCCCCCTGCTCGTAATACGAGCCGCGGTCGCACCCCTCGTGCACGGTCTTGCCGAACAGCCAGGTGGGCCGGAGCTGCTCGTCCAGCGGAATGGGCGGAGCGAGCCCGGCGGCCTGGTGCAGGACCCACAGCAGGGTCTCCATGAAATTGTCCGGCTGAACGGGGCAGCCCGGAACGTTCACGATGGGCAGCCCACCGGCCGACCGGAAATCCCATCCCAGATAGTCGGCCAGCCCCATACACCCGGTCGGGTTACCCGCCATCGCATGAATGCCGCCGTACGCCGCACAGGTTCCGATGGCCACGACCGCCCACGCCTTGGGGGCCAGCCGGTCGATCCACTTGTTCAGCGTGATGGGCTCGCCCGTCTCCGGATCGTTCCCCATCGCCGACCAATAGCCGTCACCGTTGATGTTCTCATTGGGAATGGAACCTTCAACGACGAAGATGAACGGCCCGAGTTCATCGCGGGCCGCCTGGTGGAAGGCCGCCATGAAATCGTCGCCGGTCTCATAAGCCAGCACCTTGTTGTGCAGATGCACCTTCGGCAGACCGGGAATCGCCCCCAGAACCACGTCCTCCAGGCTGGGCAGCGTCGCCGCGGTGACCGAAACCGTGTCCCCGTCGCAGCTCATGCCCTCGGAGGTCCACAAGATGTGTACCTCGTCCAGGCCCGGCGTCATCGGTTCAAAGCCCATGGTTCGTCCCTTCGGCTGCCACCGGGGCCGACCGGCGGGCTCCGGAACCTCAACACCACCAAATCTCACATAGCTCAGGAGTCGCCACAAATGGGGCTCTGGGTGGGGTGGGGGTGGGATGAGCGTGGGGAGGGGGTGAGCGTGGGGTGGGGGTGGGGTGTGGAAGTGGGCGGCTCTGTGAGGGGGCTCCGGGGGCGCCAATCCCGGCACGTCAATCCAGAGGTGTCATCCCTGCGCGGCATGTCAATCCAGAGATGTCGTCCCTGCGCGTCAGTCGAGGGGTGTCGAGCGCAGTTCCGCGATGACTTCCGCGCCCGACGGGGCGTTCTCCGGATCCACCAGCCACTGCAGCATCAGACCGCCCAGCAGGGCGAGCGGTACCGAGCCGCCGAGCCCCTCGCGCGCCATGCGCTGCCCCTCGGCGAGGTGCGCCCGTACCTCCGGTGACCGCTCGGCCTGCACCGCGGCCTCCAACTGGGCGACCCACAGGGCCCGATGCGTGGTGAAGCTGTCGATCAGCGCCTGCCAGCGCTGTTCCGGCGTCCCTTCGGGCGTGCGACTCGCGAGCTCGTCACCGAGCTCGTCCACGGCCTTCACCAGCGCCTGGGTGAGCAGTGCGTCCCGGGAGCCGAAGTGGTAGCCGATGGCGGCATGACTGACTCCGGCCGCCGCCGCGATGTCCCGGACGGTGGTCCGCGCCCAGCCGCGTTCGATCAGGCACTGCTTGGCGCCGGCGAGGAGGTCCTCTCGATTTCCCATGCGCGCAGCCTACCCAAGGGTTGTCCGCATGGTTCATCCAAATGGTTTGACCACCGACTTGCCCATATGGTTTGACCAAATGGGCAAACCCTGGCTAGGGTCCTCCCATGACTTCCACGAAGGTTCTGATCTCGGGTGCGAGCGTGGCAGGGCCCGCCCTCGCCTACTTCCTGCACCGCGACGGGTACGACGTCACCGTGGTGGAACGCGCCCCGGACCTCCGGGACAGCGGATACGCGGTCGACTTCCGCGGCGCCGCGTTCGACGTGCTCGACGACTTGGGGATCCTCGCCGAGGTCCGCCACCACGAGACCAAGATGCGCGGAACGGCCCTGGTGGACGAGGACGGCACCGAGACGGGGATGCTGCCGGCCGAGGCCTTCGCGGGTGAACTGGAAGTGCCGAAGCGGGAGTTGACCGGGATCCTTCACCGGATCACCACGGAGAACGTGGAGTACGTCTTCAACGACTCGATCAGCGCGCTCACCCAGCACGACTCCGGCGTCGCCGTCGAGTTCGAGCGCGGCGCGCCCCGTGTCTTCGACCTCGTCATAGGGGCGGACGGGGTGTACTCGAAGGTCCGCCGGCTCGCGTTCGGCCCGCACTCCGACGCGGTACGCCACCTGGGCCTCTCCGGCGCCGGCTTCAGCACCGCGAATTACCTCGGCCTCGACCACAGTGGCGTGCTGCAGCATGCGCCCGACACGGCGATCTACGCGTTCAGCGCGGGCGACCCGGACCGGCTGACGGTCAGTCTCTCGTTCGCCACGCCGACGCCCGCGCTGGACCGTTGCGACCGGGACGAACAGGAGCAGGCGCTGCGCACCGCGTTCGCGGGACGCGGCTGGGAAGCTCCGCGCCTGCTGGACGCCATGACGGAGGCCGACGACTTCTACTTCTCCTCGGCCTGCCAGGTCCACCTGGACCGCTGGTCACAGGGCCGGATCGCACTGCTCGGCGACGCGGGGTACTGCGCCGCGCCCACCAGCGGCATGGGCACCTCCCAGGCCTTGGTCGCCGCCCGGACCCTGGCCCGACACCTGGCCGCCGCAAACGGAGACCACACCACCGCCTTCGCCGCCTACGAGGCGGAACTGCGGCCGTACGTGACGGAAAACCAGGCAAGGGGCGTGGAGAGCGCGGCGATGTTCGGGGGCGGGGGGCGGTGAGGGGGCAGGCGGCTGGGCGTTTGAGTGGTGCATGCCGAGAGCGGCCCAGCGACGGGGGAAGTGCGCACTGACCGTTCCGTTCCGGGTCACTTCCGGGGGGATTCTCCGCGGGGGACGGCGAAATCCATGAGGGTGGCGGTGCCCGGCGCGAGATCCGCCCAGGCGCCCGACAGGCCCAGGACCGCAACCCCCGACGTCGGGAACTTCGCCCGCAGTCGCGCGAGCGCCTCCTCGTTCCCGGGGCCGGCCCCGGCCCCGACCTTGGCCCCATTGCCGTCCCGGCTCCCCTCTCCCGGCCGCACTCCCTCTCCTACTCCCTCTCCCACCAGCGACAGCACCACGTCCTGGACGCCCGGCTGATGGCCGATCAACAGCACCGTGCGCCGCTGCTCCGGGACCTCACGCAACACCTCGACCAACTCGGCGACGCTCGCTCCGTACACCCGCGGTTCGAAGACCACCTCCGGGCGGGCGCCGAGCTCCGGTGCGACCAGCTCCCAGGTCTCACGAGTGCGGCGGGCCGTGGAACACAGGACGAGGTCGGGTACGTACCCGTCCGCGAACAGCCGGCGCCCGGCCGCCGGTGCGTCCCTGCGGCCGCGCTTGGCCAACGGGCGCTCATGATCAGACACATCCGGCGGCCAGGCGGACTTGGCATGGCGCAGAACCACCAGCCGGGCGGTGAAGGGCAGCGTCATGGCTTGATTCTCCTACGGGGCAGGGTGAGCGGGTGGCCTTGGACTGCGGGTCTTGGACTCCGGGTCTTGGACTCCGGGTCGTGGGCGCGGGCTCACGCTCGCGCTCTGCCGTGGCCCTACCCCCTGCCGTGGCCCTACCCCCTGCCGTGCCCCTCCCCCCTGCCGTGCCCCTCCCCCTGCCGTCCCCTCCTCGGCGCCGTGGCTCCGCGGCCCACTGTGGTGGTGCCTTCCCTTGGTCGCGGTGGGAGCGATCGACGGCCTCTTCATCCCGGCCTTCACCCTCTACGCGTTCGCGACCATGGCCCCTGCAGCACCTCTCACGACGCTCATGGGCCTGCTTCTGCCCGTAACGGTCACCTCGGCTGCGTGGCCGGCCAACGTGTCGCGCCTCCACCCACAGGTTGAGGAGCACGGGTGGAGTGTGGCCACCGCAGGACCAACCCTGAGGTCGATGCTGCTCCACCCTCCCCACTCCTAACGTCGATGTACGTGGCCGCAGCGGTTCTGCCGCACGGCCGGACACCTCGTCATCTTCGTTTCGTTCGTCACCGCTGGGGGGCCTCATGAAAACCGTGAAGGGCGTGAAAACCATGGAAGGCGCGGAGGACAGGAAAACCGTGGAGGATAGGAAAACCGTGGAGGGTTCGGATTCCACGGGAGGTCCAGTAGTAGCCACGCATACGGACGACGCACGTCGATGGCGCGCCCTCCTCATCCCGCTGAGCATCAACCTCCTCCTGCCCTTTGCCGTCTACTACGTGCTTCGTGCGCAGGACATCGCCCAGTGGCAGGCGTTGCTGCTCAGCGGCGCTGTTCCGGCGGCGCACGCAGCGGGCACCGCGGTGGTACGCCGGCGCATCGAATTCTTCGACCTGCTGGCGGTCGCCCTGCTGGTCGTGTCGGCCGTTACCTCACTGATCAGCGGCAGTCCGCGGGTCCTCCTGCTGAAGGACGCGGCCGTCCCCGCCGTCCTGGGCGTATGGATGCTGGGCTCGCTGTTCGCGGCCCGACCGATGGCGTACCAGTTCGGACGCCGACTGCGCGGGCCGTCCGCGGAGGAGGCGGCGGAACGTACCTGGTCCGAGCGGCCGGACCTACGAGCCGCGTTCCGCGGACTCACGGCGCTGTGGGGCACCGCGCAGCTGCTCGACGCCGCATTGAGCACCGTCGAGGCAGTGACGCTGCCCGTCGACCTGGTGCCAGTGATCGGCCGCTTCCAGTCCCTCGGCATCCTGGCAACCATGGTCGCCCTCACCGTCCGCCACAGCCGCGCCTTCCACCGCCGCCAGGGCATACCCCTCTTCAGCCCAGCACCGACGGTCACCGTGCCCGCTGCATGACGGCCCGCCACGCCTCGCCATCCATACGCCTTACCGTCCGTGGTGTGACCGCTTGCGATCACCCTGACCGGCGGAAACCGTGTGACGACGTTCCCCAGCTGCTGCGGCTGCTTGACGCGATCCCACCCATCCGCGGCCGGGTAAGCCATCCCCGGCGCGCCGGGCAGGCCGTCCCTGCCGCAAGCCCGACTCGCTGCCCGCCGACCGTGGCTACGAGCGAGCACGACCTGTACCGCGACCAAGTCCGGGCTCATGGCAGCGTGCCGGCCATCGCCCGCCGCAGCACCCGATACGGCACCCGACACGGCACGGGGCTCGGCTCATATCGCTGGGTGATCGAGCGGAGCTTCGCCTGGCTCCACGGCTTCCGGCGCCTCCGCGTCCGTTGGGAACACCGAGCCGACTGGGAACGCCGAGCCGACAGTCATGAGGCCCTTCCTGAAGCTCGCCTGTGCCTGATCACGCACCGGCAGCTCAGCTTGCTGCCGCGGCCGTTGTCAGTCCCACCAAAAGGACCAGACGGGAGAGTTGACGAGTGAGGCGGCGTAGTCGGAGTACGGGACGGTGCCGTCGTTGATGTTGTCGGCGCCGGTCAGCACGTGTTCGAGAGCGAGGTGGGTGGCATGATCGGCGTCCCGGGGCGGGCGGGCGGCGGAGACGTGAATCATTGCGCCGTCGAAGGCGACGACCCGCGCACCGAAGCGGTCCTCCCAACTGCGGAGCAGGGCGCACAGCAGGGGCAAGGGGGCTTCCGCCTGCCAGCCCATGACTGCGGGAATGTCGGCGGAGCGGGTGGCCGGAACCAGAGCCAGATGAGGCTTGGGCAGCGGGTAAGGGGCAGCCATGAGCCGGGCGATGGCCGTGCGGGCGGCGGTATCCGGGTCGGCTCCGGCCAGGGAAGGGATGCCGGCCGCCAGGCCGGGCCAGCGGTTGAACGCCGCCCCGGGATCCTCGTCCCAGGGTTCGACGTCCTCTGGCAGGTTCTCCGGTTCTTGCGGCGCCGCAAGCTGCCTCAGCTGGAAGGCGCGATAGGAGTGCCAGTCCCGTTCCAGCACGTCGTGAAGGTCCAGGGCGTCGACGGCCGCGAGGGCGGTGGGCCGCCCAGGTCCGTAAGGGGTGCAGACGAGCAGTGGCCACAGTCCGGTTTCCTCCCGTGCACTCTGGCAGTGCGTCCACGAGTCCACAGGATCCGAAACTGGTTCCTCGGACAGCCACATGCGCGGTGGTGGGGCGTCCCCTCGGACGACTTCGGGGAGGCAACGGCCTGGCGGAAGCCGATCGGGCAGTGATGAGAACATGCGCGCACGCTAGCCGCGGTCACTGACACCGCCGATCCCGAGCCGGCCAGACGCAGTTTCCAAGGTATGCCGGCACGGCAAGGTCCGCGGCGTGCCGTGGGCTTCAGCGCTGGCTGAGCTGGCCCTCCGCATGACCGTCAGCCTTGATCCACCCGATGGTGTCAGGCGTGTAAGTCTCTCCGGATGGGACGTATGGGCGTGGCGATGTGGTCGTCGTCCTCATCTGGTGGCGTGCCGTGCTCCGCGCGTTGCCGATTGCTCTGCCACGGTTGCTGCGTGGGACCGATGGCTGACGACCCGAGGGGATCGCACGGTGGCGGCTGTGTTGTCTGCGCTGTTCGCGCTGCTGGCGGCCGTGGGCAATGCCACGGGTACCGTGCTCCAGCGCCTGGCTGCGCGGACCGTCCCGGCGGGTGATGCCTTCAGCCCCAGGCTGGTCCGGCACCTGGTGCGTAATCCGGCATGGCTCGGTGGGATCGCCGTGGTGGTGGGCGCCGCGGCGTGCCAGGCGCTGGCCCTGGCACTGGGTTCGCTCGTCCTGGTCCAGCCGATCCTGGTGACCGAACTGCCGCTCGCCCTGGTGATCGCTTGCGCGCTGGCCCGCCGACGGCTTCCGGCGGCCGGCTGGGCTGCCTCCCTGAGCGTCGCCGCCGGCCTCGGTCTGGCGCTGGCCGCTGCCGCGCCGTCCGGTGCGGGTACCGAGGTCTCGTCGGCCACGTGGGTGGTGACGCTGCTGGCCACCGTGGGCGCCATCACGCTGTGTGCTGCGGCCGCGGCCCCCCGCCCGCGGGGGAAGGCCCGCGCGGCCCTCTTCGGCGCCGCGTCCGCGATCGGTTACGCCCTCACGGCAACGTTGATGAAGTCCGCGACCGACACCTTCAACCGGCACGGCCCCGGTGCCTTCTTCGCCTCCTGGCAGACCTACGGCTTCGTGGCGGCAGGCGCATGCGCGCTGTTCCTGCTGGCCAACGCCCTGGAATCCGGCCCACTGGTGGTCTCCCAGCCCGTCCTCACCCTGGGCGAGGGGCTCGTCAGCCTGGCCCTGGGCATCGTGGTGTACGGGGACCGCGTACGCACCGGATGGTGGCTGATTCCGGAGGCGATCGGGGCAGTGCTGGTCACTTGGGGCGTGGTTGTCCTGCCAAGGGTGCAGATGGAGGGCGAGGGGGAGGGGGAGGACGATGGGGAGGGAGAGGGAGACGGGGAAGGCCCTGGGGCTGGAGAGCAAGGGCCGCCGACATCAGGCACCACCACCTGACGGTCTGCACGTGCTCATGCAGGTCCCAGGCCCGGGGAAGGCCCCCGGCCCCAGGCTCCCGGCCCCATCGCCCATACATGCGACGGCGCCGCCGCACCCGATGCGCCCGTCGGGCTCCCCATTTGCGACGCGAGCCGAGCCGTACCCCGAGGTGCGCTGGAGCGTGAGCCATGGTCCGTAGGCCGGGGGGCAGCGGTCATCAAGCGCCTGTAGAGGGGCTGGGTTTCGCCCGCCCTTGGGCGGGTGTCAGGCTCGTGGCACCCGCCTATGCGCCATGGACCGGACGCCCCGACCAGGGTCGGATCAGGGCCGGATCACCGCTGAGGCCGGCGTGGACGTTCCCGCCGGCACCCCTGGCCGAAGCCTCCACCACGACTTTGGCCGAGCGATCCAAGCCGTCCGCGTCAGGGTGCTGTCCATCTGCAGCGGCGTAGCCGGCAGGAAGGCCAGTATCGGATCGCGATTGGGGCGGCCGAGACGGACGCGAGACTGCACAACCTGGACAGCATTGCTTACCGGTTGCTGCTTACCGCTTGCCGCCTACCGCGCACCGATCGCCGTCACTGGTCACCGGTCACCTAGGATTTGCAGCCATGGGTAGGGGAATGGGGCGGTGGCCCAAGGGGGACCTGGACAGTGGCGTCGAGGATGCGACGCTGCTCATTCTGGAGTGGCTCGGTGAGCAGGGGATTGGCGCCATGATCCGCGTAGATGCGGAGCGCCTGCGCGAGGGCCGGCCAGCGTGGACCTTCGTCGCCAACGGTGGACCGTTGACAGCGGTACGAGCTGACGGCGCCTCGGCCGCC
The DNA here is from genome assembly GCF_042734445.1 of Streptomyces sp. NPDC059649. Lineage (NCBI taxonomy): Bacteria > Bacillati > Actinomycetota > Actinomycetes > Kitasatosporales > Streptomycetaceae > Streptomyces > Streptomyces sp. NPDC059649. The sequence goes on from NZ_JBHWDV010000002.1 coordinate 153,922, forward strand.
GAGTGCATGGGCCGCGCCCTGAGCCGGTTGCGAGAGGCTGGGGTGGCCGTGCCCTTCTGAGCATGTCGGCCAAGGAAGCTGATCGGCCGTCCGGTAGAGCCAGCCGCCGGCGCGTGCGAGAGCACATCAGGCCTTGTCCGCGTTCAGGCCCCCGGCCAGTGTGGGGCCGCCGCCGCTCCACCAGTGAGCCAGTGAGCCAGTGAGTCAGCCAGGCGGAGTTGCCACATACTTTGCATCGCGCCTGGCGCATGGTGAAGTCCCCTTCCGTCCCTTCCCTTCCCATTACGACGGCCTGAGGGTGACGGACCGACGGCCTGGCCATCGGTGGCGGAGTCGTTGCGGCGGGCTGTGTCAGGAGGGGCAGCTTGCCGCTGATCAGCAGGTGCGCCAGACGTAATGGGCGCCCTGGATACTGGAGGCGGAGCCCAGCCATGTGCGGCCGGGGCCCACGCAACGCTGTTAGCTGGTAGTCGGGGGCCCTAGTGACCTCCACCTTGATCACGACGTCCGAACGTCCATGGTGCAATGGCGGTAGAACGCATCACTGCCCGTCTCGTAGAAGCCACATGGTTCTTTGGCCAGGGCGATGGCCTGACCGGGTGTGGAGGTGACCGTTCCGCAGAATGCGGCGGCACGAGCATGAGAGCGGCCAAGCGGCGCACGGAACACCCCTCCCTCAGACCCCACTTGGTTCACGTGGTCCTTCTCACGGTCCTTCTCACGCCCAAGTGGGCCCTTCTCAAGTCACCAGTTGGTCCGCCGCCCTGTCGGTTCGACGTGTGCGGCTCCGCATGACTCCCCTCGCAAGAATCCGCCATGCGCAGGATCGCACGTGTGGGTGATGGCAAAATGGGTCAGATCGGGGCTCAATAACGTGGGTTGGGGTTCCTGGCGAGCGGCACGGGTGACGGAGGTGGGCGGGCAGGGAGGGGGTGATGGGCTTTTGCCGGGGTGCCCGCAGTGGGCCGCAAGGCGTGCGGCAGGATGGCTGATCGCGTCAGGGAATCTACGTCTGCGGGTTGTCTACGTCTGCGGATCGTCTACGAGGGCGTGGCATCGATGACCACGACGGCGTCTACGACCACGACGGCTCTACGACCACGAGGACGTCTACGTCGCGAACGGTTCCCGACGCATTCGAAGTCCTAGAGACAAGCAGGTAAAGCCGAATGATGGAGCATCACATGCGGTGCGTGGCAGTGGCCGGGCCGAAATTCCCGGGAGTGGGGGGCGACCGGTGAACCGTGCTGTCACACTGCATGACCTGATCATTGCCGGTGCCGCGCTGATTGCCGGTATCGTCACCGGGCTGTTGTGCAGAGCGGTTTTGCGATGGCTGGGAAAGCACGCGAGCAGGACGCGATGGAGCGGCGACGATGTCATTGTCGATTCACTGCGGTCCGTGGTTCCTTGGGCGGCGATATGCGGCGGCCTGGCGGCTGCGGCCGCTGCGCTGCCGCTGACGCCTACGGTCGGACGGGACGTCAACCAAGCACTGACCGTGCTGCTCATCCTGGTCGTCACGCTGACCGCGGCCCGGATGATTACCCGTCTGGTGAAGTCCGTGGCCCAGTCACGTTCCGGCGTGGCCGGATCGGCCACCATTTTCGCCAACATCACCCGTATCGTGGTGCTGGCAATGGGTGTTCTCGTCATCCTGCAGACCTTGGGCATTTCGATAGCCCCTCTGCTCACCGCGCTCGGTGTGGGTGGCCTCGCGGTTGCCCTGGCGTTGCAGGACACCCTCGCCAACCTCTTCGCCGGTGTGCACGTATTGGCTTCGAAGACCGTGCAGCCCGGAGACTACATTCGGCTCAGCAGCGGGGAGGAGGGGTACGTCGTCGACATCAACTGGCGTAACACCGTGGTGCGTCAGCTCTCCAACAATCTCGTCATCATCCCGAATGCGCAGCTGGCCGGCACCAACATGACCAACTTCACCCGCCCGGAACAGCAGTTGTCGATTCTCGTCCAGGTGGGAGTCGGCTACGACAGCGACCTCGAGCATGTCGAGCAGGTCACCATGGAGGTCGTCAAGAGCGTCATGACCGACGTCAGCGGCGCCATCCCGGAACATGAACCGGCAGTCCGCTTCCACACCTTCGGTGATTCCCGGATCGGCCTCACGGTGATTCTGGGGGTGGGTGAATTCAGCGACCAGTATCGGATCAAGCATGAATTCATCAAGCGGCTCCATCAGCGGTACCGGGCCGAGGGCATCAGAATTCCCGCGCCGACACGGACCGTGGCACTGCAGCAGCCGGAGGGCATGGCAATTCCGCAGCAGCGGGGGACATCGGATCCGGTGTTGTAGCCGATATCGGTGAGGTGAGGTGAGGTGGGGCTGGGGGAGGAGGGCAGGGCAGGAGGAGGGGTTTCGAGCTGGGCCCTCACCTGCGTGGACCTGCTGCACCTGTCCGAAGCCCTGTGACTGATGAGAGCCTGAGCCGATTGCACCCGGGGCGCCGGTACGGTGACCGGCGCTCCGGACTCGGCATGTGTGCGGGGTACCGCACCGCACCGCGCCCGGCTCGCGCGCCACTCCGTACCAGGTCCGGCTCCGCACCGATCCCGGCCCGATCCCGGCCTGTCTCCCCGGCCGGCCCGGCACCGTAGCCCCGGACCGACGGTGAGGGGCCCCGCCATCAGCCAGCCCGCCGGTGCTGCTGCTGCCGCCGCCGTCGATCGGTGACGGTATCCGTCGTAACGGATGACAAGACGCCGTTATCCGCCACATTCCCCGTCGTAGTGCCTGCCATCGGTATCCCGTCGCTCACCGTAGACGGTGCCAACTGGGACAGGCACCGACTGAAGAGGGAGTAGCGCGATGGGCAGGGGAACAGCAATGGGCAGGGGAGCAGCAGTGGGCAGGGGAACAGCAATGGGCAGGCAGGCAGCGATGGATGGGGCGGCGGAGCGTACGGCGGAGTGCACCGTTCTGGTGACCGGGGCGACGGGGAACGTGGGCCGTCAGGTCGTCACTCAACTGTTGGCAACCGGTGTGCGTGTGCGGGCCCTGACCCGGAGCGCGGACTCGGCCGGTCTGTCGTACGGCGGCGTCGAGGTGCGGGCCGGCGATCTGGCTGACCCCCGCGGTCTGGAAGACGCCCTGAAGGGCGTCGACCGGGCCTTCCTTATGTGGCCGTTTCACACGGCTGCCCCCGCGCCCGCTGTCGTCGATGCGCTGCGGGGCCACGTAGAGCATGTCGTCTTCCTCTCCTCGGGGGCCGTTCAGGACGGGCTCGCCCCCGAGCAACAGCCGCACCCCGTGGGGCGCTCCCACGCCGCGGTGGAGCGCCTCATCGAAGGGGCGGGAGTTGGCTGGACGCATCTGCGACCCAGCACCTTCGCCAGCAACACCCTTTGGTGGGCCGACCAGATCCGCGCCGGTGACGTGGTGCGCGGTGCCTACGGAGCGGTGCCCATGGCCCTGCTGCACGAGGCCGACATCGCCGCCGTCGCCGTACGCGCCCTGATCGAGGACGGCCACGACCAGGCGACCTACACGCTGACCGGGCCCGAGGTACTGACGCAGGTCGATCAGGTGCGCATCATCGGTGAGGCCATGGGACGGCTGCTCCGGTGGGAGGAGTTGTCGCGGGAGGAAGCCCGGGAGCAGTTGCTCGCGGACGACGCCTTCCCCGACTCGTTCGTGGACACCCTGCTGGACGGGTACGCCGAGATGCTTGACGCGCCGCGTCCGGTCACGACCACCACGGTCGAGGACGTCACCGGAAGTGCCCCACGGACCTTGCGCCAGTGGGCCGTTGACCACGCGGCCGACTTCCGGTGACCCTCCCCGAACCGCGACGGCCTTCCGCCTCCTGGCCCTCGTGAGGTAAGTGGCCCTCGGTGCCGGCTGGCTGTTAGAGCGCGCGGAGTGCGTCGCGAAGGTCCGGGCCGTAGGAGGCCCAGCACTGGATGTCCCCGGCATCGGAGACCAGATCGCCCAGATACCAGTTGCCACCGCCACTGCCACCGCCACCGTCACCGCCATCGTTACGGCCGCCACCGCCACCGCCACCGCCACCGCCACCGCCATTGGCAGTGGCCTCGTCGTCGCGGTCCGCGGCGCGGGCTCGGACCGCGCAGATGCCGGCGAGGTTGATCGCGCAGTCGGCATGGAGGGGGACGCCGTTGTGGGTGACGGTGCCGATGGTGGTGAGCAGATGGGCTTGCGGGCAGCCGGTGAGGCGCTGGACGTCCGCCAACGTCCAGGGGGCGGGCAGGCGCACGCCGTACGGCTTTTCCTCCGGATCCCCGTCCCGTCCGCCGCCCGAATCCCCGCCCGATTCCCCGCCCGATTCCCCGTTCGGTTCGCCGTTCGGCTCGCTGTACGGTTCGGTGACGGGTTTGTACGGTGGGAACAATTCGACTACTGAGTGGCCGAGTTGGGGCCGGATCCACTCTCCCTCGCGCCCGATGCCGAGCACGCCTCCCAGGAACGCCATGTCCAAGGTCCCCGCGGGAGTCTCCCAGCGGAACGGGACCTGGGAGACGTGCGAGGGGAAGTCCTCCTCGGCGGTCGTGCCGGGCCCGAACGACTGTTTCGGGCGCGGCCCGTCGTCGGTGTAACGGTGCGCGAAGAACGCGGTGATCCACCCCGTGACCCGGTCGCCGCCCGAGGCCGACTCCCACTTGTAGAGGGAACGCCAGAAGTCCTGGTCGACGCCCCATCCCGAGGCCGTCGCCCAGATCGCGTCCAGCACCGGTTGCAGCGCCGTGATCCACGGCCGCAGTCCTTCGAACCACTCCGCCAGGTCCTGGACCCGGGCCGCCAGCAGGCGCCAGTCCCGGTCCGTGCCCTCCAGCCGGATCCGCGGAATGCCGCAGAGGGTCTGCCATCGAAAGCGGTAGTACGGGCTGACCACGTCCATCAGCGCCACCAGCATGGCCGTGGCCTCCGTGTCCGTGGTGGTGGAGAAGGTGGGCTGGAACAGGTCGGCGACCTCGTCACCGATCCGGGCCCGCAGTGGCTCTTGGACCAGGTTGATCGAGCGCCCCCAGTCCAGCGGAGCCAGGTCGTCCCGTACGACGATGGTCTGCCGGTGCCCGGGCGTCTCGGTGAAAATCCCCTCGTACGTCTCGGGGTTCAGCCGGACGTGTACGGCCACTTCGTGCACGACGGCGTACCAGAGGAGGTCGGGCGAGAGGCTCAGGGGGAGGTGAGCGGTGAAGCAGGTGTGGAGGGCGCGCAGCAGGAGGCTGGAGGTGGGTTCGGTGTCGGTGATGTCGGTGATGGTTGAGGCGCCGGCGGACCAGCCCACGAGGCGGTCGGTGCTGCGGTGGTGAAAGCGTGCCGGCGGCTGGTCGCGGAGCACCGCTCGTAGGAACCGTTCGTTGCCGAGGTCGGCGAGTTCCGTGGCGAGCCGGGCGGCCTTGTCGTCTGCCGCTTCGGCTTCTTCGCCCAGCGGCAGGTCTATCTCGAATGCCATCGGCCCCTTACTTCCTTCGGTTCCCTGAACGTGATCCGACCGGTGTCTGAACGGTGATTCGACCGGTGTCTGAATGGCAGTACAACCCGCGTCTGAACGTCGGTCTGAACGGCGATCGTCCGTGATCCTAAAACGCCTAGGTCGAACATCGAACGCCTGGCGGAGCGCTGAACTCGGCACCGGTGAGGCCCCCGGATCCGCGGCGGATGGCGGTTCCATGTCATGGCGCAGGACAGGCTCGCCACGCACGGGGTGTTTGCCCGTCTTTCGTCTCTATTTGCTCGGAGTCGACCCACGGCCACTCCCCGTAGTAGCGGGTCGGCGAGCCGGATGCCTGTACCGGATGCGACTCCGGTCGGCGGAGCAGAGCATGGCAGCAGGGAAGCCGGACCGAACGGAGCCGACCGGAGGTTTCGTATGAGTCATCCCGACGCGACGCCCAAGCCTGACGACGCGCCGTCACCGAGTGAGGCGCAACGTTCCGACAGCACACGGGGCGTCAATCTCTTCCTCGGCTTCGCGCCCTGGATCGTTTTCGGGGTGGTGGCGAGCCCCAGCTCGTGGGGGTTCGCCGCGCTTGCCGCGTTCATCACGGCGATCGGAATCAGCATCCCCGACATCAGGCGCCGCAGCTTGAAGATCCTGGACATCGTCGGCCTGCTCTTCTTCGCTCTCATCTGCATCCTGTCGCTCGTCCTCGACCGTCACGACCTGATCTGGCTGGAGACGTACGCCCAGACCCTGTCCGGCGGCGTGCTGGCCGCAGTGGCTTTCACCTCACTCGCCTTCATGCCGTTCACCGAGCAGTACGCGCGGGAGTCCGTGCCCCGCGTGTACTGGGGGAGCCCGCTGTTCCGGCATGTCAACCGGGTGCTGACGGCGGTGTGGGGCGCGGTTTTCCTGGTGATGGCCCTTCTGGGCATCCTCGCGCTGCACATCCCGTCAGGGGCGGACTGGCTCAACTGGGTCATTCCGATCGCCTTGCTCGTGGGCGCGTTGCGCTTCACGAGGTGGTATCCGGATCAGGCCAGGACGCGAGCGCGGCAGTCGGCCGCCGCGTAGGCGTCGGGAAGGCGCAGGGGCGGGCACGCACGGGCGGGGCCCTGGACCTGCAGACGGAGAGGTACCGCGGGCCCGCGCGGCTGCGCGCCCGCGAGCCCTGCTCGCCGGCTGCCGCGCGGCCCATCGGCTCCTCCCGCGGCACAGACGCGCATCCGCCGACAGCAACGTTCGGTCAAGGAAGGGGGCGACGAGATTCACTCGTGCGTGTGCTGCACCTCAATTCGAACATGTGATGCAATCTTTCTGTGACTCCTCCTTACGCCTTCCCCGAAGATCTCGTGCAGGCTCAGCGTGCCTGGTACACCGCTTACCGAGAGCTTTCGCACGAGAGAAACCCGTCCCAGACCACGGTGCTGCGCCGCAGACTGCAGCAGCTGTCCGTGCGGATCGCCACGCACCCGTACTGGGCGAGCATCCCCGGCCGGGCGCCGGCCGCACGCATGGCGCTCAAGCAGCAGACCTGGGAGATCGAGACCCAGCCTGGGGTCGAGGTCGAGCCTGAGCCTGAGGAGGTAAGGCCGTGATCGTTGCCACGCGCCATGCCCTCTGCGGGCGAATCGCGAGAACTCCGCGGAAGGTGACCGGTGGCCTCCATGTGGGGGCCGTCATGCCTCCACATGGGGCTCGTCATCGGTACGAAAGAGCCCCGCCACGCATCTACGAGAAATACAAGGGCTACGAGGACGGATCCGCATCTGCCGCCGGATCCGAGATGCGGGGGAGCCCCCGTTCCGGCTCCACCCGGCAGAGTCGGGCTGGTGCGCCGTCGTGGCGGATGTCTTCTTCGAGGAGGTCGGCCCAGTTCGGGCGCCAGGGCGCCGCTCGGCGTGCCATTTCGAGCCGGACGGTGTGGGGGAGGGCGGCGACGATTCCGCGTCCGGCCGGCCACCAGTCGGGCAGGCAGTCGTAGCCGCGCGCGATGGTGCTGCTGGTGCCGGTGTCGGTGTCGGTGTGGGTGTCGGTCTCCATGTCGGTGCTGGTGCTGGTGTCGGTGTCGGTGTCGCTGTTGGTGTCGCTGTTGGTGTTGGTCTCGGCCACCGTTATCCGAATGTAGAGCCAGCGGCCCCGTTCGGGGTCGGCTTCGGCGTCACGTAGGGCGGTCAGCAGTGTGGCTGCCTCGCCGAAGATGCGTCGGCCCAGCGCATCGAGGAATCCGTCCGCGCCGCGTCCGTAATCGGGGTCCCCCGCATCCACGAACGCTGCGGAGAGCACCGAACGGCCTTCGTGCGAGGTGGTGTTGGCGGCGCCGTTGGTGCCGTTGGTGTGCAGCCAGGCGAGCAGCTGCTCCTGTTCCGGCGTGGCGGCCGGCGTCGGTCGGTCGAGTTCGGTGGCCGCTTTCATCTCCACGGCGAGTACCGCGGCGTGCTGCTCGGGTAGCCAGCACGGGACCCGCCGGTCAGCGGGCTCGCCATGACCGGCCGGCAACGCAGCGGCCCCGTTCGGGACGGCGTCCGGCGACCCGGCCGCCCCGTTCGGGACGGTGTCCGGTAACCCGGCGGCCCCATTCGGGAAGGCGGCCGTCCGTCGGTGCGCCGCCTGCGGACCGTGTGCGGCGGCCGTGCGTCGGTGTGCTGCCTCGCGTTCGCGTACGGCGGTGGGGTCCGCGCCGTCGGCGACCAGGGCGTCGCAGACCGTCCGTACCTCGCTGTCGTCCGCGGGGACCATGCTGCGCACGCCGTCGTCGTGCACCTCGTCCGGATAGGGTGCCCGGCCCCACGCCTCCCCGTCCCACCAATACAGAAAGCCGATCTCTTCCCCGCCGGTGATGACGTCGTCGAGCCACTGCCATGGCAGCCAGGAGGGGCCGCCCGCCAGGAGGTCGAGGGGTGGGGACAGGCTGACGGTTTCGCTGTAGTCGTGGTCGATGCCGTAGAGCACGGCCCGTCCGCCCTCGACCCATGACAGGGCCCACCAACCGTTGCCCACGTCCTCGGAGCGTAGCCCGGTCTCGTCAACGCGGTAGTTGTGGACGGGAAGTTGTTGGTCGGCGCTCCAGGCGGCGAGAGTGGCGGCGTGCGACCAGAGGGCGTCGGGAGAAGGGAGGTACGAGGAGCTGTTTGTGGTCATCGTGCCTCGCCGTTCGTAACGGCCATGGCGGGGTGGGGGATTGGGCGAGTGCGGGGCATCGGGGCAGCGTACGCGAGGGCGGGGTTTCGGGGTGTCGGGGTGCGGATCTCAGGCAAGCGCCTGCGGCAGGCAAGCACCCCTTGACAATTTTGAAGTGTCAAGGCGTACTTGCTTTATGCCTCTCCCTGATTTGGATGACCTCATCGCGGAAGTAGACAGGACCTGCGACGCCGCGCACCGAGCCGGCGGGCAGGAGCAGCCGGACTGGCTCGCACTGCTCACGGTGGCGGCGAACGTGGCCGGCCAACTGCAGGCGCTCGCAGATGACTTGGTCGAGGACTACGTCGAGCACTGCCGGATGCACGGCAGCTCGTGGACCGAGATCGGAACGGCGCTGGGCGTGACCAGGCAGGCGGTGCAGCAGCGCTTTCACGCGCCCCACAAGCGCTACGGTCCCGAGACGATGACCGACGACCTCCGCCGGGCCATGGTGCAGGTGAAGCAGGCCGCGGTGCATCACCGCAACAACTACATCGGGACCGAGCACCTGCTCTGGGGCCTCACCGCGGAGGACAACACGGCAACGCGTCTTCTGCGGGCCGTCAACGCATCGCCCGAGGACCTGCACAAGGCCGTGGGGACACGACTGAGCATGGGGGCGTCGCAGGCGGCGGAGCGGATCGCCTGGACGCCCTACTCCCGTAAGGCCATGGCGATCGCGGAAGAGCGGGCCGAGGCAGCGGGTTCGGGGCGCATCGACTGTGACCATCTGCTTCTGGGGCTCGCTCAGATCGGTCGTGGAGTGGCCGCCGGGGTGCTCAGTGATGCGGGGGTGGATACGGAGACGCTCGACGGCGGTCTTCGTCCTCCCGGCTGAGCTGCCCGGTGTACGGGGCGGGTTTTGGAACTCTCTTGGGCCCTGCAAAGTCCGTGCAAAGGCCGGACAAAGACTGGACGAGGGACGGAGTTCGGCTGTCGCCTCCTTCCGCGGAAACCTGATGGGTGGACAGAGCTGCAATGGGGGTGCGGCTGCCCGCATACGCACGGTCGATGGGGCCGACCAGTGGCCGGCGCCGGCGGACATCATGCGAATTTCGTTGATCGTTTGGGGGTTGTGGCGGTGTTGTTGGCGTGCCATGTTCACGTCCTCGCGATGCATGTGCATCGCGGTGCGCGTCCTCGCGATCTGCGTCCTCAAGATGCACTCCTCGCGATCACGTTCGCGTGATCACGTCCGCGTGCTTCACGTCCGTGCGACAGCGAGAGGCACCGTCTGGCCAGACGCACGCCGCCGGGACGAACGTTTCCCACCTGGAGGAGGGCGCCATCAGTCAGCTCGCCAGTCATCGTGAGCACGCCGTTGCCGCGATCAGCCGGGGGCTGGGCGGAGTGCCCGCGCCCGGGCTGGTCATGGGTGGCGTGCTCGGTCTGCAGTGTGGGGCCGCGCTCACCACCCGGCTCTACCCCGTCGTGGGTCCGGCGGGGGTGGTGACGCTGCGCCTGTGCCTCGCCGCCGTCGTCCTCACCGTTCTGTGGCGCCCCGGACTGCGCTGGGACCGCACCACCCTCGGCATCGCGGCCGCCGCGGGAACCCTGCTCGCCGTCCACCACCTCAGCTACTACGAAGCGGTCGACCGGCTCCCGTTGGGCGCCGCCACCACCATGGAGTTCCTCGGTCCGTTCGCCATCGCGCTGTTCGGCTCACGCCGGGCCGCCGACCTGTTGTGGGCCTGTCTGGCCGCCGCGGGGGTGGTGCTGCTCAGCCGCTCCGGTATCCCGCTCAACGCCGCGGGACTGGCCTGTGGCACCCTCGCCGGTGCTTGCTGGGGCGGCTACATCCTCGTCGGCAAGCGGCTCGCCGAACGTGTCCCGGACGGCCGCAGCCTGGCCCTCGCCGTCACCTGGGGCGCACTCCTCAGCCTCCCCTACGGCATCGCCCAGGCGGGCACCAGACTGCTCCACCCGACCACCCTCGCCCTGGCCGCCGTTGTGGCCATCCTCTCCAGCGTTCTCCCTTACACCTTCCACCTCGAAGCCCTCCGCCGCCTGCCACCCCGCGCGTTCGGCGTCCTCACCAGCCTCGAACCCGCCGTCGGCGCCCTCATCGGCCTCCTCTTCCTCGGCCAGCACCTGGCCACTCCCCAATGGGCCGGCGTCCTCGCCGTAGCCCTCGCCTCCATCGGTGCCACCCGCGCTCCCGAACGCACCAGTTTCAAGGAGAGCGACGGCAGTGCGTGAAGGAGGGGCAAGTGCGCACGGCCGTATGCAGGACCGCGACCGGCCGGCTAGGTGCCGAGGCCGAAGAATGCGGTGATCCAGTAGCTGGAGCAGATGGAGGCGATGAAGTGGGCGGTTCCGGTCCGTCCGCATTGTTGGGGGCCCGTGCCCGGGTCGACCGGGGTGCCGTGGCCGATGCCCGGCACCTTGTTGACCTGGACGGCTACGGTGCCGTCCTGCGCCAGGTACTCCTGGCTGAGGGTGGCGTTCGGGCCGATGGTGGAAGTGCGGTCCGGGGTTTGGCCCAGACCGTGGATCGCGGTCCACTGGTCGCGTAGTTCGTCGGCGTTCCTCGGCGCGACGGTGGTGTCGTTGTCACCGTGCCAGATCGCTACCCGAGGCCAAGGGCCGGAATACGACGGGTAGGCGTCGCGTACGCGTTGTGCCCAGGTGGCGGGCGTACGGTCGATGCCGGGGTTCATGCAGGTGAACGGGCCGGTGTCCCTGGTGCAGTTATAGGGGAGGCCGGCGACCACTGCTCCCGCCGTGAAGACGTCGGGGTAGGTGGCCAGCATCACCGAGGTCATGGCGCCGCCCGCCGAGAGTCCGGTGACGTAGGTGCGGGAGGGGTCCGCCCCGTAGGTGGAACGGGCGTACGCGACCATCTGCCGGATGGAGGCGGCTTCTCCCTGGCCGCGCTGGTTGTCGAGGGGTTGGAACCAGTTGAAGCACCGGCTGGGGTTGTTTGCGGAGGTCGTCTCGGCGAAGACCAGGAGGAAGCCGTACCGGTCCGCGAAGGTCGTCAGCCCCGAATTGTCGGCGTAGATCTGGGCGCTCTGGGTGCAGCCGTGCAAGGCGACAACTACGGCGGGACGAGTGGGCAGTTGGGGCGGCCGGTAGACGTACATGGCGAGGTTGCCTGGGTTGGCACCGAAGTTGGGCACCTTTTGCAGGCTGATGGCCGGTCGTTCGGTGGCGGTGGCGGTGGTGGTGGGGTTGTGGCTGTGGTCGTGGCTGTGGTTGTGGGGGCCGTTGCTGCTTCTCGTTGGTGGGTGGGGGTTGATGCCTGCGGCTGGTGTTGCGGTGAGTAAGGCTGCGGCTGCGGCGGTGGCCAGGCAGGTGGTGGTCAGACGGGGCAGACGGGGCAGGCGCGGGCGTCGGCGGCGGTGCCGTACTGGGGCGGGTGAGGGCGCGGAAGTCCGCTGGTGGGGTGGTGGCGATGCCGGTGGTGGTGGCTGGTGCGGTGGGGGAAGCGTCACCGTGACCTCCTGTGGCGACGGTAGGGGCGGGGGCGCGGGGGCCGGTTCGAAGGGTCCCGCGGGCCAGCGGTGGGCGCCCCCGCAGGGTTGCTGCTCACCGTACGAACGGGCCACTACGGCGCGTCATGGTGCCGGTCGCCACAGTCCACCGTCCCTCCGGTGCCGTGTGAGGGTTGTGCCGGGGTGGGCGCGGTGCTACTCGGGCGGGCGAGAGGGCATGCCGGGGATGCCATGGGGCGGGGGGTGGGGGTCGGGCCCAGGGGTCGTGCGGGGGCCGGGGCGAGGGGCCGTGCGGGCCGCTCACGTTGGGGAGGAACGCGCTGATGGTTGCCGTGAGGCGTGTGTGCGCGGGGCGTCGTGCCTGTGCGCGAGGGAGGTCAGTCAGCGCGGAGGAAAGTGAGGAGGGAGTCGGTCTGGTTGAGGAGGGCGTGGCCGGCCTCGGGCAGGACGTTCACGGTCGCGTGGGGGACGCAGCGGCGTATGCGTCGGGCGGTGTCCGCGGAGTCGAACATGGCGTCGCGGCCGCCGACCGTCACCAGCGTGGGCATGGTCAGGCGCTGCAACGCGCTGTCGGAGAAGCGGGGGAGCCGCTCGGTGCGGGGCTTGAAGTGAGTGAAGGTCAGCATGACGTGATCGAGGAGGTGGCGGGCCTCGGGTGCCTCCAGGCCCGCGACGGTCGCTACGGAGCGGCGCACTCCGCGGCGTCCCCACGCGCGCAGGAGCACGGCCTTGAAGAGCCAGGCCACCTTCTGCCTGCCCAGGCCGCCGGGGCAGAGCAGAGCCAGGCGGGTCACTCGGTCCGGCCGGCGGGTGGCGTAGTCCAGCGCCACCCATCCGCCCAGGGAAGCGGCCACGATCGCCGTGCGGGTGAGGCCCAGATGGTCCAACACCTCGTCCAGCCATAGTGCATGGGCGTCGGAGGACAAGGGCGGGCGGGAGGAGGCACTGAAACCTGGTTCGCCGATCAAGTCGAGGGCGTACGTACGGAAGTGCCGCGACCAGGTGGCGATGTCGTCCTGCCACATCGTCGTGTTCGCTCCCGATCCGTGCAGCAGCAGTACGGGCGGCGCGTCCTTCGGGCCGGAGATGAGGACGAAGGTCTCGCCTTCGCGGGTCGGTATCCGTACCTCCTCGGCGGGGACCGGCCAGGCGTGCAGCATCTCCCGGTAACGCTGCTGCATCTCCCTCGCACCGGCTTCGGTCTTGTAGATCGCGCTCGTGGGGGTGGGGCTCGTGCTCGTGCTCATGAGGTGAGTACTCCTTCCATGCAGTCGAACACCCGGGCCGTGTCGGCGAGACCGCCCAGGACGATGACCTTCAGCCGGGCCCGCTCCTTGTCGTGGGCCGTCTCGATCCGCAGTGGCGCATGGCCGGGGCCGCGGTTGGTGGCCAGGCTCATCAGGAGGTTGGTCAGGCGGTCGGCCGTCTCGCGGCTGATCGCGTCGATCTGGACGATGCTTGAGACCTCGGTGTGTTGCTGCTGTTGTTGAGGTGGCCGCACGTCCGTGTCGCCCAGGGGCGCGGGCGCCGGACGTCCGGTGAAGGCTTCCAGGTCTTCGTGGGCGATGCGGTACTGCTTGCCGATGCGGACCGCGTGGAGACGTCCGTCCCGCACGTAGTTCCGGATGGTGCGGACATGCAGGCCCAAGTGCTCCGCTACTTGTTCCACGGAGTAGAAATGATCAGGCATGAACGTACCCTAACTTCCCCTATCTGTCGGAGCAATGGGGAAGTTTGAGGAATGTTAGGGGAGGTTGAGGGAGGCTGAGAGGAACGAAGGGAAGGGAAGCGGAGGGAAGCGAAGGGAAGGGAAGGGAAGGGTGAAGAGGGGTGGGCAGGGTTGGAGGCGAGTGGGGAGTCCCGCCCCGCCTCGGCAGCGAGGGAGGTAAGCCGTGCCAAGCGGGTGTCCCAGAGGCTGTAAGCCATTTCGGTGGCCATGAGGGGGAGCCGGGTGGTTGCGCGGCCGGTCGGGGATGTGGTGGCGCCACCATGGGGCGATGGAGGAGAGAGAGTCTCGGGAGGCCAGGCCGGGTGGGGCGCTGCGCACACCCCGGGCGGCCGGGGCGGCGGGAGTGCTGGCGGCGCTGTTGCTGGCCGCCGTACTCATCATCGTCCGCGTCAGTTTGCCCTCCGCGGTTCCCACCCACGCGAGGGAGTGGCCGGCCCACTCCTCCCACCGTCAGGTCCTGGAAACCGCCCTGGGCCTGTTGCCGTTCTCCGGGATCTTCTTCCTGTGGTTCATGGGTGCCGTACGCGACTACGTCGGGCGCACGGAGCGGGGCCTCGGGCCTGCGGCGAACGCCGTCTCGGGAAGTGAGGTGGAGCGCGCGGAGAACAGGTTCTTCGCGACCCTTTTCCTGTGCAGCGGGCTGATGTTCACCGCCTTGGTACTCGCGGCGGGGGCCGCGGCCGGCGGCCTGCTCGCCATCACCGGCGACGTTCCGGCCGGCGCGCAGGAGCTCTGGACCTACGGGCGGACCACGCTCAACCTGCTGGCGAGCTACGCCATGCGGATGGCCGCGGTGTTCACGCTGTCCACGACGACCATCGGCCTCGGCCTGAGGGTCTTCCCGCATTGGCTCGCGGTGCTCGGCTATGCGGCCGCGCTTGTGCTGCTGTTCGTGGTCGGTGCCGTCCCGTGGACCGAACTGGCCTTTCCTGGCTGGATGTTGGCCACCAGTACGTACATCCTGGTGGTCTCTTCGCGCGCACGGGCGTAATTCGCGCGCACGGGCGTAAGGGGCCCACGACTCCCGGCTCCTATGCTCCCTGCCCTTATGCTCCCGGCCCCTATGTTCCCTGCTCTCATGCTCCCTGCCTGGCGGCGCGCCATTCAGGGGCCAGTACCGACCAGATTTCGATGTCGTGCCGCTTGCCGCGGTACAGATAGCTCTCCCGCAGCACGCCGTCCTTGGTCATTCCCAGTCGCCGGGCCACCGCGATGCTGGGTTCGTTGCCCGCCGCGACCAGCCACTCCACCCGGTGGATGCCCCGCTCCTCGACGGCCCAGTCGATGAGCACGCGTACGGCCCGGGTCACCAGTCCCTTGCCCACTGCCGACGGCTCCAGCCAGCAGCCCGCCTCGGCAGTGCCCTGCTCGACGTCCATGGTGCGGAGGAGGACCCCGCCGACGAGCTGGCCGTCCCACCAGATGCCGCAGATGCGGCCGGTGTCGGCGGCGGCCTTCTCCGCGTACGAGTGGAGGTACGAGCGGCTCGCCTCCAGGTCCACGATCAGGTCCGGCAGCCCGATGTACTGCCCGATGAACTCCCGACCGCGGTCGATGTGGGCGAGGAATTCCTCAGCCTGCCACGGCTCCAGCGGACGCAGCTCGGCGCGGTGGTCACCGTTGTCACCGCAGTCCCCCAGCTCCCCCAGGGTTATCGCGTACATCGTCACCTTCCACGCTCACACTCGTCAGGCCGGGAACCGGCCGATGGGGCGAACGGATCTTCTCACGGGCCAACGGGCCAACGGGCCAACGGGCCAACGGGGCACCTGCCGCCCGATCAAGGAGGCGGAGAGGCGGTGTGCCGTGGTTTCCAGCCCCAGGCGGTGAGCATGCCGGGGGAGAGGGCGGCGGAGTGCGGGGAGGACAGGGCCTGCCGGGCCTGTTCGAGTTGGGCCTCGTCCACCTGGCCGGTCGCCAGGATGGCGTCGTGTGTGCGCTGCCAAGTGTCCTCCCAGAAGCGGCTGATGGGACTGCCGGGCAGGAGTGGGGGCACGTGGATTTCGGCGGCCACGGAGTGCAGGCCCTCCTCCAACAGGAAGGACGGGTAGTCGGGCACCCAGGAGATGTCCGTACCGATGGTGGTGCGCAGGGCCTGCCACATCGCGCGCATGACCCGGGTGTACGGGGTGGCCGGTGCGGAGGAGGTCGTCAGGTCGACGGCGTCGCTGAGCACGAGTACGCCGCCGGGGGCGAGCAGGGAGCTCAGCTTGTTCATCATGCGTCGCCACGGGCGGAGATGCATGAGTACGAAGCGGGCGTGGACGAGGTGGAAGCGGCCGGGGTCGAAGTCGAGTGCGGTGACATCGGTGGCCTGGGCCACGAGCCCCGGCGGGGGATCGGCGGTGAGGAAGCGGGTGTCACGGTCGACGGCCAGGACGGACGTGACATTCGCCGACTCCAGTAGCCACCGGGCGACGGTGCCGGTCCCGGCGCCCACATCGAGGCAGTGCCAGCCGGGGCCGGCGCCCAGCGCCGTCAGCCGTGCGGTGCTCACCGCGTCGTAGGCGAGCGCGCCCAGGTCGATGCGGTCGGCCTCGCCGGCGTCCTCCGGCCGGAAGGCGTCTTCACCGTAGTGCCCGGCAGCACGCACCCCTCCAGTATGGCGGCGGGGGTCAGGGCTTTCCTGCTGTGGCGAGCGGGCGTAGCTCGTCGGTACGGCCCGCTTCCGACCGGCCGCCCTGCGTGTGTGTCTCCGTGCAGGTCTGGCCCTTCTCGGTGTGGGTCTGCGTCTTCTCCGAGCGGCCGTGGCGTCGTAGGAGCAGGTGGAGGACGGCCAGCAGGGCGGCGGTGGCCAGCGCGCTGTGCCACAGCAGGGCGTCCAGGCGGTGCGCCGAGAGGTACGCGCCTGCGGCGACGGCCGCCAGGGCGCACACCGCGCGGTCGACGAGGCTCTCGACCGACAGCAGGGTGGCGCGGGGCGCGCCCGCGGGGACCGCGTCGTTGACCAGCTTCCGCTGGAGCGGAGACGCGAGGCCCGTGACGGCGGCGAACACGCACAGCAACGCGACGGCCGTCCAGGGCCCGCCGAGCGTGCTGCCCGCCAGAGCCGCCGCCATCGCGAGGCTGAGCAGCGACACCCAGGCCACCGGCGAGAGTCGCGAGGTGAGCCATTGCGGGCGGGCCGAGGCCACGGCCTCGGCGACGGTCATGGCGGCCAGTACGGTGCCGTGCGAGCCCTCGCCGATGCCGTGGTCGAGCAGTACCGGCTGGAAGAGATTGACCTGGCAGATGCGGGAGAGCGTGAACAGGCCCACCCCTTGCACCATGACCAGCGCGAGCCAGGGCGTGTTGCGGAGGGCGCGGAGGGCGGCGGCCGCCTCGTGGCCCGTGGCGCGCTTCCGGCCCACGGTGGGGGCGGCCGCGGCCTGCCGGGGCAGCAGTACGGCGCAGACGAGGGAGCCGCCCGCGCTGGCCGCGCTCAGGACGTACGGCGCGGAGTGCGCCAGGGCCATCAGCGGACCGAGCAGCGGCCAGCACAGCACCTTCGCGGCGAGGCCGAGCGCGCGGGCCTGGCCCTCGGCCTTGAGGTAGTGGACGCCCGCGCCCTCGGCCCGCAGGCCCTCGTAGAGATAGGCGCTGGCGGCACCGGAGGTCAGGGAGCGGCCGGCCGCGATGAGCAGGAAGTGGGCGAGGAAACCGGTGTAGCTGGGAGCCCAGACCGGGGCCAGGTTGGCCGCGGTCATGACGACCGCGCCGGCCCGCAGGCAGTTGCGGGTGCCGATGCGGTCGGCGACCAGTCCGGTGGGGATCTCGAAGAGGCAGAACGCGGTGTAGTAGATGCTCTGGATGCCGAAGATCTGGCCGTCGGTGAGCCCCGCCTGTCGTTGGTAGGCGTAGAACACCGGCATCCACCAGAGCAGGTTGAACAGGAGCTGGAAGCCGTTGTTCAGGCGGATGATGCGGCGGGCCCGGGGCGGCAGGGGCGGCGGCGCGGCGTCCCTCGTGGTCTTCGCGCGCTGGCCGGCACGGCTGCCGCACCGGGGGCCGGTGAGGTGGCGGCTCATCGGGCGTAAGGGCGGATCTGGACCAGGCGGAAGGTGCCCTGATCGGTCATCAGCCATTCGATGTCCAGCGGGTGGTCCACGGCATCGATGTGCGCGTCCGCGTCCGTGTCCGAGTCCACTTCCATGTCCGGTTCGTCAGCGCCTGGGTTGCTGAAGTGGGACTGCAGCAGCCGGCCGGTCAGGGCGAGGTCTGCCAGGCGTTCGCGGGTGGCGGCCGGCAGGTCTTCGGCGGACGAGCCCAGCGCGACGGTGCGGCCGCCGCCCTCGACCGTGTTGTAGAGGTACTGCAGCGGCAGCGCGGTGCCGTCGACGACGTTCTCCGGGGAACCGGGCGAGCAGTTGAGGTAGACGTTACGGAAGTCCGCGCGCCGGGTCGGGTTGCAGGTCACCAGCACGCCCCCGAGGTCCGCGGGCTGATAGCGCTGAATGATCACGCCCATGTACGTGTCGTCGGGAGAGATGCCCGCCTGGTGGCGCAGCCGGACGCTGCGCGGCGACAGCAGGGACGCCCAGACCTGGCGTACCGCGGCGAGGAGTTCGTCCGGGCCGTGCACCCGAGTGACCGAGTCGTACACCCCCGCAGCCGAGAAGCCGGGCA
The DNA here is from genome assembly GCF_042734445.1 of Streptomyces sp. NPDC059649. NCBI lineage: Bacteria > Bacillati > Actinomycetota > Actinomycetes > Kitasatosporales > Streptomycetaceae > Streptomyces > Streptomyces sp. NPDC059649. Next base: position 172,296 of record NZ_JBHWDV010000002.1, read on the forward strand.
GGTCTTCGGCGTTGGAGGACGAACGGACCACGAGCCGGCCGGTGCCGGACGGGTCGCAGGGCAGCGCCCGGCCGGAGGCCGACAGCGCGCGGGCGGAGTCCGTGATGGCACGGGCCACGTCGTCGGGCATCGGGGCGGTGTGCTGGATGAGTTCCTGGAGCCGCCGACAGAGCGGGTCGATCCCGGCGAGCGGGTCGATCGCGCCGGCCTCACCGGCCTCACCGACCTCGCCGATCGGGTCGGTCACCTCGGTTGTGTCGGCGGCCGTTCCGCGTGCCAGGGCGGCCTTCAGTTCGCCGATGGCCTGCTGGACGGCGGGGGAGGACATGAGGAAGCGGTGCTGCAGGGCGAAGGGGAGGGCGATGCCGTCGGGGGCGGTGACCGTGGTGCGGACGAATTCCCGTGCGGCGGAACGGAGTTCCGCACGGAGATCTTCGCCTCGCGTGCCCTGCGGAAGGTGGGAATGCCGGTAAAGGCCCAGGCGGGCGGCGAGGTGGGCGTAGAGGTCGGCTCGGGGTGGCCTGGGACGGCCGTAGTACGTGGTCAGGTCGACGGTGTGGTCGAACGCCTGGCCAACCTGACCCTGCTCACGGCCCTGGCCAACCTGCCCCGGCTCACCGCCCTGACCGGCCTGAGCCGACGAACCGCCCTGACCAGCCTGAACATCCTGGTCACTGGCGAGCAGGAGGTGATGCAGCTCCCCGAGGTTGGCCGCCTTGGTGCCGTAGCGGTTCCGGTCGGTGCGGCGCAGTTGGTGCAGGGGCAGCGCGGGGATGTCGGCGTGCAGGAGCGGGGGTTCCAGGCGGATCCGGCGCGTCGGACGCCGGTCCGACGCGTTCGGAGCCGGTGTCTGGGCGCGCGCCGCGGAGGCCTGGGAGTGCGGCATGGCCGGTGTCCGGGGGAGCGATGCCGGTGCCTGGGGGAGCCGTACGAGGGTGATGTCGTCGTCCTGCACCTCGTAGCGGACCCAGGCGTCCGCGAGCCCTTCCGCCTCGATGAGCCGGTCCAGGTCGCGGATGATGGCGTTGGGGATGCCCCAGCCGGAGGCGAGGACGTTGGTGTGCGAGAGCGGGGTGGTGGGCGCGGTGTTGATGAAGCCGGCGACCCGCGGTACGTCGTCGGGCAGGCACGGCATGGCGACGATGTCGGACCCGCCGAGCGTGCCGGCATCGGCCGCGTACTGCTCGTACTCCTGGGCGGTGCGGAAGTGGCGCAGCCGGCCGACGGCCTCGCCGGGGTTGAGCGGGGTGCGGGTGCGGCTGCCGAACAGCTGGTGGCTGAGGATCCGCGGCACCCGGACGTCACTGATCGCGGCGAGCGCGTGCTCCTGCCCGTGGTTCGCCGGCTTCAGCAGCAGCGGCAGCCGGCTGTCGAGCCGGTGGCGGACGAACGTGTAGAACTCCTCCAGCATCGGGCCGCTCATGGTGTCGGCCTCGGTCGTCTCCAGGACGAGGAAGGGGCGCTGGCGGTGGTCGTTGGGCAGGTGGGTGCCCGCGGTCGCACGCGCACCCGCCGCCCCCGTACCCATGTCGCTGTGCAGGGAGAGCACGCCCAACAGGAACCTGCGCTCGGGGTCGGCGTAGACCGAGGCGTTGAACGCGTCCAGGCAGGAGTCGAGTTCCGCCAGTTCCATGCCGAGGACGCGGGTGGCGATGTAGTCGACGTGGAAGGGGTGGACGGCGGCGTCCAGCAGGTGCCAGGTGTTCTCGGCACGGTCGACCACGACCTTCAGGTAGGGGTGGCCGGCCAGGGTGCCGCAGAGGGTGCGGAAGAGCGGAAGGGCCAGGTGCGCGCCGACGGTCGTACGGTCGGCGGCTGCCGTGTGGTCGTGGCCGTGGGCGGTGGCCGTGGCGGTGGCGGTGACCGTGGCGGCGGCGGTGGCGCCGGTGAGGGGGGCGAGGTCGGTGATGGTCATGAGCGCGCCTCCACGGTCTCGGTCTCGGTCTCCGTCTCGCACTTCCCGTGCTTCTCCTCCTGAGGGAGCACGGTCGGTAACGCGTCCACCAGGGTGCGGAAGTCGTGGAGCACGGTTTCGGGGTCGGTGGCGGACAACAGACACAGCGCCGCCATCGTGTTGGCGCCCGCGGCCGGGTCGTACACCGGTACCTGGGCCCCGTCCGGGAGCGAGTTCTCGGCCACTACGGACAGTTGGCTGCCGGCGCTCAGCGGCACCGCGTCCCGTACGGTCGGGAAGTCCCATCGCCGCCGGTCCGGCCAGGCGTCACCGGCGCCGTCCACCGCCAGCACGACCAAGGAGCCGGCCGCGCCGCGCGCCTCCTGCGGGGTGAGGGCCCGGGCGGGCCAGGACACCGGGCGGCCCAGCAGGTGGTCGACGAGCATGCCGATGAGGTCCAGGCCGAAGACCTCCTCGATCTGCGGGACGGTCATCGCCCCGCCGAACCGGGCCGCGGTCTCGATGACCCACATTTGGCCGTCGGCACCGAGCTTGATCTCGGTGTGCGTACCGCAGTTCTCCAGCCCCAGCGCGTCGACGGCCTCGCGTGCGAGGGCCACGACGCGCCGCTGGGCGTCGGCCGGCAGTGCGGCCGGGGTGATGCCGGCGCGTTCGGTGAACGGTTCCACCGTCGGCATCCGGCCACTGAGGCAGACCGGTCGGAACACGCCGTCGACGACGACGCCCTCGACGCTGACGTAGTCCCCCCAGCCCGGCTGGTCGAACCAGCCGTCCGCGGTGCCCGGCACGATCTCCTCGACCAGGAAGTCCGCCCCGGCGTCGGCCACGTGCAGCTCGGCGTAGCCCAGTTCGGCGGATTCGGCCATCACCTCGCGGGCCCGCTGCCAGGCGGCCGGTACCTCGTCGGTGGAACGGATGATCCGGTGTGCGGTGGAGCCGGCGCTCCAGGCGGCCTTCAGCAGTACGGGGAGGCGGAGTTCGGCGGCAGCGTCGCGCAGCTCCCGCTCGTCGGCCACCGGACGGAACCGCGGCTGGGAGATGCCCCGCCGGCTCCAGGCCCGGCGCATCAGCCGCTTGTCACGGGCGAGCGCACCGGAGGCGCCGGCGCCGGCCAGGCCGAGCTTCTCGCAGGCCTCGGCGACCGCGACGACGGCGTACTCGGAGAAGGTGACGACCGCGTCCGCGCCCACGGCCTGGGCACGGGAGACGATCAGGGACACCAGGTCGCCGCGCTCGGGCCCGGTGGCGGTCCGCACGGACGCACACTCGCGCTCGGCGGAGGCGGCGACGGTGGGCGGAAGCGTGCTGAGCGCCAGCAGGTGCACTGCCGACCGAGCGGCGACCCGTGACAGGGCATACCCCAAGGGCGGCCCGCCCTTGGCATACACGAACAGCACTGTGGTCACTGAAATCCGACTCCTTCACAGGCGGGGTGGGGCCGTACGAACGGCCGTTGATGGCGCGGCGGCCGGGACCCGGACGCGGTACCTCCAGAGAACCAGTCGGGCAGCACCCGATCCGCCGCCACGGGCGCCGAACGCTCAGGCAAATGCCAGAGCTGTGGAGTTCACCGGGCGGCTGTGAAGGTTCTGTGATGCCGTATGGGGTCCGGCCCGTTCGGGGCCTTCGCCCACCAGATCGGCCGAGAACCGGGCATACGGCGTGACGGCGGGGGATACGCATGCCCAGGGGCGAGCGCCTCGGCGTACGGGTTCACCTCGGCGCACGAAAGTCGGTCCGGCGCGCGAGAGTCGGTCCGGGACAGGCACGTCGGTCCGGTGCGTGTGCCGGTCCGGCACGCGAGGTGGTCCGGCACGCGAGGCGGCGCCCACGCCCTGCCCAGCTCTCCGTCTCTTCGTCACAGAGAGGCCGTCGTGGACGAGACCGGTCTGAAGTCGCTGCTCCAACACCTCCCGGTGTCCTGGTGGGAGGCCGACCGCGAACTACGGGTGATCGACAGCGGAGGAGGAGCCTTCGACGACGCCCGCACCGCCCAGCGCTTCCTCGACACCGTCACCGACCAATGGCAGGCCTACGGTCGACGAAGGGCAGCCGACGCATGGCGGGCCACCGACCCGTCGCAGGCCGTCGACCCGCGAGCCACCCACGCATCGCAGGCCACCGACCCAGGGTGGGCGGCCGATGCATGGCGGGCCGGCAACCACTGGCGGGCACGGTTCGACGGCCGGCTCTTCGACGTGAACTGGCCGCTGGACCCGCCCCGGCAGGACCGCCTCCGCGGTATCGCGGTCGAGGTGTCCGGGGAGGACCGGGAACTGGCCCCATCCCCGGCTCCCGACGCTCCCCCTCCCGCCGCCACCCGCCGCTACGACGCCTTCGCCGACCTCGCCCCCGCCGCGGCCTTCATCCGTGACCCCAACGGCCGCTATCTATGGGCCAACCACGCCTACGCGCACCTCTACGGCACCACCCCCGAGCACGTCATCGGCAAGGACGTGCGCGAGGTCGACGCCCCGGCCGACGCCGACCGGGTGCTCGCCCTGGACCAGGAGGTGCTGGCCCGCGGCAAACCGGTACGGCACACCCTCACCTACCACCGCGCGGACGGCACCACCGGCTACGCGGCCGGCCACCGCTTCCCCGTACGCGAGGGCATCCAGGACTGCGTCGCCGGCATCTACATCGACATCAGTGACCACACCCGCGCCCTCCACCAGAGACAACAGGCCGAGGAGAACCTCTACGCGCTGCGCGACCACAGCGGACTGCCGTGCGCCCTGATCTCCGCCGGTGGAAGGATCCTCCAGGCCAGCGCGGCAGCCGCCGAACTCCTGCAGACCCGGCTCTCCGACCTCGTGGGCCGCCGCGCAGACTCCGTGCTCGCACCCGCCCCGGACTTACCCGCACTCCGGCAGAGCTGGTACGCCCTGATAGCCCGCCGCAGTCGGCGCATCCAGACGTCCACCGTCCTCGTCGACGGCCGCGGCCGTCAGCGCCGTGCCCAACTGCACCTCACCACCGTGGGCCGGGGCCCGACCCGCGCCGCCCGCGTCTGGGCAGTGATCACCCACCAGAGCCTCGCCCACGAACCGCACCCGGCCTTGACGGCCAGTCAGGTCCGCATCCTCTCCCTCCTTGCCGCAGGCCGTAGCAACGCCGAGATCGCCACCTCCCTCCACCTCTCCCGCCAAACGGTCGACTACCACCTCAGCCGTCTACGCGACCTGCTCAACGCCCCCACCCGCTGCGCCCTGGTCGCCCGCGCCTACGTCCTCGGCATCCTCGCTCCCCAGTCCTGGCCACCCCGGTCGGCGACGGCCGGCCACCCACAGAGCGCCACTTGAGGGACCGCGGCGCGACGTCACACCCCGCAACCGCGCTACCGCGATCTCCTCCCCGTGGTGATGCTCATGCCCGCCGTGATGCTCATCCCCGTCGTCGCCCTCACCGCTGCCGTACTGCTCACCACTGCCGTGATCCACTACCGTGCTGCTCACCGCTGCCGTGATCCTCACCACTGCCGTGCTGTTCACCGCTGCGCTCCCGCCCCGGGACCGGCATCCTGATCCAACGCCCGAGGCATTCCCCGGCACTTGACCAGGACAGGATTGGGGCACCCCATGGCAACGGATCACCACCCGACCGGTTTTGACCGCGACACCTTCACCCGCGACGGAGTCACCCGCGAGGTCCTGCGCCGCGGTACCGGCCCCGCGGTGATCGTGCTGGCGGAGATTCCGGGGATCACGCCCAAGGTGCTGCACTTCGCGGAACGGGTGGCCGCGATCGGCTGCACCGCCGTGCTTCCGGTGCTCTTCGGCACGCCCGGCCGGCCTGCCGACTTCGCGGCCGGCCGTCGGCTCAAGTCCGCTACGTACCTGGCCTCTTCCCTGGGAAAGGTCTGCGTGAGCCGCGAATTCACCCTGCTGGCCACCGGGAAATCCTCCCCCGTGGTGACCTGGCTACGGGCGCTGGCCGCCCACGAGCACCAGCGCTGCGGCGGCCCCGGCGTCGGCGCCGTCGGCATGTGCCTCACCGGCGGCTTCGCGCTGGCCATGGCCGTCGACGAGCGCCTCGTGGCCCCGGTGCTGTCCCAGCCGTCCCTGCCCTTGCCCCTCACCAAGAGCAAGGCCGGCGGCATCGACATCTCCAGCGAAGACCTCGCCGCCGTCCGCACCCGCTGCGAACGCGACGGCCTTCAGGTCATGGGGCTGCGGTTCCGCTCGGACCGCTTGGTGCCGGGCGACCGGTTCGCCTTCCTCCGCCGCGAACTCGGCGACGCGTTCGTCGCCGTCGAACTCGACGACGACGCCGCGAACCCCGACGCCGTACTGCGGCCGCACTCCGTACTCACCGAGCACCTCATCGACGAACCGGGCCAGCCGACCCGCGCAGCCCTGGACGGTGTACTCGACCTGTTCCGCAACCGCTTGCTGGAGGCACACGATGCGGCCCCCACACCCCCTCCCGCCGCCACCGCCACCACGGAAACATCGGAAGCCGGTTAGCGAGGGCGGGTCCCGTGGGGCGCCACCCTGTCGGCCCGGGCGCAACGCGGGCCGACAGAGCGGGAGTTGCCTACGGGCGGGCGTACGGCCGGGTCATGATCTCCATGTTGTGGCCGTCGGGGTCGGCGAAGTACGCGCCGCGGCCACCGAAGAGGCGGTTGATCCCGCCGGGTTCGGTGTGGTGCGGGTCGGCGAAGTAGGTGACGCCGACTGCCTCCAGGCGGGCGATCATGGCGTCGAACTGGGCGTCCGGTACGAGGAAGGCGTAGTGCTGGGACTGGATCGGTTCGTCGCGCTTCTCGATGTAGTCGAGGGTGACGCCGTTGCCGAGATCGACGGGAAGGAAGGGGCCGAACGGTGCGCTGACCTTGAGGCCCAGGATCGCGGCGAGGAACTCGGCCGACAGCTGGCGGTCACTGGCGTAGATGGCGGTGTGGTTGAGCTCGACGGTGGTCGTCGGCAGCTCGGGTATGGCGGAGTGCTGCTGGTCGTACGGCATGGTGGTGTGTCTCCGGGTCTTGGACGCGCTGAAGTGTTGAAGTGCTGGGCTGGGGCGCCGCGTGGGGCGCCGGAAGCGAGCGAAGACGCGGAGAAAGGGGGCGGGGCTCTGGCCCGCCTCGTGCTCACGCCGAGGCCGGGAACCTCACTGGTGAATGGCCCATGGCCGACCCGGCAGTCACCCGGCTGACCTTAGTGATCATCGGTGACCGGTGCAATCTCGTTTTCGGTGCACGCGGTGTCCGGAGGTGACGACTCTGGAGCGCATCCGGTGCCGGGGGGCGGGGTCGCGGTCACGGCAGGGATGAATTGGGCGAATCGCCTTGATGTGACTACGCACTTACTTCGCAAGGTGGGACATTTTGCACCCTGGGCCCTCATGAGGTTGATGACCGGATCCCGTTCAGGTGGGACCGCTTGAACGATCAAAAACGGGAGGGGTTAGCATATGAGCACCGCCTAGCTCGAAAGATAAACCTGTGACTGTCAACGACGACTCGTTCACCAACTGGATAAACCGCGAGGAGATCGCGGAGTCGATGATCCCGATCATCGGGAAGCTGCAGAGGGAGCGGGACGTCACGGTCCTGCTTCACAGCCGCTCCTTGGTGAACAAGTCGGTGGTCAGCATCCTCAAGACGCACCGGTTCGCCCGGCAGATCGCCGGTGAGGAGCTCTCGGTCACCGAGACGATGCCCTTCCTGCAGGCCCTCACCACGCTCGATCTCGGCCCGTCCCAGATCGACCTCGGCATGCTCGCCGCGCTGTACAAGGCCGATGACCGCGGTCTCTCGGTGGCGGAGTTCACCGCCGAGGCCGTCGCCGGGGCCACGGGTGCCCACAAGATCGAGCGGAGCGCGCCGCGGGACGTCGTCCTCTACGGGTTCGGCCGCATCGGCCGGCTCGTCGCCCGCCTGCTCATCGAGAAGGCCGGCTCGGGCAACGGGCTGCGACTGCGTGCCATCGTCGTCCGCGGGGGCGGCGAGCAGGACCTCGTCAAGCGGGCCTCGCTGCTGCGCCGTGACTCCATCCACGGCCAGTTCCAGGGCACGATCACCGTCGACGAGGCGAACAGCACGATCATCGCCAACGGCAACGCGATCAAGGTGATCTACGCCAACGACCCCTCGGAGGTCGACTACACGGCGTACGGCATCAAGGACGCCATCCTCATCGACAACACCGGCAAGTGGCGGGACCGCGAGGGCCTGTCGAAGCACCTGCGCCCCGGTGTCGAGAAGGTCGTCCTGACCGCTCCGGGCAAGGGCGACGTCCCGAACATCGTGCACGGCGTCAACCACGACACGATCAAGCCGGACGAGCAGATCCTGTCCTGCGCGTCCTGCACCACCAACGCCATCGTGCCGCCGCTGAAGGCGATGGACGACGAGTACGGCGTGCTGCGCGGTCACGTGGAGACCGTCCACTCGTTCACCAACGACCAGAACCTGCTGGACAACTACCACAAGGCCGACCGCCGCGGCCGGTCCGCGCCGCTCAACATGGTCATCACCGAGACCGGCGCCGCCTCCGCCGTCGCCAAGGCGCTGCCCGACCTCAAGGCGCCGATCACCGGCAGCTCGATCCGGGTGCCGGTGCCGGACGTCTCGATCGCGATCCTGAGCCTGCGGCTCGGCCGCGAGACCACCCGCGAGGAGGTCCTGGAGTACCTCCGCGGCGTCTCGCTGCACTCGCCGCTGAAGCGCCAGATCGACTTCACCACCGCCCCCGACGCCGTCTCCATGGACTTCGTCGGCTCGCGCCACGCCTCGATCGTGGACGCCGGCGCCACCAAGGTCGACGGCGACAACGCGATCCTCTACCTCTGGTACGACAACGAGTTCGGCTACTCCTGCCAGGTCATCCGTGTCGTCCAGCACGTCTCCGGGGTGGAGTACCCGACCTACCCGGTGCCGCCGGCGGTCTGACCCCGGCGGAGCGTCCGGACCTTCCGGACCGTCTGCTCCCACCGTTTCGCTCCGGCCTGTCCTCCGGTTTTCCGGAAGGCGGGCCGGAGGTGTTCGTGCCGGGTGAGGTGAGATGCCCCGGCCCCGCGGGCGACATGGGCGATCATGGAACGGTAGGGCGTGACAACGGACTTCGAGGGGCGGAACGTGACGGATCCGGGGCGGGGCGCGGCGGCGCACGGGGAGAGCGAGCACGACAGCGAGGGTGAGCACGAGCGCGGGGGAGCGGAAGCCAGGGGCAAACGGCGTATCCCGCACCTCCTGGCGGTGGCGTGCTCGGCCTACGCGATCGACCTGTTCAGCAAACTGGCCGTGGTGGCGAAGCTGGAACACCACGACGCGGTGAACGTGCTAGGCACCTGGCTGCAGCTGCGGGTGATACGCAATTCCGGTGCGGCGTTCGGTATGGGCGGGGCAAGTACCTTCGTGTTCACGGTGATTGCCGTGGCCGTCTCCCTGGCGATCGTCCGTCTGGCGCGCCGTCTCCACAGCGTCCCGTGGGCGATCGCCCTGGGCCTCCTGCTGGGCGGTGCACTCGGGAATCTGACGGACCGTCTCTTCCGTAGCCCCGGCCAACTCCGCGGCGCCGTGGTCGACTTCATCTCCGTCCGCGGTTTCAGCGTGATGAACCTCGCCGACTGGGCGATCGTCTGTGGCGGCGTCCTGATCGTGTTCTTCGCGTTCCGAGGGTGGGAACTGGACGGTGCCCGCGAAGAGGCCGCCGGGAAGACCGGGGCCGAACCCCCGGGGCCCTGACGCACCACACTTACCCTCCGTTGTGGAGGATGTGCATGGCGTCACCGCCTGGGCTCCCGGGCCTGCCTCTGCGCACACTGGAGGCATGGGCCGGTCGACCGTGCGCGAGGGGACGGCGGAGCGCGAGGACCTGCTGGCGGCAGCCGTGGTCAAGGCCGTTCAGGGGTCGGGTGCCTACGCCGGAAGCATCTTCCTGCGCTCCCGCGACCGCCGCTCCCTGGTGCTCGCCGCGACCTGCGGGGTGCCGCCGTCCCTGCTGGGCGGCTGGAGCCTGGTCCCGGTGAGCAGTCCGATACCGGTCGCCGTGGCGTACGGCTCCGGGCGCACGATCCACCTGACCGACGCCGACGAGACCATGCGCCGCTTCCCCCAGCTCGCGGTGGCCCTGCCGTACGCCTTCGGCTCCTGTTCCGTGCCGGTCGGGGCGGGCGGGGAGACCTTCGGGGCGCTCGCGGTCGTCTGGGCCGCGCCGCCCGGGAGCGACGGGCTGACCAAGACCCAGCGCCGCCATCTGCGGGCCCTCGCCAACCGCCTCGGCGCCGCCCTGGCCGCCTTCCGGGCCCGCACCGGCGACCCCCTGGAGTGTGATCCGCACACCGCCCCGGTCGAGACCCCGGCCCCCTCCGCCCCCGCCGTGCGGGCCGGCCTGTTCGACTGGGACCTGGCCACCGGCGCCCTCACCGCGGACGACGAGTTCTGCGCGATCTTCGGCCTCGACCCGCAGACCTTCGACGCGCGGGTGGACACGCTGGCCGCCCGTCTCCACCCCGGCGACCGCGCCGCGTTCCGTGCCGCGGCCCGTGGGGCGGCCGCCGAGGGGCGGATCATGTCCCGGCCGCTGCGGGTACGCGAGGGCGCCGGCGCCGGGCCGTGCGGCGGCGCGGACGGCGGCGGTGAGGGTCACGGCATCGACGAGGGGTACCACAGCGTGGCGCTGTGGGGCCGGGTACCCGACCTGCCGGACGACCGGGCCCGCGCCCACCTCGTCGGCGTGGTCATCGACGCACGGGCCGGCCGTGCGGCGGCCGCGGCGGTCGAGCGGCTGCGGGACGGACTGTTCTCCCTGACCCCCGACGGCCGGGTCAGCTACGTCAACGGCAGCCTGGAGCGCTTGCTGGACGTGAAGGGCGAGGAGGTGATCGGGCAGTGTCTGTGGGACGCCCTGCCGTGGCTGTCCGACCCCGTGATCGAGTACCAGCACCGGTCCGCGATGGTCTCGCAGACACCGACGTCCTTCCTCGTCTGCCGCCCGCCCGACCAGTGGCTGGCCTTCTCCCTCCACCCGGATCCGAACGGCGTCACCGGCCGGGTCGTCCCCACCGGGCGCCCGGAGGTCTCACCGGAGTCCGCCGTACCGCCCGCCGCAACCTCACCGCCCCAGTCCCCCTCGCCGGCCGCATCTCCCTCGGCCCCTCCGGCCCCCTCGACCACCGCGGCCGCCGCACCGGCCCGCCTGGGCGTCATGTACCACGTCCTGCAACTCGGCAGCGCGCTGACCGAGGCGGTCACCACCCACCAGGTCTGCGAAGTCGTCGCCGAGCAGCTCCTCCCGGCCTTCGGCGGCCAGCAACTCGCCCTCTATTCGGTCCGTGACGGCACGATGCACCTGATCTTCCACACCGGCCACCACGAAGACTTCCTCGACTGGCTGCAGGGCATGCCGCTGCACGCGGCCCTGCCCGGCACCGAGACCCTCACCTCCGGCATCCCCCTCTTCATCGAGTCGCAGCAGAGCCTCTCCCAGGGCTACCCCGGCATCCCGGTCGGCGGTGTGAACTCCTGGGCGTACCTCCCGCTGATCGCCTCCGGCCGTCCCGTCGGCACCTGCGTCCTCGGCTTCGACGACGTCCATCGCTTCACGGCCAAGGACCGCAGCGTCCTGACCGCGCTCGCCGGCCTGATCGCCCAGGCGCTGGAACGCGCACGGCTCTACGACTCCGAGTTCGCCCTCGCCCGCGGCCTCCAACAGGCCCTGCTGCCGCACCGGCTGCCCGTACTCCCCGACCTGCGGACGACGGCCCGCTACCTCCCCTGCACCAGCGGCATGGACATCGGCGGTGACTGGTACGACGTCATCCCGGGCACCAGGGGCGGCGTGTCCCTGGTCATCGGGGACGTCGAGGGACACAGCATCGCGGCGGCCGCCACCATGGCCCAACTCCGCAGCGCGGTAAGGGCGTTCGTCGTGGTGGGGCACGCCCCCGGCGACGTCCTGGCGGGTGCCAACCGCACCCTGATCGACCTCGGCACCGGCCTCCTCGCCAGCTGCTGCTACATCCTCCTCGACCCCGCCGGCCACCGTGCCCGGGCCGTCCGCGCCGGCCACCCGCCGCCGCTGCTCCGCCATCCCGACGGACACACCGACGTACTGGACCTGGAAACCGGCCCGCTGCTCGGCGTGGACCACTCCAGCGACTACCCCGAGACCCCCGTCGACCTCCCGCCCGGCTCCGCCCTCGCCCTCTACACCGACGGCCTGGTCGAGGAACGCACCACCCCCATCGACGTGGGCATCGACCAGCTCCGCAGCACCATGGCCCACGCCCCGGCCGACTCGCTCGACGAACTCGCCGACCGTCTCCTCCACCACGCCCAACGCTCCTCCTACCGCGCCGATGACATCGCCCTCCTCCTCACCGAATACCGACCGGCCGCAATCGGCCGACAGCCCTGAAGAGGCGCTAGGCTGGTCGGGCAGCTGGTTCGCCCTGCCCGCCAGGCAGGTGCGTCGTAAGAGGGAACCCGGTGGGATTCCGGGACTGCCCCGCAGCGGTGAGTGGGAACGATCGCCGTCATACGCACTGGACCCGGACGGGTCTGGGAAGCGACGGCCGGTAGGTGTCCGCCTGGGCGATTTTCCCAGGGGGACGTGCCCGCGAGTCCGAAGACCTGCCCGTTGCCCGCGCGTGAGGGATCACGTGCGGACATTCCGGTGACCTTCGAGGGCGGGTCGGCGTACCTACCGGACGGTGGGCGGCACTTGCTGAACTCCTGAGCTGCGGCTTCCTCCGGTTCGTTCGTCCTTCGCGCCCCGTTCCGTCTCCGGGATCTGTAACAGACAAGCTCGCGAAGGAGAGTTTCTTGTGACGGAGACCGTGACAGCGACAGGTGCCCGGGCCGGGAAGGCCGCGGACACGACGGCTCGGGCCACCGTGTACGGATACCCCCGCCAGGGCCAGGGGCGGGAGCTGAAGAAGGCCGTCGAGGGGTACTGGAAGGGCCGGGTCACCGCCGATGAGCTGCGCCGGACCGCGGAGGGGCTGCGCCGGGCGAACTGGCAGCAGCTGGCCGACGCCGGGATCCATGAGGTGCCGACCGGCGACTTCTCGTACTACGACCACGTGTTGGACACCACCGTCATGGTCGGTGCCGTGCCCGAACGCCACCGCGCGGCCGTCGAGGCGGATCCTTCCCCAAGCGCCGGGCTTCGCCCGAGCACGGGATGCCCCCTCGACGGCTACTTCGCCATGGCGCGCGGTACGCAGGACGTGGCGCCGCTGGAGATGACCAAGTGGTTCGACACCAACTACCACTACCTGGTGCCCGAACTGGGCCCCGACACCGTTTTCCGCGCCGACTCCGGCAAGCAGGTCGCCGAGCTGCGCGAGGCCCTCGCGCTCGGCCATCGCCCCCGCCCGGTACTGGTCGGTCCGGTCACCTATCTGCTCCTGGCCAAGCCCGCCCCCGGGGTGGCCGCGGACTTCGACCCGCTGACGCTGCTCGACCGGCTGCTGCCGGTGTACGCCGAGGTGCTCGGTGATCTGCGGGCCGCCGGTGCGGAGTGGGTGCAGCTGGACGAGCCCGCGCTCGTGCAGGACCGCACCCCCGCCGAGCTCCAAGCCGCCGGCCGGGCCTACAACGGTCTCGGCCGCCTCACCGACCGGCCCCGGCTGCTCGTCGCCTCGTACTTCGACCGGCTCGGCGACGCCCTGCCCGTACTGGCCGGGACCCCGGTGGACGGTCTCGCGCTGGACTTCACCGAGGCCGCGGCCGGGAACCTCGACGATCTCGCCGCCGTCGGCGGACTGCCCGGCAAGCGGCTGGTCGCCGGCGTGGTCAACGGCCGGAACGTCTGGATCAACGACCTGGAGAAGTCGCTGGCCACCCTCGGCACCCTCCTCGGACTCGCCGGCCATGTCGACGTCGCCGCGTCCTGCTCCCTCCTGCACGTGCCCCTCGACACCGCCGCCGAACACGACATCGACCCGCAGATCCTGCGCTGGCTGGCCTTCGCCCGGCAGAAGGCCACCGAGGTCGTCACCCTGGCCCGTGGTCTGGGCCGGGGCACCCAGACCATCGCCGCGGAACTGGCCGCCAACCGGGCCGACTTGGCCTCCCGTGCCGCTTCGCCGATCACCCGCGTCCCTGCCGTACGTGCGCGGGCCGCGGCCGTCACGGACCGCGACACCCGCCGCCCGGAGCCGTACGGCCGGCGGACCGCCGCGCAGCGCGCCCATCTCGCGCTGCCACTGCTCCCGACGACCACCATCGGCTCCTTCCCGCAGACCGGCGCACTGCGCACCGCACGGGCCGACCTGCGGGCCGGACGCATCGATGCCGCCGCCTACGAGGAGCGCATCCAGGCCGAGATCCAGGAAGTGATCTCCTTCCAGGAGAAGACCGGGATCGACGTCCTGGTGCACGGCGAGCCCGAACGCAACGACATGGTCCAGTACTTCGCCGAGCAGCTCACCGGCTACCTCGCCACCCGGCACGGCTGGGTCCAGTCGTACGGCACCCGCTACGTCCGCCCGCCGGTCCTCGCCGGTGACATCGCCCGTCCCGAGCCCATGACCGTGCGCTGGACGACGTACGCCCAGTCACTCACCGGCCGCCCCGTCAAGGGCATGCTCACCGGTCCGGTCACCATGCTCGCCTGGTCCTTCGTCCGCGACGACCAGCCGCTCGCCGACACCGCCCGCCAGGTCGCCCTCGCCCTGCGCGACGAGGTCAACGACCTTGAACGGGCCGGGACTTCGGTCATCCAGGTCGACGAGCCCGCACTGCGCGAGACCCTGCCGCTGCGGGCCGAGGCCCGCCCCGCCTACCTGGCCTGGGCCACCGAGGCGTTCCGGCTCGCCACCGGCGGCGTACGCCCGGACACCCAGATCCACACCCATATGTGCTACGCCGAGTTCGGCGACATCCTCGCCGCCATCGAGGACCTGGACGCCGACGTCATCAGCCTGGAGGCCGCCCGCTCCCATATGCGGATCGCCGACGAACTCGCCCAGGCCGGCTACTCCCGCGAGGCCGGGCCCGGCGTCTACGACATCCACTCTCCCCGCGTCCCCGGTGTCGACGAGGCGGAGGCCCTGCTGCGCAAGGGGCTGGCGGCCCTCCCGCCGGAGCGGCTCTGGGTCAATCCGGACTGCGGCCTGAAGACCCGCGGGTGGGCCGAGGTACGCGCCTCCCTGGAGAACCTGGTCACCGCGGCCCGCAACGTCCGCGCCACCCTTCCCGCCAGATCCTCCTGAGCACGCGGTGAGTGGGGCCCACGTCCGGTGCGGTACGGCAACGGTGCCGGACGTGGGCCCCGGCAGCGTCGTCAGAAGGTGCTTTCCTAGGCGCCCTTGGGGAAGGCGGCGCGCAGTCGGGACCCGTTGCTGAGGAAGGCGGCCGCGGCGAGGGGGAGGGCGGAGGCGGCCTGGCTCAGGGCGAACCAGGGCGGGCAGATGCCGGGGATCATGTCGACGCCGATGATCGCGATCGGCATGAGGACCGTGAGGATCCGCACGCGGAGATAGGCCCACCGTGTGCCCCGCGCGGCGAGGACGGTCATCCAGTAGATCACCGCGGCGCTCCCGAGCATTCCGCCCGACCGGCCCCACATGAACGAGGTCACCGGGTGTCCGGTGAGCGCGAGGACGGCGACCGTGATGAGGACGGCGGCGCTGAGCGCACCGTAGGCCGCGACGAGGTTCTTCGCCGTGCCGAACGCCCGCTGGGTGCGCGGAGGGTGGAGGTGGGCCGTCGCGGCCGCCGGGTGGCCGGTGGTGCCCGTGGTGTGCGTGCTGCTGTCATGCGTGCTGCTGTCGTGCGTGCTTCGTGTCGTCGTCATGGTGTCGACGCTAGGGAGCGCCCGAGCGGCGCGGTATGAGCCTGGACGTACGGGTGAGTGGGGCCAGCCCCACTACCGGGCCGAACCGGCGGGGACCAGGCTTTGCCCGGCGCACAGTGGAAGCACGGGCAAGGAGAAGCGACAAGGGATGGGCATGCGAAAACTGGGTTCGTGGGTGGCGGGTGCCGGGGTGGGGTTCGTCCGGGCGTGCGGGGTGGTGGCCGTCAGCATGCTGGTGCCGGCCGTGTGGGCCGCCGTCGTGCTGGGGGTCTGGTGGGCGGGGAACCCGTGGGCGTGGACAGCGGTGTTCGTGTGGGCGGCCATCGGCACGTTCGCCGTGTCCCGGCCGCTCTGCCGTACGGTCCGCCGGCTCGTCGCCCAGTGGACGGGCACTGTCATTCCCGCCGGATACCGGCAGGCCGAGCCGGTGGTGCAGATGTCCACCGGATACTGGTGGAACGGGTTCTCCTACCGGCGCAGCAGCCGGGACGCCCGCCAGGAGCAGCGGTGGCGGCTCTGGTGGAGCGATCCGGCGACCTGGCGCGACCTGCGGTTCCTGGCGATCGCGCCGCTCACCATGGGCGTGCTCGCGGCCGTCCCGCCGGCCGGGGTCGCCGCGGCGGTCCTCGGCTTCGGCCAATCGGCGCTTCCCGCGCGCCTGGCCGGGGTGCTCGGCCTGGTCGTGGCCCTGGCCAGTGCCCCGTACGCCTGGCGGTCCGTCAAGCCGGTGGCCGTCCGCTTCCTGCGTCCGTCGCCCACGAGGGCACTGGCGGACCGGGTGGACGAACTCACCGCCCAGCGCGCGGACACCACCATCGCGCAGGCCGCCGAGATCCGCCGGATCGAGCGGGATCTGCACGACGGGGCGCAGGCCCGTCTGGTCTCGCTCGGCCTGTCCCTGGCGACTGCCGAGAAGCTCATGGAGACCGACCCCGACCGGGCCAAGGCGCTGATGCGGGAGGCACGGGCCGGCGCGGCCACGTCCCTGACGGAACTGCGCGAACTGGTCCGCGGCATCAACCCGCCGGTGCTGAACGAGCGAGGGCTCGTCGACGCCGTGCGCGCCCTCGCCCTGGACAGCCCGCTGGAGGCGGAGGTCAGCGCCGACCTCCCGCTCCGCCTGGACCCGCCGATCGAGTCCGCCGTGTACTTCGGGATCGCCGAACTGCTGACCAACGCGATCAAGCACGCCCGGGCCACCCGGGCACGGATCTCCCTCGCCCTGGACGGCACCGGCCTCGTCGTCGAGGTGGCGGACGACGGCCGCGGCGGAGCCGGCGAGCGGGCCGGCGGTGGTCTCGCGGGGCTGCGCCGGCGCCTGGCGGTGTTCGACGGCAGCCTGGAGATCAGCAGTCCGGCGGGCGGCCCGACCTGCGCGAGAATGGTGGTGCCATGCGAATCGTTGTAGCCGAAGACCTCTACCTCCTGCGCGACGGGATGGTCCGCCTCATCGAGGCATACGGACACCAGGTGGTGGCGACCGCGTCCACCGGGCCCGAGACGCTCGATGCGCTGCTGACCCGGCGGCCGGACGTTGCCGTCATCGATGTCCGTATGCCGCCGACGCAGTCGGACGAGGGCCTGCGGGCGGCCCTCGCCGCCCGCCGCGAAGTGCCCGGGCTGCCGGTGCTGATCCTCTCCCAGCACGTGGAACAGCTGTATGCCCGCGAGCTCTTGGCCGACGGCGCCGGCGGTATCGGCTATTTCCTCAAGGAGAGCGTCTTCGACGCCGATCAGTTCATCGATGCCCTGGAACGCGTCGCCGGGGGTGGGACGGCGATGGACCCGGCCGTCATCGCCAAACTGCTCTCCAACGGCTCCTCGAACCGCCGCCTGGAACGGTTCACCGAACGCGAGCATTCCGTGCTCGGCCTGATGGCCGAAGGGCTGTCCAACCAGGCCATCGGCCAGCGGCTCTTCCTCAGCGAAAGCGCCATCAGCAAGTACACCACCTCGATGTTCGGCAAACTCGGCATCACCGATGACGACAACAACAACCGCCGCGTCCTCGCGGTCCTCGCGTATCTGAACCAGACATGAGCGAACTCCACGGTCCCTTCGACGACGGACCGGTCGTCATGAGGGATCGGTGGGAACGGCGGTCAGCAGGTCGCGGATGACGGGACCGGCGGAGCCGCCGCCCGTCACTCCCTGCTCGACGACGCAGGCGAGGGCGACATTGCCGCGATGCGCCGCGAGCCAACCGTTGTTGGGTTCCTCCTCGGACACCTCGGCGGTGCCGGTCTTCGCGCCGATGCCGCCGGGCAGACCGGACAGGACCCGGGCCGTACCGTCCGTGACGGTGCTGCGCAGCATCGTGCGGAGTGGGGTGACGACCTTGTGCGGGAGCGGTGTGGTGGTCGTCGTGTCCCGGTTCCCGTGGGTGAGCGAGGGCTGGTGGAAGGTGCCGGAGACCGCGGTGGCGGTGACCGACGCCATGAGCAGCGGATTGGCCTGGATCCTGCCCTGCCCGATCATCGAGGCGGCCTTCTCGGTCTGGTCGCGCGGCGCCGGCACCGACCCGTCGTACGAGGGGATGCCGAGGTGCCACCTCTGGCCGACGCCGAAGTACTTCCCGGCCACATCGCCCAGCTCCCGGTCGCCGAGCTTGCCGCGCAGGCTGATGAACGCGGTGTTGCAGGACTCGGTGAAGTCCTTCAGGAAGGTCGCGTTGCGGTGTTCGGACGTCTCCACGTTGTGGAACTCCTTGCCCACCGTGAGGTACTTGGGACAGTCGACGATGTCGGTGGGGGCGACGGCGTCCTTGAGCAGCAGCGCGCTGCTGGTGACGATCTTCCATGTGGAGCCGGGCGCGTAGGTGCCGGAGACGGCGCGGTTGAAGCCGGACGACGGGGAGTTGGCCATCGCGAGGATCTCGCCGTTGTCGATCCGGAGGGCGACGAGCGAGGCGTTCCGGCCGTGGGCGCCGGAGGCCAGGGCCTTCTCCGCGGCGGCCTGCCAGGTGGCGTCGAGCGTCGTACGCACGGGCTCGCGGGCCGGCCGGTCGGGCTTCTTCCCGAGGGTGGCCTCGGTGCGTTCGACCCTGCCGGTGACCCGGTCGACGAGCTGGATCGCACCGCGCTGACCGCCGCCGCCCGTACCGGTGTCGAGCTGGTCGAGGACGGGACGCAGGGACGGGAACCGGTCGCCCGACAGGGATACGCCCCTGCGGTCGGTGACGTTCGGCGCGGCGTCCGCGTCCTCCCGTGCGAGGTGGAACTTCCTGGTCCCGCTCAGCCGCGGGTGGACGACCGACAGCGACCAGTCCACCTTCCAGCCGCCGTCACCCTGCTTACGCAGCGGAAGCTTCGACCGGTACGTCCAGGTGCCCAGGTCGGCTATGGGCATGGTGGCGGTGAAGGGGACGCTGACGGTGTCGTCCTCGGCCTGGGTGGGTGTCGTCGCGGCCGTGAGCGTGGGCCGGTGGATGTCGAGCCCGGTGGTGAAGTTGCGCAGCACTTCCTGTGCGGTGGTGGGTCTGGTGGTGCGGTCGGCCGCCTTCGGCAGGCGCCCGGCGGCCCAGTCGGCGAGGAACGCGCGGGCCTGGGCCAGGGCCGCGGGCTCGGGCTCGGTGGCGCCACGGGCGAACGGGCCGAGCCCGGCCGCGTAGCTTCCGCCCACGACGACCGCGCTCACCACCGCCACCGCGGTGACGGTGCGCACCACGGGGCGAGGTTGACGGCGGCGGGTGGTGGCGCTGTCGGCGGCGTGGCCGGATCGGGGCATCGCAAGGTCCTTGTCTGGTCGGTGGGTCAGAGGCGGAAGAAGTCGAGGATCGTGCTGGTCGCGTTCAGCGCCGTGCTGGTGCGTCCGAAGCCCGCCGGTGGCTTGATGCGCGAGCCCGGCCAGGCGTGTCCCGCGTCGTGCATGACGAGGAGTTGGACGGTGGCTCCGGGGGCCTTGAGGCGCCACACGGTGCGGTCGTAGCCGGCTTCGGCCTTCGTCTTCGGCGATGCGGTGGCCCCACCCACGGCCGCGAACGCCGCTGCGCTGTCCCGGGCCGACATGGTCGGGGTGACCGGTTCCTCGCCGGCCGGGGCGGGGGAGGGGCTGGGCATTCCGGCGAGCGGGCGTACCCGGTCGTCGGCGCCGTAAATGATCACGAGGGGGACCGGTCCGGTGGGCTTGACCACGGCGTTCCCCGTGGGGAGTTCGCCGGACACCGCGGCCGCCCCCGCCAGCAGTCCGGGGTGCTCGGCCGCCACGCGCAGGGCCATCGAGCCGCCGTTGGAGAACCCGACGACGTAGACCCGCTTGGGGTCGGCCCGTTCCGTGCGCACCAGTTCGTCGATGAGCGCCTTGGCGAACCGCACGTCGACGTCCGGATCCGGCCGTCGCGCGGTGGCCCGGGTGCCGGCGCCCCACAGCTTGCCCAGGCCCTCGGGATAGGCGATCAGCATGCCGCGCGCCCTGGCGTCCGCGTCCAGGCGGCTCTGCTCGCGCAGGTACGAGGCGGTGGAGCCGCGGCCGTGGAACGCGATGACCAGGGGCCGGGGTCCGTCGCCGTGCGCGGTGGGGCGGTGCAGCAAGTACTCCCGCGTACGGCCGTCGACCCGCAGCTTCTCGCGGGTGGGGGCCACGGAGGCCGGCGACGAGCCGGTGGCCTTGGCCGGTGACTCCGGCTGTTCGGTCGTCCCGCAACCGGCGAGGGCGGGGCCGAGCAGCAGGGCGAGTGCGAGGTACCAGGCGCGCACCGGGCGGCCGCGGCGATATGCGGAAAAGGTGTCCATGTCCCGAGGAGAGCAATGTCCACCGCATCGTGTCCAAGACCGATATCGATCTCGGATTCATCAATTGCCGATATGATCGCTGGCCATGGACCTGGTTCGGCATCTGGAGTGCTTCGTGGCTGTTGCAGAACAGTCACACTTCGGCCGTGCCGCGGCCCGGCTCGGCATCGCCCAGCCGCCGCTGTCACAGCGCATCCAGCGGCTGGAGCGGGAGTTGGGGGTCCGGCTCTTCGAGCGCACCAGCCGACAGGTGACGATCACCGAGGCCGGGACGCTGCTGCTGGCCGAGGCGCGGGAACTCCTCGCCCGTTCCGAGGCGTTCATGGCCACCGCCCGCCGCATCCGGGACGGCGAGACCGGCCTGCTGCGCGCCGCCCTGCTCCCCGACCTCGCCGGCGAGACCGTCGCCGCGGTACTGGCGGACTTCCCTCGGCGTCGGTCCGGTCTCGAACTGGAACTGCACGAGCTGTCCACGGCCCAGCAACTCGCCCGGTTCGCCGCGCAGGACCTGGACGTCGGCGTCATCCACCACCCCTGCGACGTCACGGGTCTGGAGCTGGGCCCGGTCCTGCGCCGCGAGTTGGGGGTGCTGCTGCCGCGCAGCGCCGCCGCGGCCGCGCTCGACGAGGTGCCGCTCGCCTCGCTCACCGGGTACGACCTGATCCTCTTCCCCCGCAGCAGCGCCCCGGCGCTGTACGACGACCTGCTGACCACATGCGCCCGCAACGGCTTCACGCCCGCCGCCGTCCGGCACGGCCAGGGCGCGAGCTTCGTCCGCGGGCTGGTCCTGTCCGCCGGGGCGGTGGCCTTCGGGCCGTACGACAGCCAGCCCGCTGACGTCCGCGACCCGGGCGCGGATGCCGGCTCCGGTGTCGTATGGCGTCCGCTCGCCGGTGCCCCGCTGGCCTGGCGGCACTCCGTGGCCTGGCCGAAGGGCCGTGGCGACGCCGCCGTCGGCGCGTTCGTGGACGCGGCCACGCACGCGCTGCGCACCACCGCCGGTGCGCGGGCCGAGGCGCCCCTGCGACCGCTGCACCTTCGCCCGGCATCGGAGTACTGGCTGTGACCGACACCCCGGCCCGCATCCAGGCGGCCTTCACCGAAGCCGGCGTCACCGGCTGGCTGCACGCCCTCGACATCGACTCCGGCGCCCAACTCGGCGCCGGCGCCGACCAGTTGGTGTGCACCGCCAGCGTCCACAAACTCTGTCTGCTGGTCACCCTGCACCAGTTGGCCGCCGCGGGCGCGCTGGACCTCGGCGAACAGATCGACTGCCCGCCGGCCGGCCGTACCGCGGGCCCCACCGGGCTGGCCGCGATGCTCGACCCCGTCCGGATGTCCCTGCGCGATGTCGCGTACCTGATGATGGCGGTGAGCGACAACGCCGCCGCCGACCTCCTGCTGGGCCGCGTCGGCCTCGACGCCGTCAACCGCACCACCGCCCGCCTCGGCCTCACCGGCACACACGCCGTCCACACCTTCGGCGAACTCTTCGCGACCATACGGGCGGACGCCGGCCCCGGCGGCGCCCGGGCACTGACCGACCCGCACGTCATCACCCGGCTCCGGGCCCTCGACCCGGCACGCACCAACCGCAGCACCCCACGCGATATGACCCGCCTGCTCGGCACCGTCTGGCGCGACGAGGCCTGTCCCCCCGAGCACGCCGCCGCCATCCGCCGCGTCCTCGGCCTGCAGGTCTGGCCGCACCGCATGGCTTCCGGCTTCCCCTTCGACGACGTCCACGTGGCGGGCAAGACCGGCAGCCTGCCGACCGTGCGCAACGAAGTCGGCGTCGTCGAGTATCCCGACGGCGGCCGCTACGCCGTCGCCGTCTTCACCCGCACCGCCAATACGGCCGCCACCCTGCCCGCGGCCGACGCCGTCATCGGCACGGCCGCCCGCATCGCCGTCGATGCCTTGCGCGCTCCGTAGGGCTACGGATTCCCCGGTCCTCCTTATCTCCGAACCTTCTTGTCCGGTGTTATTTGTCTGGACCTTTCTTGTTCAGGTTCCATAACTCCCGGCTCGTCGAATCGGTCAACTTCCCGATCTTTTTGCTGGTCAGTCACTGACATCATCGGAACAGGTCGTTGCAGACCTTGTCAGTTTCCTCTGGCCTCTAAGGAGCGGGAATGGCCGCGATGGATCAGGTGCTGGTGACCGGTGTCGGTGCGACAACGCCCTTGGGGGGTGACGCGCCGTCGACCTGGGCGGGCCTGCTGGCGGGGAAGTCCGGTGTGCGGGCCCTGAACGAGGAGTGGGCCGCGGACCTTCCGGTCCACATCGCCGCCAGGCTTTCCGACGATCCGGCCGCCGCGCTGCCCCGCACACAGGCGCGGAAGCTGGACCGCGTGGAGCAGATAGCCCTGGTCAGCTCCCGTGAGGCCTGGCAGGACGCCGGCGCCCCGGAGGTCGACCCGGTACGGCTCGCCGTCGTCCTCGGCACCGGGACCGGCGGTGTGCTGACCACCCTCGGCCAGGACGACCTCCTGGAGAAGTCCGGCGCCCGCCGGCTCTCGCCGTTCACGGTTCCGATGCTCATGCCCAACGGCCCGGCCGCCTGGGTGAGCATGGACCTCGGCGCCAAGGGCGGCGCCCGCACCCCGGTCAGCGCCTGCGCCTCGGGTGCCGAAGCACTGGCCATGGCCCTGGACCTGCTCCGTTACGACCGGGCGGACGTGGTGGTCGCCGGCGGGGTGGAGGCCTGTCTGCACCCCTTCACCCTCGCCGCCTTCGCCCAGATGAAGGCGCTCTCCCCGCAGCACGAGCATCCCGAGTCCGTCTCCCGCCCCTTCGACGCGGCCCGCAGCGGATTCGTCATGGGCGAGGGCGGATGCGTGATGGTGCTGGAGCGCGCCGAGTTCGCGCGCGCCCGGCGGGCCCGCACCTACGGCACGCTGGCCGGTGCCGGCATCAGTTCCAGCGCGGACCACATCACCGCATCCAACACGGAGGGCCAGGTCCACGCCATCGGCGCCGCGCTACGGGACGCCGGGGTGAGCCCCCGCGACATCGGCCATGTGCATGCGCACGCCACCTCCACCGAGTCCGGCGACCTGGCCGAGGCACAGGCCATCGGCCTCGCCGTCGGGGACCACGCCCCGGTCACCGCGACCAAGTCGATGACCGGTCATATGCTCGGCGCCTCCGGCACGGTGGGCGCCCTGTCGGCACTGCTCACCCTCCGGGACGGCGTCGCACCCGCCGTACGCAACCTCGAACGGCTCGATCCCCGCGTCGAGTTGGACGTGGTGCGCGGCGAGAACCGGACCGGCCGGTGGCACGCGGCGCTCGCCAACTCCTTCGGCTTCGGCGGTCACAACGTCAGCCTCGTCTTCACCGCCTGAGGCCGGCTGCGTGATCAGAGGGGGCGGGGAGGGCGGCCGCGCCGGGTGAGCACCAGGATGGCCATGTCGTCCTCGTGGTCGCCCCCGGTCCAGCGGCCGACGTCCTCCGTCAGGGTCTCCACCAGGGCCTCGGGGCCGTCGAACCGCCGGTGCAGGCGCGGCGAGGAGACCGGGTCGTAGAACGTCCCCCGGCTGTTCCGCGCCTCGGTGACGCCGTCGGTCACCAGCAGCAACGACGCTCCCGGCGGCAGCCGCACCGCATCGACCGGCACGGGGCCGGCCGGCGCGAGATCGCCCAGTCCCACCCCGAGGGGCAGTTGCGGGGCGGTCGGGTCGAGCCGCACGATCCGACCGTCGTGCACCAGGTACGGCGGAGGATGCCCGCGGTTCACCAGGTACAGCACCTCACCGTCGACGGAGACCTCGACCAGTACGGCGGTGGTGAAGCCCTCCGTGGAGATCACCGGGCCGCTCCGGGCCGCCTCCCTGGCCAGCGCCTCGTCCATCCGCTGCGACAGCGCGGCCAGGGTGCGGGCGTACTCGGCCTCCTGGCGGAACGCACCGATCGCCACCGACACCGCGGCGACGGCCGCGATCCCCTTGCCCCGTACGTCCCCGATGATCACCCGCACCCCGAACGGCGTCTCCTGCACCGCGTAGAGATCGCCGCCGATCCGCGCCTCGGCCTGCGCCGCCGTATAGCTCGCGGCGACGGCCACCGGCCCGACCTGCCGCGGCGGGTCCGGGAGCACCGCCCGCTGGGCCGCCTCCGCGACATCCCTGGCCCGCGCCAGATCGAGCCCCTGCCGCACGATGAGCCGGTTGACCACCAGGGCCAGCACACCGATCAGACCGACCACGGCCAGATCGACCAGCAACGGCGTCGCCGGCCGTCCCCGTTCGACGTCCACCGCCACCGAGACCACGCAGGTGACGCACACGACGGCGCACGCGGAGCGGAACGGCAGCGTGGCGCCCGCGATGAGCGGGGCGGCGGCCAGCAGCGGAAGCCCCGTGTACGGCTCGGGCGCGAGAAGGTCCAGGACGACGCCGGCCAGGAGGACCAGCGCCGCGAGCATCCACGGCACCTTCGTCAGCGTGGGTTGCAGGACCTTCACCGCGCCTCTCCTGCTGCCGGGCCGCGCCCACGAGCCGGCGGGAACGGGCCCGCTGCCCCGGGGTGTGGCTGGGCAGCGCCCCTCATCCCGGGCAGGCTCTCTCATTCCGGCAGGCGGCGCATCTCCTCGACCCGTAGCCCGAGGTCCTGGAAGCGGGCCAGGAGCCCGTACAGGTGGGCCTCGTCCGTGACCGTGCCGAAGAACAGCGTCTGCCGGGGGACCGGTTCCGTCTCCAGCTCGGGGAACGCCTCGCTCAGGAGACGGGAAACATCGCCGGTCACACGGAATTCGTAGCGCATGGTCGTGCTGCTCCCCACGGCTGGGGCACCTTCAGGAGCAGCCTGCGGCCGGCGGCGGCCGTCGCCACCACCCGGAACAGGTGGGGCCGGGCGGACGGCCACGGGGTCAGAGCACATGCAGTTCCCTGGCCCGCTCCACCGCGTCCCGGCGCCGCGAGACGCCCAGCTTGCGGTAGACGCTGCGCAGGTGGGTCTTGACGGTGTTGACGGAGAGGCGCAGTTCGGCGGCGATCTCGTCGGCGGTCAGCATCCTCTGCACACACACCAGCACCTCGCGTTCCCGGCTGCTGAGGGGCTGCACCGGGCCGGGAAAGGCGGGGCCGCCCCGTGCGGTGAGCCAGGCACCTCGGGCCGGTGCGGCAGCGGTGCCGTCGAGGTCGCCCAGCAGATGGCGCAGCCAGGGGCCGGCGTCGGTGAACGGCCGCCGCAGCCGTTCGGGCCGGGCGGCGTCCAGCGCGTCGACGAGCAGCTGCCGAGCGGCCGTCCGGTCGTCCGCCAGGACGGCGGCATGGGCGCGTCCCAACTGCCCGGCCACCCGGTCCGGCAGGCTCAGGTCCGCAGAGCCGCCGGCACGGTCCAGCAGCCGCCGGGCGCGGTCCGGGCGCCCGGCGGCGAGGTGCGCGCCGGCCAGGGCGATGAGCGGGGCCGGTCCGTCGGCCGGGGCGTCGTGCACGGCGGCGACGGCGGCCCGGTGATCCCCGCGGGCCAGCGCCACGACCGCGCGGGTGAGGGCGAGCCGCTGGGCGGGCCACGGCTCGTCGTCGGCTCCCGGGCGGGGAAGCGCGTCGAGGGCCGCCTCCCAGCGCCCACCGGACAGTTCCAGACGGGCCCGCAGCACGGCGGCCTCGGCGGCCAGGACCGGGTCGGCATGCACGTCGGGGCAGGCAAGGGCCTGTACGAGGTGGCGGCGGGCGAGGTCCCGGCCCTCGCGTTCGTCCCGTTCGCGCGCGACCACGGCCAGCGCCAGGCGATCGGCCCCCGAGCGGTGGTCCGGGGCGATCCCTTGCTCGTCGGTGGCGGCGAGGGCCCGCAGGGCATGGTCCTCCGCCGACGTCAGGGCACCCTCGGCGCTCTCGGCCAGCGCGAGCAGGCCCAGCGCCCGGTGGCGTAGCGGCAGGGTCGATGCGGTCGGGCAGGCGTCGACGGCCGCGGCGCCCAGGCGGCGGGCCTCGCCGAGACGACCGGCACCGAAGTACGCCCGGGCGAGCCCGTGCAGCCGCAGCGCCTCGATCTCGGGGTGCGCCCGGACCAGATCCTGCGGTACTTGCCGCAGCAGATCCGAGACCGCCCGGGCGGCTTCCTCGGCTGCCGCGAGCCGTCGGTCGCCACCGCCCGTGCCCTCGCGCTGTTCGTGCTCGTTGTGGTGCGCACCTTGCTCGTCCCGCCCGGCCTCCCCCGGCCCGCACAACAGGCGGAGGAGGACCTGGGTGAGCGCGACCTCCGGCGCCGGCTGTGTGCCCTTCGGGCGCGGGTCCGGCCCGGCCGGGCGCCGTTCGGCCGTCTCTCGCCCGGCCGTCTCTCGCCCGGCCGTCTCTCGTTCGGCCACGGCGAGGTGCGC
The DNA here is from genome assembly GCF_042734445.1 of Streptomyces sp. NPDC059649. Classification (NCBI taxonomy): domain Bacteria; kingdom Bacillati; phylum Actinomycetota; class Actinomycetes; order Kitasatosporales; family Streptomycetaceae; genus Streptomyces; species Streptomyces sp. NPDC059649. Next base: position 199,017 of record NZ_JBHWDV010000002.1, read on the forward strand.
GCGGCAGCCGGCGCGGTCCTGCTGCGCCAGCCGGCAGGCGGCGGCCATCAGGGCCGGTTCGGCTCCCGGCACGGAGGACGGCAGACCGGCGAAGGCGCCCGCCACCCGCTCGGCCTCCGGCGTGCCGAGCAGCGTTCCGACCAGCAGCTGACGGACGGCCAGCGAGGCGGCGTACGGCCAGTCCGCGGCCTGCGCGGCGTGCTCCAGCGCCTCCGTGACACAGCCCGCCCCGGCGAGCCAGCGGGCGGCACGGGCATGGAGGCGTGGGGCGAGGCCGGGGTGCCGGATCCGCAGCTGGGTGCGGAGCACCTCCGCGAACAGGGGGTGGACCCGGCACCAGGTGGTGCCGGGCACGGGCTCGACGAAGGCGTTGTCGTGCAGCAGCCGGGCCAGGATCGCCTCCGCGTCCACCCCGCCGCCCAGGGCGTTCGCCAGGTCCGGGTGGATGCGGTCGAGCACGCTGGTGCGCAGCAGCAGTTCCGTGGTGGCGGCGGGCTGGGCGTCGAGCACCTCCGCGAGCAGATAGCCGGAGACGGCCTGCTCGGAGCGGACGAACGAGCGGGCGAAGGCGGCCGGATCGCCGGTCCGGGACATGGCCAGGGCACACAACCGCAGCCCGGCGGCCCACCCCTCCGTGCGCCGGGTGAGGGCCTGCACGACGTCGTCCGGCGGCCTGAGGCCGTGGCGGCGCAGCAGCACGGCGGCCTCGTGCGGAGTGAGGGCCAGGTCGGCGCCCCGGATCTCTGCGAGCCGGTCCTCGGCCCGGTAACGGTGGAGCGGCAGCAGGGGTTCGACCCGGCTGATGACGACCAGCCGCCACAGCGGGCCGGCGTGTTCCAGGAGGAACTCCAGACCGGCCGGGACGCGCCGGCCCGCCACCTTCTCGAAACCGTCGAGGACCACGACCACCGGTGCCGGCAGCCGCTCCGTCGCGGCCGCCAGCCGGGTCAGCAGCGAGGCGCCGGCGTCACCGGGGGAGGACGGCATCGCGATCCCGTCGGGCAACCGGGGAACGGCCCGCCGCAGCGCCTCCACGACGTAGCTCCAGAAGACGCCCGGCGTCCGGTCGTACGTGTCGAGCGTCAGCCAGGCGACCGGCCCGGGGTGCCCGCCGCTCCGCGCCCAGGCGGCGGCGAGGGTCGTCTTTCCGCTGCCGGCCGGGCCGGTGATCACGGTCAGCGGCCCGGCCGTGCCGGCGTTGAGCGCGTCGAGCAGACGGTGCCTGAGGACGTGGGCCCGCGGCGCGTCGGGCACCGTCAGTTTGGCGTCGAGCAGGGGATCGCCGGACCACGGCAACGTCGTCCGCGAACCGGCGTCCGGGAGCGGGTCTCCGGTCGAAGGCATCCGATCACCACCGTGAGACGGGGGCCGCGGGCCCGGCCCCGCACCCGTGCACCACACGAGCCGGGCCGCCCCGGGGCGAACCCGTCATGTCCCTGCTCACCCGTCATGTGCCTGCACGTCCATCTTCGCCACGGCCGGCCGGTGATCGCACAACGGCTGCCCGGCCGGTGGCCCGGCCGGGCGGGCGACACGCCCCGTGGCCCGCCGACCGTTCGACACCGGCGGTCCTAGGGTGCGATCAAGAGTCGCTCGCCCTCATCGGGCAGCACCGGAACGGGAGAGGTGCAGGCGTGCAGCGATGGCGGGCGTTGATCGTGCTCGGGACGGCCCAGTTCCTGATGGTGCTGGACACCGCGGTGATGAATGTGTCGATCAGCAAGCTGGTCGAGGACTTCGACACCGAGGTCACCGCCATCCAGGGCGTCATCACGCTCTACACCCTGGTCATGGCCGCCTTCATGATCACGGGCGGGAAGCTCGGCGACGCGTTCGGGCGCCGCCGGGTCTTCACCGTGGGACTGATCGTGTACGCGGTCGGCTCCGCCCTCACCTCGCTTGCGCCGTCGCTGTGGGTGCTGACCCTGGGCTGGTCCGTGATCGAGGGCCTCGGTGCCACGCTCGTCCTCCCGGCCCTCGCGGCGCTCGTCGCCGGCGCGTACCGGGGCCGGGAGCGGGCGGTCGCCTACGGCGTCATCGGCGGCCTGGCCGGTGCCGGCATCGCGGTGGGGCCGCTGCTCGGCGGGTGGGTGACCACGTACCTGACCTGGCGGCTGGTGTTCGCCGGCGAGGTCGTGGTGGTCGTCGCCATGCTGTGCGTGGTCCGGTGGATCCCGGACGCCCCGCCGGGGCCGCGGACCAAGCTGGACGGGGTGGGCGTCGCGCTGTCCGCGGCCGGGCTCGCCCTCGTCGTCCTCGGCGTGCTGCAGAGCAGCTCCTGGGGATGGCTCACACCGCGCAATCCTCCCTTCACGCTGTTCGGCTTCGCCCCGACCCTCTTCGTCATCGCCGCCGGGGCCGCCGTGCTGTGGCTGTTCTGCGGCTGGGAGCGGCGAGAGCAGGAGCGCGGCCGGATCCCCCTGGTCCGGCTGTCCCTGTTCGGCGTCCCGCCGCTGCGCTCCGGCCTGACCATGCTGCTCTGCCAGAACCTCGTCCTGCTCGGCCTGTTCTTCGTCATCCCGCTGTACCTGCAGGTCGTCCAGGGCTTCAACGCCTTCGAGACCGGCCTCCGCCTGCTGCCGGTGTCGGTGACCATGCTGCTGTCCGCCATGACCGGCCCCCTCCTCGGCCGGATCGCGGCACCCCGCACGGTGGTGCGAGGCGGCCTCCTCGTGCTCGTCGTGGCGGCCGGCTGGCTCCTCGCGACGATCGAGCCCCGGATCGACAACCTCTCCTTCGGCCTGGCGATGGCCGTCCTCGGCCTGGGCATGGGGCTGCTCGCTTCCCAGCTGGGCAACATCGTGCAGTCCAGCGTCGGGGAGACCGAACGCAGCGAAGCGGGCGGTCTGCAGTACACCGCGCAGAACCTCGGGTCGTCCCTGGGCACCGCGCTCATCGGATCCCTGCTGATCGGCGCCCTGGTCAGTGCCTTCACCACACAGATCGAGAACAACCCGAAGGTCTCCGACGCGGCACGCCACCAGGCCGGTATCGCCATGGAGGCCGGGGTCAGCTTCGTCAGCGCGGACCAGGTGCGCGCGGCGGCGGAACGCGCCGCGCTGCCGCCGTCCGAGACCGATGCGCTCGTCGACTCCTACGCCACGGCGCAGTTGAACAGCCTCAAGGCCGCCGTCCTGGCCGCCGCGGCCGTCCCGCTCGCCGCCTTCCCGTTCACCCGCCGGCTGCCGGCCGAGCGGCCGGCCACGAAGGCCGTCAGCTCAGCCGGCTGACCCATGCCTCGCAGGGAGGGCGAGGGTGCCCAGCCGCCGCCAGTCCAGCCGCGGCCGGGCCGGCGGGACGCCCGGGCGGTCCCGGGGCACCCGCACCCGTAGCGCGGCCCGCTCCGAGACGCAGCGCACGGGAGTGGGCAGGGCCAGCGACTCACCGTCGACCCCGACCCTCACCTCCGGCCGGTCGGCGTCGACCACGAGCGCCTCGGCGGTCAGCGAGACCAGCCCCTGCCCATGCCGGCCGCGCAGCAGACCGGCCGCCTGGACCGCACTGTCGACCGTCACGCTCACCATGCCCAGCACCCCGCCGTCGAGCCGGTCGCGACGGCCCAGCCCGGCACGATCACCGACCCGGTACGGGTTGTTGCTGACCAGCACGGCCTGGGGGCCGTCGACGCTGACGTCCCCGGCACTGACCGACAGCCGCGGACCGTGCTGATGGGTCAGCACATCGGGCAGCAGCCGCAGCAGGGTGCCGACCTTGTCGTCGCGGTACGCCGGGCTCTGTACGACCTCCGCGTACGCACCGAAGGACGCGTTGTTGACGAAGGCCCGCCCCCCGACCCGCCCGAGGTCCACCCGGAACTCCACCCCGTCGGTCAGCGCCTCCAGACTCCGTGCCGGGTCGTCCCGGTCGAGCCCCAGGTCCAGCGCGAAGTGGTTGCGCGTCCCGGCCGGGATCACCACGAACGGCACGTCGTGCTCCGCGGCCACCGCCGCCACCAGCGCCTGCGTCCCGTCACCACCCGCCACACCGAGCAGGTCGGCACCACGGGCGAGGGCGTCCCGGGCGAGCCCGGCCACGTCCCCGTGGTGGGCGGCGTCGAGCAGCAGCACCTCCGCACCCAGCGCCTCCGCCTTCTCCCGCAACCCGAAGCGCCCCACCTTCCCGCCCCCGGAGCGCGGATTCATCAGCAGGCAGGCGCGCTCCGGCGGTTGGGTCGGCCGGCCGGGGGAGGGGAGTACGAGGGTGTCCATCCGCAGCGCGGCCCAGCCCGCGGCGGCGGCCAGCAGCCACAGCCCCAGGGAGACCAGCACGAGCCAGAGCAGGCGCGCCGCCACATACGACACCAGCACCGCCACCGGCGCCAGCACGGCCAGGAGCAGCGCCACCCCGCGCGCCACCCCCCGGCGCGACAGCGCCCACCAGCCGGCCGCCGCCGAAACCACCAGTCCCGCCAGCCCCATGGCCACCAGCACCAGGCTCCGGAGCCCCGCCACGGACAGCAGCAGCACCGTCGCACCGACTCCGGCCACGACCGCCAGCCGCGCGCTCCAGCGCTGCCCCGCCCGCCCGGGCGCGCCGACACGTCTCATGGCATCTCCGTACGTTGTTGCATGGCCCGGAGGGCCGGATGTGGCTGAGGGCGTCTCGCTCGCGGCCGGTCCGTAGCCCCATGGTGGCGGTCCGACGCGGTCGCCACCGTCACCCGGAACGGGTGAGGCAGTCCGGACGGGCGGCACTCAGAGTGGCAGTGCCGCCGGGTGCAGGCCGGAGCGGTGACGGCGGACCGTGCCAGCCGGCCGCCCGCCGGACCACCACCACGGCCGGACCACCACGGTCCGGACCACCACGGCCGAGGAGCGAGCCCGGCGCCACGGAGGCAGCGGAGGAACTGGAGCCGGATGAACGGCGGCGGAGACACCACCGACGGGTCGCGGCCGGCCGGGCCGGACGACTCGACGAGGGTGCAGGCCCAGGCGCTGTTGCCGATGATCTGGGCCGACCCCCGGCACATGCCCGAGCAACTGGCCTTCTTCGCGGTGCGCCGGTTCGGGCCGCGGGCCGCGACCGCCGTGGCCCGGCGCAAGCAGCACCGGCCCGAGGCCGGGCACGACGAACTCGCCGGGGACGTGATCGCCCACGGCACGCGGATGACGATCGCCGACGGAGCCGTGCTCGGCGGGCCCTTCGTGGTCCTCATGCCGCTGAGTTTCGTCGCGGCCCTGCTCGCCCAGGCCCGGATGGTCCTCGAACTGGCCGCGCTCGCCGGACAGGACCCCCGGAGCGAAGCCCGCGTGGCGGACCTGCTGGTCCTGCAGGACGTGTACCCGTCGACCGAGGCGGCCGAGGCCGTCCTGCCCGAGGTGCCGCGCCACCCACCGGGCGGCCGGGGCCGGCTTCCCCGTCGGACCCGGTGGTCACTGATCGTCAGGATGGCGGCGATCCTCGGCATCACCGGCGGCGGCGAGAAGCCGAGCACCCTCCAGCGGGTGGTGTCGACGGCCCTGATCGGGGCCCTCTTCCTCGTGGGCATGGTGCTGCCGTTGATCTGGGTGCCGGCCCTGGCGTGGATCTACCGGCAGAACTCCCTGCGGCTCGGGGCGAAAGCCCTGCGGTACTACACCCCGGGGGCCACCGGGGACCGGGTCCGCCACCGGCGCGGGTTCACCCGCGTGCCCCGGGCGGCCGGCATCGCGGCCATCCTGCGCCTCCTCGCCCTCACCGTGGCGCCCTTCCTCGCCGCCGCCGCGGTCGCACTGGCCGGGGTGCGGGTCGTCGGCGGGTTCTGGGGGACCGCCCTGCTCGTGCTCGTCGTGGTCTCCCTGTTGGCGGCGGGCGCCTGGTTCGTACGACACCGCGCAAAACTGGCCGGAGGAGGAAGGAGCGGGCCATGAGGACGGATGCCTCCCACCCGACACCCGCCGAACGTGCCAGGCGCGGCAAGGCGGCGCGGGACCGCCTGCCACGCTCGTCGCACGCCGAGTTCGAGCCCCGGCCGGACCGGCCCGACCCGGTCGAGATCCTCGACCGGCAGAGCGCCGGACGCGTACCGGACCTCCTGCCGCTCCGCTACGGGCGGATGCTGCAATCGCCCTTTTCCTTCTACCGCGGCGCCGCCGCCCTCATGGCCGCGGATCTCGGCGCCCGTCCGCACACCGGGATCGAGACCCAGCTGTGCGGTGATGCCCACCTGCTGAACTTCGGGCTCTACGCCTCGCCCGAGCGCCATCTGGTCTTCGACCTCAACGACTTCGACGAGACCCTGCCCGGCCCGTGGGAGTGGGACGTCAAACGGCTGGCGGCCAGCACGGCCGTCGCGGCCCGCGACAACGGCTTCCCGGTCGAGCAGCGCCGGGACGTCGTCCGTGCCACGGTCCGCTCCTACCGGGAGGCGATGCGCGGCTTCGCCGGAATGCGCACCCTCGACGTGTGGTACGCGCGGTCCGACACCGAGCAGCTGCGCGCGCTGTTCGCCGACCGGCTCGGCAAGCGCGGACGCCGCCGGCTCGCCCGGATCCTGGAGACCGCCCGCAGCCGGGACCACCTGAGGTCCTTCGAGCGGCTCACCGAGGTCGTCGACGGCACCCGGCGGATCGTCGCCGACCCGCCCCTGGTCGTTCCGCTGGGCGACCTGCTGACCGGCGCCCACCGCGCCGAACTCGAAGGCCACCTGCGCCGCCTCATCGAAGGCTACGGCCAGAGCCTGCCCGCCGATCGCCGGCACCTCCTCCGACAGTTCCGCATGGTCGACGCCGCCCGCAAGGTCGTGGGTGTCGGCAGTGTGGGCACCCGCTGCTGGATCGTGCTGCTGCTCGGCCGGGACGACGACGATCCCCTGTTCCTGCAGGCCAAGGAGGCCGACCCGTCGGTCCTGGCGCCCTACACGGATCCGACGGGATGCGCCAACGAGGGCCAACGCGTGGTGCACGGACAGCAGTTGATGCAGGCCGTCAGCGACATCTTCCTCGGCTGGGAACGCGTCACCGGCATCGACGGGCGTCAACGCGACTTCTATGTACGGCAGTTGCACGACTGGAAAGGAGCCGCCCGCACCGATCAGATGTCGCCGGACCGGATGCGGCTCTACGGCGAGCTGTGCGGCGCGACCCTGGCCCGCGCCCACGCCCGGTCCGGCGACCGGATCGCCATCGCGGCCTACCTGGGCGGCAAGGACGTCTTCGACCGGGCCCTGGCCGAGTTCGCCGAAACCTATGCCGACCGCAACGAGCGCGACTTCCGGGCACTCGACGAGGCCGTGCACCGCGGCCGGGTCACCGCCCGGCGGGACTGACCGTCGGGCCCACCGGCGCGCCTTCGGTCACTGGCTCTTCCACTCGGGCGGCCGGCGCTCGCCCGGCAGCCGGTCCGTGATGCCCTCGCGGAGGGCCGGCCGGCGGGCCGCGGCCCGTTCGTACCACCGGCCGTAGCGGTCCGCCAGGACGACGGACGAGAGCCCGTGCAGCAGGACGCTGAGCCCGATGGTGACGGCGACCACCGTGCCCGCCGGCCGGGCCCCGGGGGTTGCTTCGGTCGCCACGAGCAGACCGAGGACGAGGGAGGGCAGCCCGCGCGAACCGAACCAGGCGGCATAGAGCACGGTGGGCGCGCGCAGCCCGCTGCCCGCGAACGCGAGGGCGGTGGGCAGCAGCCGGACGACGGTCAGGCTCAGCACCGCATAGCCGACGACGGGCCAACTCAGCTGCGTGAGCGCGGGGCCGAGCAGTACCGCGCCGAAGACCAGGAAGCTCAGCGCGGCCAGCAGCGCGGCCAGGTGCTCGACCGCCTCGACGGGGTTGTCCGCACCGTCCGGAGCGGCACCGGGCCGTGCCGCCGGGCGGACCGCGAGCGAGAAGACGAAGCCCGCCACCCAGGCGGCGACGAAGGGACTGCCCTCCGTGGCCGCCGCGAGCGCGGCCGCTCCGGCGGCGACGGCCAGCGGGAGGATGCGCCGCCACTCATGGGTGATCCCGTCCGCGGCGCGCGACCGGCGCAGCAGCCACCCACCCAGGCCACCGACCACCAGGCCCAGCGCGGGACTGAGCAGGAGCACCCGCTGGAGGATCCCCACCACGCCCTGGTGCGCGGCCGCCGTGCCGGGCAGGGTGGCGAGGAGCACGGCGAAGGCCGGCAGGACCAAGCACTCGTTCAGGCCGCACTCGGCGTTGAGCCCGTGCCGTACGACCGCCGGGATGCGCGGGGCGAACACCGCGCTCTTGCTCACGGACGCATCGGTGGGCGCGAGGATCACCGCGACGAGCGCCGGTCCCCAGCCGCTCACCCCCGGCAGCAGCGGCCACGCCAACAGAGCGCCGCCCACGATCGTCAGCGGCAGTCCGACGGCGATCAGACGGGCGGGGAAGAACCAGCCGCCGCGGAATTCCTCGGAACGGACGGTGGCGGCGTCCGAGAACAGGACCAGCGCCAGCGCCGCCTCGACGAGGGTGAGCACCGGTCCGGCGTCGTGCTGCAGGTCGAGCAGCCCGAGACCGACCGGGCCGATGAGCACGCCGGCCGCGGTGAACACCATCGGGGCCGATACGGAGCGTGCGGCCAGTCGCCGGGAGACCAGGGCGTACCCGCCGGTGACCGCGGCCACCGCAGCGACGGCCCACCCGCCGTTTCCGCTCACCTGTGCTCCTTCGGCTGGGCGCGGCGGGCCCCGAGCCGCCGTCGCCGCACGGGCTCCGGCGCGCCTGCTGTGCCGGCGCCTCCCGGTCGCAGGGAGCGTAACGTCGCACGCTCGCGTATCGCCGCAACAGGGGCGGCGCCCGGCGGCCGAGTCCCCTGAGTGGAGGCGACCGCCCCCGGCATCCCGGCGGCAGCGCCCGCAAGGTCACCCGGAACGAGTGATGGCCGCTGCTCCCGCGCGCGGCAGCCTACGAGGGAACTCCGTCGGCCCGTGCCTCTCCGAGTTGCCGCCGATGCCGGGCAGTACGCCCCCTCGGTCGCCTCAGGGCAGGGGCCCGGTCAGCGAGGAGCCGCGCATGTCCACCCCCGCCACCCCCGCCACCCCCGGCCCCGACGGCCCGAACGGTCCGGACGAAGGCCGCGACCGCCCCGAGGACCACCGTCCCCTCAGTCCCACCGAGCGCCACGAGTACGAGCGGCTCCGGCGCGCGTCCCACGTGCAGCACCGCAGGCTGCGCATCGCGTGCGCGGCCGTCCTCCTCGTCCTGGCCTTCCTGCTGGCCCCGCTCGGCGCCGTCGCCGCCTGGGCGCAGTCCCAGGTCTCCGACGCCGACCGGTACGTACAGACGGTCGCCCCGCTGGCCCGCGATCCGGCGATCCAGAACGCGGTGACCACTCGGCTGACCAACGACGTGGTCAAGAAGCTCGACGTCAAACGGGTCACCGACGCCCTGGCGAAGTCGCTCGCCCAGCGGAACGCGCCGCCCATCATCGTCAAGGAGACCAGGCGGCTGGGCGGGCCGCTGGAGAACGCGGTGACCGACGCGGTCCACAAAGTGGTCTACAAGGTGGTCACCAGCGACGAGTTCGCCAAGGTCTGGGACGCCGCCAACCTGCGCGCCCACGCGGCCGTGGTGAACGTCCTCACGGGCGAGGGCAACAGCGCCATTCAGGCCCGCGGAGACACCGTCGTCCTGAACATCGGGACCGTCGTGGACAAGGTCCAGCAACGGCTCGTCGACCGCGGCTTCGAGAAGGCCAAGTACATCCCCGACGTCGACCGGCAGGTCGTCCTGCTGAAGACGGACAAGCTCCAGCAGGCACAGAACGCCATGATGGTGCTCAACATCGTCGGTGTCTGGCTGCCCGTGACGGTCCTGGTGCTGGTTCTGCTGGCGGTGTGGACGGCGCCGGCCCACCGGGCCACCCTGCTGACGGCGGGTGTCGGACTCGCCGTGATGATGCTCCTGCTGCTGGTCGGGCTCGCGGTCGCGCGCCGCCAGTACCTCGATTCGGTGCCCCCGAGCACCCAGACCCAACAGGCCGCGCAGGCCGTCTTCGACACGTTGGTGCGCTTCCTGCGGAACAGCACCTGGACGGTGTTCGTCATCGCCGTGATCACCGCGATCGCCGCGTACCTCTACGGGCCCGGCCGCGCTGCCCGCGCCGTACGCTCCGGCGCCGCGAGGACCACGGGCGCGAGCGGACGACGGCTCGCCCACGTCGGCATGCGCACCGGGGGAGCGGGCCGGTGGCTGGACGCCCACCAGGCCTGGACGACGGGTGTCGTCATCGCGATCGGTGCGCTGGTCCTGGTGCTGTGGAACTACCCGACACCGGGCTCGGTCGCCCTCGTCCTCGGCATCGTGGTCGTCGTGCTGGTGCTGCTGGGCATCCTCGCCGCAGCCGGCACTCCGCCGGCCACTGTTCCGCCGTCCGCCGCCCCGCCCACCGGTGCGCCACCGACGACGGCACCGCCCGGCGCGCCACCCGGCCCCGGCCCCCGTACCGACGACTCGGAGCCCGGCCCGCCTACGGACGACACGCCCCCCGGCCCGCACAAGGACGACTCGCCGCCCGGCGACGACTCGCCGCCCGGCCCGCCGGTTCGCCCGTAGCGGGTGATGCCGCCGACGGCCGGCGCGGGCGACGGTGAGGGCGTACCACTGGTGATCGGGCTGGTGATCAGGAGAGAGCGATGGCTGTGGCTGAGTACTTGGCGTACGACTATCCGGTCCTCGGCGCCTTCTGGACCGTGATGTGGATCTTCCTGTGGATCTGGTGGCTGGTGCTGCTGTTCCGCATCATCGTCGACATCTTCCGCGACCGGCGGATGAACGGCTGGGCGAAGGCCGGCTGGCTCATCCTCGTGATGCTGGTCCCGTTCCTCGGCGTCCTGATCTATGTGATCGTGCGCGGCCGGGAGATGGGTGAACGCGAGATCCACCATGCGCGTGCACAGCAGGAGGCCATGAACGCCTACATCCGGGACGTGGCGGGCGGCCCCGCCGGAGACGTGGACCGGCTGGCCAAACTCTCCGAGCTCAAGAGCAAGGGCGACATCACCGAGGCGGAATTCCAGCGGGCGAAGGAAAAGATCCTGCACTGAAGGGTGTTGGCTCGTGGAGAGGGACGACCCACCGGGCCGGTCCGGAAGTCCGTCGCATGTGCCCGCCGGCGCCGACACCGTCCCGCGGGACGCCTACACCGCCCCGCGGGACGCCCGCCACATCGTGTGCTCCCGGCTGATCGCCTCCTCCGCGTCGGCCACCTCCTGCGCCCAGCGTGACTCGTCGTGCACCGCGGTCAGCCGCTGGTGCACGATGCTGAGTTCGGTCGCCGCGAAGGTGTAGGCCCGCCCGAGCGACTCGTACTGCCGGACCGCGAACCACGCGGCCCCGGCACCCAGCACCGCCGCCAGTACGCCGGGCAGGTCGAACGAGATGATCTCCAGGAGGCGCAGTACGGCGGCGAGCACGCCCAGCCCCTCGACGGTGATCAGGGCGAGCCGCCAGCGGCGGGCGAGGGCGATGTTGGTGGTGGCCTTGGCGCCGTACCACTGCTGTTGATCCGCGATGCGCCCGGCGAGATAGGCCTGTTTGCGGGCCGCGAACGGGCTCCGGCGCAGCTCGGCCATGACCTCGGTGGCGGCCATCGAACCGACCGGGACGATGCTGTCGCTGGGCGCCTCCCGCAGCAGCACCTCCAGGCGTCGGTGGAACCGGCGCTCCGCGGTGTCCGTGGGCAGATCGGCCGGGAAGGGATCGCCGGCCACCGCGTAACGCCAGGACAGCGTCTTCGCCGACTCGGCCAGGGCACGCCCGTCGTACCAGGCCCGCTCCGGCCGTTCGCTCAGCATCCAGACCTCTACGTAGACGGTCGCCAGGAACGCCAGGAGCACCAGCGCCACCGCGGCGTCCGCGCTCGACACCGCGCAGACCGCGGCGGCGATCGCCAGCAGCAGCCGCCATTTCGTGCCGGACATGTAACGCCGCTGCCCCGACAGGGAAGCGGCGTCGGCCGACCGGAATACCGCCGGGAAATCCTCGTCCCCGAGTGTGCGCATCTCGCTCATCCGCAGCCCGCCCCCCCCGCCCGCGCAGAGTGACTCCGAAATACCGGAGGAAGGTGAAGTCTAGAGGCGATCGCGGGCGTCCGGGAGGGAACGCCGATCGTGGACCGCGAGGGCCTCAACGCGCCTCCGTCAATGCGCCATTGCGCAGGCCGGTGCCGATGAGGATGATGCGGCCATGGGCCCCGGGACGGGCCCGTGGCGGGCCTGACGGACGGGGGATCCGAAAATGGGTGAGGGGACCGCGGCACAGCAGCGGGTGCGGGTGTACCGGAACGACGCCTTCATTTCCTACCACCATGCTTCGGACAGCGCCAAGGCCGCCCATCTGCGGCGCGGACTGCAGAATTTCGCGCGCAGCTGGCGGCAATTACGCGCACTGCGCGTCTTTCTCGACAATGCCTCGCTGTCCGCGAATCCGGGGCTGTGGCCGGAGATCGAGCGTCAGCTCGCGGAATCCGGTGCCTTCATCCTGCTCGCCTGCCCGGGATCGGCCGGTTCGGAGTGGGTGCAGAAGGAGATCAACTGGTGGCGCGCCGGGCGGGGTTCGCGGCAGGTGCTCATCGTCGTCACCGGCGGGGAGCTCGTATGGGACGAGCAGCGCGGAGACTTCGACTGGGAGCGCACCACCTGCCTGCCGCGCACCATGGCGGGCATGTTCACGGACGAACCACGCTGGGTGGACCTGCGCTGGATGCCGGAGGACAACCCCGGCTCGCTCCGCGACCCCCGGTTCCAGCAGCGCGTGGCCGATCTGGCGGCTCCGCTGCACGGCCGCCCCAAAGAGGACCTGATCGGTGCGGACGTCGCCCAGCACCGCAAGACCAGGCGGCTGGCCCGGGGCGCGCTCGCCGTCATCACCACCCTCGCCGTGCTCGCCGGCGTGGCCTCCGTGGTCGCGGTCCTGCAGCGGAACGAGGCCCGCAGCCAGGCCCGGCTGGCGACCTCCCGGCAGCTCGCCGCCACGGCCCTGAACCTCAAGGACGGAAACCTGCGACTGGCCTCGCTGCTGGGCATCGAGGCGTACCGCATGCAGCGGTCCCCCGAGGCCATCGCCGCCTTGAACCAACTCGCTACGGACAGCCCGTACTTGGTGGCCATGGTGTCGAGCGCGAAGGACATCACCGCGTTCGCCTTCAGCGCGGACGACGCCGCCGTCGCCGTGGGGGACGAGGGCGGTGCGGTCACGGTGTGGCGCAGCGACGGCGGCACCGTACGCGCCCGAACCGCGCTGCCCGACCGGATCACGGCGGCGGCCTTCAGCGAGGACGGCAAACGTCTGGCGGTCGGCGACGAAAAGGGAAATCTGGGCGTCTACGACCTGGGGAGCCGGAAGCTGCGGCGGCTCGCGCCGATGCCGGGCGCGGTGGGCTCGGTGACGTTCGGCATGGGCGGAGACCTGGCCGCCGCGGACAAGGACGGCACGGTGACGCTCTACGAGCAGGCCCGGAGAAAGTTCCGTTCGCGGAGCACCGGCCACCGCGACAGCCGGGTGGTCTTCCAGAACGAGGAGACCCACCTGCTGGTGCGCGACCTGGTGGGCGGCGGCGCGCTCTACACCGTGCCCGAGCTGCGCACGGTCATGGACAGCAAGGAGACGATGGTGCCGGCCGGGCAGCACGCGCCGGCCGTGTCCCTGGGCGGGCACTGCTTCGGCTATCTCAAATACGGGCGCTTCATCAGCGCGGGCCTCCCCAGGACCGAGGGCCATGAAGCCCTCACCGACACCTGCGGAAGCTTCCCCCTCATCCCCAACGAGGAGGCGCTGATGCTGGCGCTCACCGATACCGACCGGATGGCCGTCGGGACGGCGTCCGGCATCACGGTGGTCGACGGGGACGGTGACGACGGTCCGACCGCAGGACAGCCGAACCAGGTCCGCACCCTCACCGGTGTCGGGCGTGCCGGGCTGCTGGAGTTCTCCGCCACGGGCCGCCGGCTCGCCTCCGCGCACGGCCGCACGGTCGCGCTGTGGAACTTCGACCAGGCGGCCCGGACGGCCCACGCGCACGGCCTGTCCCTCACCGACGAGGAAACCATGGTCCAGGCTCCGCCGCTGGCCACCGGGCCGGGGGGCCGGATCGCCTGGAGCAACCTGCTGGAGGACGAGCCGACATCGGAACCGGAACGCGTGCTGCACGTCTGGAGCCCGGACGGCGGCACCGTCGCCGGCGGCGATGACGGGCGGAGCTACTACTGCGTCGCCTTCAGCAGCGACGGCCGCACGCTCTACGCGGGCGACGAGCACCTGGTCCAGGAGTGGCACCTCGTCGGCAAACGCCTGGAGAAGCGGCGCACGGTGGCCCTGGCCGGGTCGCAGGAGGGTTACCATGCGGTCCCGCTGCACATCGCCCCGCTGGCGGACGGCTCTCTGGTCGTGACCACGGGGGACGGTGCGGTCCATCTCGCCGACCCGTCGGCGCAGCGCACCCGGATCGTGGTCCCGCCCGGCTCCCACGGCCCCGACGACCTACTGCCGTCCTCCCTGAGCGCCGACGGCCGTACCGTCGCCGTGGGAAATCCCCAAGGGGCGGTCGATGTCTACGCGGTCCCCTCCGGACACAAGCTGCAGACGGCGCGGCTGGAAAACCACGAGGCGGTGTACGCCTTCGCCCTGGCCGGCACCGGCCGTGCGCTGTTCCTCGACGGTGCCCGGAGCACCTTCGGCCGCTGGGACCTCGACGAGCGGCGGCTGCGCTGGCAGAGCGATGAGCCGAACGGCGGCCGGGTGGCGGTGAGCGATGACGGCCGTACCGTCGTCACCCTGGCCGACAGCGGCGCCCTGACCCGATGGGACGCCGACACCGGCGACCGGCTCGGCGGCCCCCAACTCCCCATCCCACCCCGCACGTTGTCCGGAACGGGAGGTATCGGCGAGCACACCGAGTTCCTGGTCGACGACTCGGGCACGCTGTGGACCGCCACCGAAGGCGGCGAGATCCTCTCCTGGGGCTTCTCCGTGGACTCCTGGATCGACAGCCTCTGCCGGATCGCCGGCCGCAGCCTGACCGACGCCGAATGGCGCCGCTACGTGGGAACCACCCCGCCGTCCCGGCCCACCTGCGGCTGACGGCGGGAACGGACGTCAGCCGCACGCAACGGCCCCTCCGACAGCAGCCGGAGGGGCCTCCGCATCAGCGGGTCCGCCGGTGCGTCAGCGGGTTCGCACCCACCACGCCACGAAACTGATGGCCGCGGTACCGCACGCGTAGGACGCGCCGCGCAGGAAGCTGGTGGCGACCAGCCTGCGGTAGCGGCGCCATCGGCCTAACCGCCGGGGTGCCGGCGGCCGTTCCTCCGTAGACTGCATGGGGATCCCCTCTCGCGAAGCTGAGTGATGACGGTGATTCCAGGCAGGGAGCCCCCCTCAGCCGGAGGTTGGTCGCCGGACGGCTGAGCGGGCTCCCTCGCGCTGAGGACAGCTTACGAGATTGTGCACTTGTGAAAGTGGGTGGGGTCCCTCAGAGCGGCGGCCCCCGTCGCACACCGGCGGGCGGGGGCCTTGTCCCTCAGTGCGCGAAGGGCGGTTCGAAGCAACCCGACTCCAGGTACGGCCCGTTGACCTGCACCTGGTAATTGGTCTTCTGCACGAACGCGGTGACACAGGCGTCGCGGTGGACGCGGAGGCCGATCCGTGCGCCTTCGTGCGTGACGTAGTGGTCCCCCTCGAAGCGGGGCTCCATGCCCCGCACGTCGAGCTTCCCGCCGAGCTGCTCACCCTTGGCGCCGGTCCGCTGCTGCTCGTACCCGAGCGCGAGCATCGCCGAGCGGACGCTCTTGGGGTCCCACTTCCCCTGCTTCCAGAGGCGTTTGAGGACCGGCTCGATGCGGCCGGCCTCCCTCCGCGCGTCCTTCTCACTGGCCGGGGACATCTCGCGGGGCTGCCGGTGGGCGTTGTTCTCGTCGTAGTGCGGGGCCCCGTCGTGGGCCCCGGGCTCCACGTACGGAGAGGCGCCGGGGCCGGCGGGGCCGGGACGTGAGGGGGATGGCGTGCCGGGGGACGTGCTCGGTGCGTCGGCTGCGACGTGCTGCTGACCACAGGCCGTCAGGGGTATCGCGGCGCTCAGGAGGAGCAGCGCGGCAACGAGGCGTCTTCGCCGTTGCGGTGCGGAAAGGGACATGCGCTCACTCAACCAACTCACCCCTCCCAAACGCCAGTTCGCGGGAAAGTTAATGTGAGGCCCATGACGGACTCCTCACTCACCGCATCCTCCCTCTGGGACCTTCCCCCGGACGCGGATGTCGTCCGGTCCGGCGAATACGAGCTCACCCTCGTCCGGCCCGGAGCCCCCACGGACGCGGCCGCTCTCCCGGCGCATGACCCCGCCGCCGCGCGCCGGTTCGCCGAATCCTTCGGCACCATCGACGCGGTCCTGGAAGACCTGGGAACCGTCCCCGCGACGGATGGCGCATCCGCCGGTACCCGCGCGGACCTGGAACTGGTCCGGGTCGGGAGCTGGGGCGGCGTCACCGAGATCACCGACCCCGGTCTCGTGCACTGCGACGGCAGGTTCCCGGTCGAGGAGGAAGCGGAATCCCTCGCCGAGCGCTTCCCCGACGCCGTGATCATCGCCTCGTGCACCATCGACCACCACATGACCTATGGCGCTTACAAGATCATCCACCCCGACGGGACCCGGCTGTTCGCCGCCGGCTGGTACGGAGAAAGCCTGGATTTCTGGGATCTCGACGGCTCACCGGCCGACGTGGTCGGCGCCTTCGGCATCACCGCGGCGGAACTGTCCGACGCGTGGGTCGACATGGACGCCGCCGCCAACACCTTCCATTGGGAGGGCCTGTTCCGCCTCGCCCTCCAGAAGGTCGCACCCCTCGACCACACCGGCCGCATCGAGTCCGTCTTCCGCGTGCGCCACACCGAACACGCCATCGGCGCCATGGAAGAGGTCTGGCTCGAGGCGGAGTGACACCGATGCCACCGGAGAAACGGCGGCTCGAAGGCCACTAGTCACCGACCTGGTCACCGACTTGGTCATCGACCTGATCACCGACCTCGCGGAGTAGTGCGGCGAGGTAACTCGGGGCTTCGGCATGTCCGTTGTCGGCCGCGCGGCGCAGGTGGGGGACGGCCTCCCGCGGTTCGTCGCGCTCGTCCAGGCGCACGCCGAGCTCGAACATCGCGGTGACGTTCCCGGCCTCGATCGCCTGGCGGCAGACCTCGTCGATCTCCTCCTCATCGGCGACCCCGGCCAGCTCACCGAGGTAGTGGGAGAACGAGATCGTGTCGCTGCGGTCGAGGTCAAAGGCCCGTTGGAGCAGTTCCACGCCCTCACCGTGCGGTATCTGCAGATCGTGGAGTTCGAGAACGGCCAGCTCCGTCAACAACTCGGCGTCGTCAGGGGTGACTTCCAACGCCTCGCGGCAGCGCTCCTTGAGCTCCTCGATGTCGGCCTCGGACATCTCGTCCAGATCCATCTGGTTCTCCGTCTCTCTCATCCGCCGCTGACCGCCTCGGCCAACGACTCGGGCAACCCCAGGAAGCGCAGCGCGTCGGGCAGGGCCGCTCCCTGGACGGACGCCGACCGGGCGGCCTGCTGGTAGTAGGTCCGGGCCCCGGCGCGGTCGCCGCGGGCCTCCGCCGCGCGGCCGAGTCCGGCCAGCGCACGCACCCGGTGGCCGAGCCCCTTGATCCAGTGCGGGTCGAGCTGCGCCAAGGCCTGGGCGTACAGCTCCTCGGCCGCGGCCGGGTCCCCCTCCAGGAGCGCGAGATCGCCGAATGCGCGCCGGGTGGCCGCCACGGCCGGGGCGCTGCCGGCCCGTCGGGCGCACTCGGCGGCCCGGGCGTAATCGGCGCGCGCTGCGGCCGGGTCGGCGTCGATGCGGTGGTCGCCCCGGTTGACGAGCAGATCGGCACAGTCCTCCCAGGCCCCCAACTGCTCGGCGAGGGTGAGGGCCTCTTCGGTGAGCGCGAGCGCCTCCTCGTGCGCGCCGCGCGCGCCCGCGAGACCGGCCAGTGCGTCCAGGGCCAGCGCGGCACCCCAGCGCTCACCCAGTGCGCGGAACCCGGCCACCGCGGCACGGAACGCCGGCTCGGCCTTCTCCCCCTCGCCGTTGCCGAGGAAGCCGAAGGCGGACACGTAGTGCGCGGCCGCGCGGACCCACGGCTCGGGGCGGTCGCGTTGGGCCGAGACCAGGGCGAGCGCGGCGGGCCCGTCGCCGTCGCCGGCGTTGTGCATCATCCACAGCAGCAGCGCGGCCGGGTAGCGACCCGGCTCGGGGCCCGACCACGCCGCCCGCAGCGCCCGTTCGGCCGGGGCCCGGTGACGGCGCCATACCTCCCGGCCGGCCGGTCCGGCCGCCGCGAGCAGCACACAGATCGCGTACGCCTCGCCGTGCCCGGCCGGCGGAGCGTCCCCCACGGCGTCGAGCAGCGCGGCCGCCGGCGGCGCGAGCGCGCCGGAGACACCCCGGATCCACAGGTACGTCGAGGCCGAGGCGAGCAGCTCCGCGGCGGTCCCGGTCTCCCCGGCCGTCACGGCCCACTGCACGGCCGCCAGCAGATCGGAGTGCTCGGCCGCGAGGACCGCCAGCCACGGGAGCTGCTCGTGCCGGCGCAGCCATGGTTCGGCGTCGCGGACCAGCTCCAGCAGCGTCCGGGCGTGCGCCCGCCGCACCGCCGCCGTTTCGCCCGCCGCGCCCAGCCGTTCGGTGGCGTACGCGCGGACCGTCGCCAGCATGCGGTAGCGCCCGCCGGCCCCCTCCAGCAACGACTTGTCGGCCAACGACTCCAGCGTTTCCTCGTCGGTGTCACACACCCGCATCGCGGAGGCGACGCTCGCCCCCTCGGCGAACACCGCGAAGCGCCGCGCGGCCCGCAGCTCCGGATCGGACAGCAGGTCCCAGCTCCAGGCGATCACCGAGCGCAGCGTCCGGTGCCGCTCCTCCACGGTCCGGGTGCCGCGTGCGGCCACCGCGAGCCGGTCGGGCAGCCGCGCCGCCAGCTCGTCGAGGCTGACCGTGCGCAGCCGGGCCGCCGCGAGCTCGATGGCCAGCGGCAGGTTGTCCAGCGCCCCGCACACCCGCCGTACGGCCCCCGGATCGGGCACGAACCCGCGCCGCACCGCACGCGCCCGGGCGGTGAACAGCTCCCCGGCCGCCCCGTCGTCGAGCGGCCGTACGGGATGGAGGTGCTCACCGATGACGCCCAGCGCCTCCCGGCTGGTCGCCAGCACCTTCAGACCCGCACACGCCGCCAGCAGCCGCGCCGCCAACGCGGCGACCTCCTCGACCAGGTGCTCGCAGTTGTCCAGGACGAGGAGGAGCGCCCGCCCCGACAGGGCCGCGAGCAGCCGGTCCAGCGGATCCCGCTCACCGGCCGCCACATGCAGCCCCCGCTCCCGCAGGCCGAGAGCGCGCAGCAGCGCCTGCGGTACGAGCGCACCGTCGCGCAACGCGCCCAGCTCCACGAAGCAGACCTGTTCGGCCGCCGCCACGCAGACCTCCACCGCCAACCGGGTCTTGCCCACACCGCCCGGCCCGGTCAGCGTCACCAGCCGTGCGCCGCCGAGGAGTTGGGTGATCGCGGCCACCTCGTCGGCCCGGCCGACGAAGGCCGTCAGCGGGACGGGCGGCGCGGTGGGGGAGGGGGACGGGTCGGCACTCAGCAGTTCGTGGTGCAGCCCGACGAGCTCCGCCGACGGATCGGCGCCCAGCTCGTCGGCGAGATGCCGCCTGGTCTTCTCGAACACCACCAGCGCCTCGGCCTGCCCGCCATCGGCGAACAGCGCCCTCATCAGCAGTCCGGCCAGCCGTTCCCGGAGCGGGTGGCGGTCCAGGAGTTCGCGCAACTCCGGTATCACGGCCCGGTGTTCGCCCAGGAGCAGTGCGGCCTCGATCCGGTCCTCGTACGCGGAAAGCCGGAGCTCCTCCAGCCGTGCCGCGGCGGCCCGGGCCGGCTCGCTGTCGGCGGCGTCGGCGAGCGCCGGCCCCCGCCACAGTTCCAACGCCTCGCGCAGCAGGGCGGCCGCCCGCCGCGCCTCGCCCTCCCGCAGCGCCGCCCGGCCCTGCTGCGCGAGCCGTTCGAACCGCCCGGCATCGACGTCGTCCACGGCGACGACGAGGCGGTAACCCGCCCCGGTCCGCTCGATCGCCGCCGCCTCGCCCAGGGCCGACCGCAGCCGGGAGATCTGGGACTGGAGCGCGTGCGGCGACGGTGTGCCCTGCGGCCCGGTGCCGTCGGCCAGCCGGTCGGCCGGCACGACGTCCCCGGGCCGGACGAGCAGCAGGGTGAGCAGCGCGCGCCGCGCGGGTCCGCCCAGGGAGACCTCCGCCCCGTCGTCGCCCCACATCAGCGTCCCGCCGAGGATTCCGAAGCGCATGGGGGTGATTATCCACAGCGCCAGCGGGTGGTGAGCCACCCGCACCGGTCAGGCGATCGGACCCAGATACGTACCGCCGGAGACGTCGATGGTCTGGCCGGTGATCCACCGTCCCTGCGGTCCCGCCAGGAACCCGACGACGTCGGCCACGTCCTCGGGCTCACCGAGGCGCCCCAGCGCGGTGATCGCCTCCAGCCCGGCGACCACCTCGGGCACGGACGTATAGGCGGCGGTCAGATCGGTGCGTACCGCGCCCGGTGCGACCGTGTTCACCGTGATCCCGCGCCGGCCGAGCTCATTGGCCAGCGACGGGGCGAGCGACTCCAGCGCCGCTTTGCTGACGGTGTAGCCGATCTGTGTGGAGACCGCGAAGCGGCTGGCCGTGGAACCCATGTTGACGATCCGGCCGCCGTCGTTCAGCAGCGGCAGGGCCCGCTGGACGACGAAGAAGGGCGCGGTGACATTGACCGCGAGCAGCCGGTCCCACTCCTCACGGGTCACCTGCGCGACCGGGTTCCCCGACGAGATGCCCGCGTTGTTGACCAGGATGTCCAGCCCCCGCCCCGCAAGCCCCGCGACCAGCTCCTCGAAGAGCCGGTCCACCGCCCCGTCGTCCCCGAACCGGGCCCGCACGGCGAAGGCCCGTCCGCCCGCCCCCTCGATCCGGGCCACGGTCTCCCGGGCCGCCTCCTCATTGCCCCCGTAGTGGACCGCGACCCACGCCCCCTCGGCAGCCAGCCGCAGCGCCACCGCGCGGCCGATGCCCCGCGATCCGCCCGTCACCAATGCCGTCTTCCCCGTCAACGCACCCGTCGTCCCAGCCATCGTCAGCCCCTCACTCGGCGGCCGGTCCTCTCTGTGGAACCGGCGATGCCGACACACTGCCGACGCGGCCTCACCGCACGCTCACCGTCCGCTCACCGGGGCCGCGGGGAGGGAACGCTCACCGGGGCCGCAGGGAGGGGGGAGGGGAAGCACTTCTGCCCGGACACACAGAAATGCCCGTGCCGGGCCGTCTCCTCCGGTGAAAGTGGAAGGGCTGTCGGAGGAAACGACCCGGCACGGGTGTTGTGGTGCGGGCTTCAACGACCGTCCCGGGCGGCGCCGTGGTCCATCGGCCACACCCGGTACGGCTCCCGTCCTTAGCCGGCCAGGCCGCCGCCACCGGTGTGGATGCCACCGGCGGGACGGTGGTGCTTCTTCTTGTGGTGCTTCTTCTTCTTGTGGTGCTTCTTCTCGACCGGCTTGGCGTGGTGGTGCTTGAAGTGCCGGTGCTCGACATCGTGGCGGAGAACCACGACGTGCTCGGAGCTGTTGACGCAGGTGTTGCCGAAGGCCGGGTTCAGCACACCAACGATGTCGACGGTGTTGCCACACAGGTTGATCGGAATGTGGATCGGGATCTGAAGGACGTTGCCCGACACCACTCCCGGCGATCCGGCCGCCACGCCGGATGCGTCACTGTCTGCAAACGCTGTCGACATGCCGCCCAGCGCAGTGCTTGCCGCAAGTGCGGCAATAGCAGTCACTCGCGTGAAGCGTGACATAGCAAATCTCCCGATCGATCGCGGCGGCTCGCTACCGCCTCCTGTCACTTCCTTTCGGCAGCTGTGCGCTTCTGGTGAAGGGTTTGAGATCATTTCACCCTTTCGATTCACCCTGATGGGCCGCCGCGACGCCGGTGGCCTGCTAGTTCCCGCACCCGCCGTAGGGGCGGGGTGCTTGCCGGTACTCGTACGGTTGACGGCGAAGACGGTCAAAGGCGGCCGGGGTGGACCAAAGAAGGCCCCTCGTCGAACACTCGTCCCTATGCTGACGTCATGATCGATGTACCCCTTTCAGCGCTGGAAGTCGCGATGGTCCAAACGGGCACCCGGCCCGAGGAGACCCTGCGCGACACCACCGCCTTCGCACGGGAAATGGAACGGCTGGGCTACCACCGGATCTGGTACGCCGAGCACCACCACTCCCCGGCCATCGGCGCGTTCCCCCCGGTCGTGCTGATCGCGCACGCCGCCGCCTCGACCTCCGCCGTCCGCCTCGGCTCGGGCGGAGTGCTGGCGCCCAACCACGCGCCCCTCCTGCTGGCGGAGCAGTTCGGCACGCTGGCCGCCCTGCACCCGGACCGCATCGACCTGGGCGTCGGCCGCGGCCCCGGCACCTTCGACGAGGCCATCGCCCGGGCACTGCGCCGCGGAGCCGGCCCGACGACCGATGCCGAGTACCACGACGATGTGGCCGCGATCCTGTCCTTCCTCGTCGACGAGGTCGCGCTCGACCCGCTGCCGGAACCCTGGCTGCTGGCGTCCAGCACCGCGGGTGCCGCCCTCGCCGCACGCCTCGGCCTGCCGGTCGCCCTCGCCCACCACATCCGGCCGGACAACACCCGGGCGGCGGTGGAGCGTTACCGGGCGGAGTTCACCCCGTCCCGCTGGTGCGAGCGCCCCCGGGTGCTGCTGTGTGTGGAGACGGTCTGCGCCGAGACGGAAGAGGAAGCCGCGTGGCGCATCGGGCCGATGAACGTCGTCAAGGCCGGTCTCCTCAAGGGCCTGAGCGAGATCCCCTTCCCCACCCCCGAGGAAGCGGCCGGCCACCCCTTCACGGCACAGGAACAACAGGCACTGGCCGGCTTCCGCGCCCAGCAAGCCGTCGGCACACCCGAGACCGTCCTGCACCGGCTTGCCCAACTGGCCGCTGAGACAAGCGCGGACGAACTGATGCTCACCACACCGGTCTACGACCTCCGCGACCGCCTGCGTTCCTACGACCTCATCAAGAAGTACTCCGAGGCCACGACGGCAGGGTAGGAACCACCGGTCACGGTTGAATCTCCGATCACGGCTGACTCTCCCGTGGGGTGCGGTGATCAGCGTTGGGCGGTGGTGCTGGCCCCGTCCAACGTCTCCCGGATGATGTCCGCGTGCCCGGCGTGCTGGGCCGTTTCCCTGAGCAGGTGCAGCAGGATCCGGCGCCCCGACCAGTGGACCGTCTCCGGCGGGGACCACGGAGTCCTGGGAAGCGGCACGGTCCGGTCCAGGTCCGGCAGGGCGCGCACGGTCTCTTCGACCGTCCGTGCCGCGGCCGCATACCGCTCCAGCAGCTCCGGGAGCGTTTCCGTCTCGGCCATGCGGTACTGCCCGGTGTCCAGCATGCCGTCCGGTAGCTCTCCGTCCCCCTTGGCCAGGATCTGCGCCCACACCTGCTCGCCGCGGGCCATGTGGTTGATGATGCCGCCCAGCGTCAGCTCGCTCACGGTGGTGCGCTGCCTCGCCTGTGCGTCGGTGATGCCGCGCACCGTGATCAGCAGCAGCTCACGCTGCTCGGCGAGCGCGCGCACCAGCTCGCCGCGCTCGCCGGGAAGGGAGGAGGCCGGGCTTTCCGAAGAATGAGTGGTCATGGGACGAACTTAGGGGCCATATAGGTCAGGTGCTGTCCTCATGGGTCAGTCCATGTCCTCGATGTCCGCTCGCCGTGCGGTTCCTACGGACTACCCGAACCGGCCGACGAAGTGGCGCTGCCAAGGGGTCTCCACCGCGCGCGGTGAGTAGTTCCGGCGGACGAAGTCGACGGCCTCCTGGGCGGGCAGACCGTCGAGCACCGCCAGACAGGCGAGAGCCGTGCCCGTGCGCCCGAACCCGCCGCCGCAGGCGATCTCGACCCGTTCGCTCTCCGCCCGTGCCCGTGCGTCCCGCAGGGCTTCGGCGAATCCGTCGCGGTCGGTCGGCAGCCAGAAGTCCGGCCAGCGCAACCACCGGCTTTCCCAGGCCACGGGCTGCGGACGGCGGCCCCGCAGGTAGAGCGCGAAATCCGGATGCGGTCCCGGCGGCAGGGGCTTCCGCAGCCCTCGGCCGCGGACCAGAATGCCGGACGGCAGGCGCAGGACCCCGGTCATGGTGGACGCCCAGGTGGAGTTCATGGGCGAAGGGTAATCACCAACGGCAGGGCGGCGAAGGCCATTTCAGCGGTGGCCGTACCTCTCATACCTGAGAGCTATCCGGCGAATGCGCTCCCCAGCGGGACGCGGGGCAAAAGGCCTGCTCCATAGCTTCTGTACCGGAAGCACGACCGGCTTCCGGTACGGAAGGATCGATCATCACCATGGCGCCCCGCCCGCGCACCAGACGTCTGTCGCGCACCCTGCTAGCCGCACTTGTCGCCGCCGCCGTGGCCGTGCCCGTTTCCGGCGCGGCGCGTCCCTCGGCCGTTCCGGCGCCGGCCCCGGCCCCGCTCGCGCCGTTGCGGGCGGCCACCGCCGGGGAGCTCGCCGGGCGGTACGAAGTCAATCGTGCCGGGATCCGGGCGGCGGAGCGGATGGCCGCCCGCCACGGCGACCTGGTACGGGCGGCCGCGCTGCGCCCCATGGCGTCGCCCGCGCGGCAGTTCCTCACCTTCGACGGCCGGGACGGGGGCCGTACCGTCGAGGCGTTCGGCGATCTGGCACGGGCCCGGCGGATCGCCGTGCTGGTGCCCGGCTCGGACACCGGTCTCGACACCTACGGACGGCTGCGGGCCGGTGCGGTGGCGCTGCGACGGCAGCTGGGCGACCGGGCGGCCGTCCTCGCATGGCTCGGGTACGAGACGCCGGGGACGGTGAGCGCCGATGTGGTCTCGCCGGCACGTGCGACCGCGGCCGCGCCTCAACTTCGCTCGTTCATAGGCCAGTTGAGGTCGATGGTGGGTGTTGGCGTGCGGATCACCGTGCTGTGCCACTCGTACGGATCGGTGGTGTGCGGCCGGGCCGCGTCCGGGCTGGCGGTGGGGGACATCGTGCTGTACGGCAGTCCGGGCACCGGAGCCGACAGCGTCGCGGGGCTGCACACCCGGGCGAGGGTATGGGCGGGGCGCGGCGGCGACGACTGGGTCGCAGAGGTGCCGCACATGCGGTGGGAACTGCCTTTCTGCACCCTCGGGTTGGGCGCCGATCCGGTATCGCGTGCGTTCGGTGCCCGGCCGTTCGCGGCGGGTCCGGGCGGGCACAGCGACTACCTCAAGCCCGGTTCGCTGTCCCTGGCCAATCTCGCGCGGATCGTCAACGGGCAGCACCCGGTCGGGGAGGTCCGCCGTGCTGCGTGAGTCCGTCCGGCGGCACGTCTCCGCCCTGCACCACCTCGCCCGGCGGATCGACGCGGCAACCCCGGCCGACCGTGACCGGACCGTTGACGCGCTGCGTTCGCTCGCCATCCTCGGTGTGGTGCTCGGGCACTGGATGGTGACCGCCCTGGTCGCCGACAGCGGAACGGTGCGCGCCGTCAGCCCGCTGCACTTCCTGCCCCAACTCACGCCGGTTTCCTGGGTGTTCCAGACCCTGGCGGTGTTCTTCCTGGTGGGCGGGCAGGTGGCCGCGCAGAGTTACGCCGCGGCCCGGGCCCGCGGCCGGTCGTACCGGCGGTGGCTCGGCGCGCGGGTGTCCCGGCTGTTCCGGCCGGTCGCGGCGGTACTGGTGGTGTGGGGCGTGGTGGCGGCCGCGCTGCTCGCCTCCGGGATCCGGCTGGAGACCGTGCACACACTGGGCAAGCTGGTGCTGTCGCCGCTGTGGTTCCTGCTGGTCTTCACCGCGTTGACGGCCGCGACCCCCCTGGTCGCCAGGTTGCACCCGCTGTGGCCGCTGGCCGTCGTGCTGCATGTCGATCTGGTCCGGTTCGGCCTGGGCGGGCCCGGCCGGCTCGGCTGGATCAACGTGGCCGCGGGGTGGCTGGTGCCGTTCTGCCTGGGGGCGGCCTGGGCACGCGGCGGGCTGCGGGACCGTACGACCGGGTGGGTGCTGCTCGTCGGTGGCGCTGCCGTCACCGCCGGGCTCGTCGTATGGGGCGGCTATCCGGCGTCGATGGTCGGGGTGCCGGGCGCCGCGGTCTCCAACCTCAACCCGCCCACCCTCGCGGTCGTCACCTTCGGGCTGGCTCAGTGCGGGGCGGCCCTGCTGCTGATCGGGCCGCTGCGGCGGGCGCTGCGGCGCCCCGCGCTCTGGGCGGCGGTGGCACTGGTGAACCTCTCGGCGATGACGATCTTCCTGTGGCACCAGACCGCGATGATGGCGGTGACGGCGACCGGACTGCTCGCCGGTGACCCGCTGCCCGGCCTGCACACCCTGCCCGACGGGGCCGGCTGGGTGCTGGAACGGCTGGGCTGGCTTCCGGTGTTCGTGGTGGCCCTGGGGGTGTGCTGGGCGGCGTTCCACCCGTACGAGCAGGGGCGGCGGAAACGTCGCGGCGGCGGGCGGGGCATCCGCCGGCGGCCACCCGCCCTGGTGGGGGAGTACCCACCCGCCTCGGTGGTGGAAGGCCCGGCGTGTCTAAGGTGACGTTCGTGAAGACGGGGGGATGGCGGGGCCGGCGGCCGCTGGCCGGGGCGCCGTTGCGGGGGCTGCGGGCTCTGCGGAGGCTGCCGCGTACGCTGCGCGAGGATCTGTGGACGACCCGGGGTGCGCCGCTGCCGCGCCTCCCGGGGCCCAGCTGGCTGGACTGGCTGCCGGCGTTCGGGACGCTGTGGGTGCTGACCGCCGCGTGCCTGGCCGTGTTCGCCGTGGACTCGCTCCATGGGTGGCACGGGATGGAGGGGGGCTACGCCCTGCTGTTCGGTGCGGGTGAGGCGGTGGCGTTCGTCGTCGCGATGGTCCGCCCGGTGCCCGCCTGGTGGGCGGTGACCGTCATCATGGTCGCCGTGGCGCGGGTCTCCGAGCCGACCGTCGACCCGGGCGTGGTCTTCCCGTGGACGATCGAGGGGGTCGTCGCGCAGAGCGGGGTGCTGCTCCTGCTGGCGTTCCGGCACCGGCTCCGGGTGGCGGTCGAGGCGCTGGTGATCACCCTCGTGGCGGGGGTGGCCTGCAGTGCTTTGGTCACCGGGCCGCACAACTTCGACGTCGGGCGCACGGTACCGGTACTGATCACCGCGGTGGTGGTCGGCGCCGCGCTGCGCGACCGCTGGGTGGCCCGGGCCGAACTCGCCGAACAGGAGGTGCTCACCGCCGAGGAGCGGGCCCGGCGCACCCTCCTGGAAGAGCGCAGCCGGATCGCCCGCGAGCTGCACGACGTGGTCGCCCACCACATGTCGGTCATCTCCATCCAGGCGCAGGTCGCCCCGCACCTGGCCGAGAATCCGTCGGACGAACTGCGGGAGAACCTCGCGGGCATCCGGGAGAACGCCGTCGAGGCGCTGGCCGAACTACGGCGCGTACTGGGCGTGTTGCGCTCGGAAGAGGCCCTGGCGCACGGGACGCGGCACGCCCCGCAGCCGAGCCTCGACCGACTGGACGAGCTGATCGGCAAGGTGCGCGACGCCGGGGTCGAGGTCACCACCGAGACGGTGGGCGTCCCGCGGCCGCTGGCCCCGGGCCTGGAGCTGTCGGCGTACCGCATCGTGCAGGAGGCGCTGAGCAACGCGATGCGGCATGCGCCGGGCGCGGACGTACGGGTCACCCTCGGTCACCAACGGGCGGGCCTCAGCCTGCGGATCACCAACTCCGCACCGACCGGCCCCGCCCCACGGTCACCGGGCATCGGGCACGGACTGCTGGGGATGCGCGAACGGACCGCCATGCTCGGCGGCGAGCTGGCCACCGGCCGGACGCCCGACGGCGGTTACGAAGTCACCGCGTTCCTGCCCGCCGACGCCGCCCGGCCCGCCGCCGCACCCCCGTTCCCCGCTTCCGCCCTCACGAAGGACACCCCGTGACGCCCATCCGCGTACTGATCGCCGACGACCAGGTGATGGTCCGTCAGGGCTTTACGGTGCTGCTCAATGCGGAGCCGGGGATCGAGGTGGTCGGCCAGGCCGTGGACGGCCTCGACGCCCTCGACAAGATCGCCGAACTCGTCCCGGACGTCGTCCTGATGGACGTCCGGATGCCCCGGCTCGACGGTATCGAGGCGACCCGCCGGATCGCCGAACCGGCCGGCGCCACCGTCAAGGTCCTGGTGCTGACCACCTTCGACCTCGACGAGTACGTCTACGAGGCGTTGCGCGCCGGCGCCTCCGGATTCCTGCTCAAGGACGCCTCGGCGGCCGAACTCGCCCATGCCGTACGGGTGGTGGCGTCTGGTGATGCACTGCTCGCCCCGAACATCACCAAGCGGCTCATCACCGAGTTCTCCCGCGTCACCCGCACCCGGCGGGCCCCGCTCAAGACCCGGGTCGGCGATCTGACCGAACGGGAGACCGAGGTGCTGTCCCTGATCGCCCAGGGGCTGTCGAACGGTGAGATAGCCGAGCGCCTGGTCGTGGCGGAACAGACGGTCAAGAGCCATGTGGGCCGCATCCTGACCAAACTGGCCCTGCGCGACCGGACCCAGGCCGCGGTGTTCGCCTACGAGACGGGGGTGGTGCGGCCGGCGGGCCATTGAGCCGGGCGGGCGCCCCTGCGACGGCGGCCCTCAGGATGGGTATGCGTCCTGAAGGCCGCCGTGGCGTCAGCGGGTCTGGGGTCGTTCGAAGCCTCAGCGGTTCTTGGACCAGTCGACGCCTCAGCGGTTCTTGGGCCGGCGAAGCCTCAGCGGGTCTTGGGGCGGTCGAACCAGACCGTGGCGAGCGTCGGTACGAGTCCCGCCCAGAACAGCACCTGCGCCAACGGCCGTTCCGCCCAAGGCACTTCGGCGATCAGCAGGGCACACAGCATGGCCCAGGCCGCCTGGGTCACCACGACGCGGGACCATCCGTGGCGGCGGATCAACGACCGCACGTTGAGCCGGACGCCGGCGCGCCGACGCCGGTAGCGCAGCAGTCCGCCGACGAGCCAGATCACGGTCATCGGCACGAGATACCACAGGCGCTGCCCGAGCGACAGCGGCAACTCCCGCTGCACCTCGCCGTCCACGGCGAACAGGTCCATCATCGCCCCGGCCAGGCCCACGCAGAGCAGGGCCAGCCACCGCACCCCGCGCAGCATGCGGTACGTCGCCCGGTCCAGGCCCTGTTGCATCTCGGCGGAGTTCGGTACGGCGGCGAGCCCGGTGGCGTACAGGTCGGCGGCCTGGGCGGCCGGGACCCCCGGGGCCTCCGCAGCCTTCCGGGTCTGCCGGGCCAGCGCCTCGGCGTGGGTGGGGTCGATCCGCAGGATGGCCTGGTTGAGCTGCTCACCGAGCGTCCGGTTGCCGGAGAAGTCGGCGATCTGCTGGGCGACTTCGTGGGCGTAGACCTCCTCGGGGCCCAGCCGCAGCGCCTCTCCGGCCAGATCGGCCGCCTCGCGCATGACCTCCGCCATGTCCTCGGGGCGGAGTTCCCTGGCGCCGGTCGCCCGGGCGTGACGGACCATGGACATACGGCTCACGGCGTCGGCGAGCATCGCGTAACCGAACCAGTGGTGCGGATCGGCCCGGACCGCCTCGCGCAGTACGGGCTCCGCCTCGCGCCATGCCCTGTCGGGTATCCGGGTCAGTGCCCGGGCGCGCAGGATGAGCCCCCCGAAGTCCCCGGGAGCCAGTTTGAGCGCCTCGTCAGCCGCGTCGAGGGCGCGTGCCGGCTGCTGGGTGTTCAGATGGCAGTAGCCGGTCTTGACCCAGGCGTCGGTGTCGTCGGGGTTCTCGGCGAGGTGCTGTGCGAGCACGGCCAGCGCCTGGTCGTAGCGGTCGAAATCGATGAGCGCCTGGGCCTGTTCGACGGCCGGGTGCAGTGTGGTCACAGCTTGCGCCTCTTCTTCAGATAGGCCACGAGGTCGTCGTACATCCCGCCGTCGTTCGCGTACATCGCCACATTGCGGGCGGCCGCGAACCACGGCTCCGTCGAGGGCGCGATCTGTCCCGCCGCGGCCAGCAGGTCCTTCATCCCGATCATGCGTACGGTCCCGGTACGCGCCGAGTCCAGCAACGCGTGCTCGGACGCGGCCTCGCACACATGGGCCAGATCGGCGCCGGACAGCCCGTCCGTGGCCTTGACGAGCTTGCCCAGGTCGACGTTCTCGATGGGCCGCTCCCGCAGGTGGTAGCGGAGGATCGCCTCCCGGGCCGACGCGTCGGGCGGCAGCACCAGCAAGGTCCGGTCCAGCCGGCCGGGCCGGCGCAGGGCGATGTCCACGTCCCAGGGCACGTTGGTGGCGGCCAGCACGAAAACACCCTCGTTCGCGTCCGCATCGACGCCGTCCAGCTCGGTCAGCAACTGATTGACGGTGTTGCGCATACCGGCGCTCTGGGTGCGGCTGCGCTTGCCGCCGAGCGCGTCGAGTTCGTCCAGGAAGACCACGCACGGCGCCTGCCTGCGCGCCGTCCGGAAGAGCTCGTGCATATTGCGCTCGGAGTTGCCGATCCACATGTCGAGCACATCGCTGACCGATACCGACAGGAAGCTCGCCCCGAGCTCACCGGCGACCGCCCGTGCGATGAAGGTCTTGCCGCAGCCGGGCGGCCCGTACAGCAAAAGCCCGCCGCGCAGACTCTTGCCGTACAGACGGCGCAGCTCCGGATTGCGCAACGGCGCCAGGAACGCAGCCTCCAGCCGCTCCTTGACCTCCTGCATACCGCCCACATCGGCGAGCCGAACGGCCCCCGGCCGCTCCACGTCCCACGCGGCCGCCTCCCCGGGATCGCCACTGCCGTCAACGGCAAGCGGCGCCTCCACGAACCGGGGCGGCACGACGTCACCGACCTGGTCTTCGGCGGCTTTCCAGTCGAAACGGGATGCCTGCGCCGGCGGTGGGGTGGGGGTGGGCGCGGGGTTGGGTGTGGGGGAGTTGGGTGTGGGTGTGGGGGCGGGGCTGGTGGGGTGGTCGGCGGGGTGGATGGGTGCTTGGGCGGGTGCCGGGGGGTGCGGTGGTTGGGGTGCGGGGTCGGCGGGGTGGTGGTCGGGCGCCGGGGTCTGCGGTGGCACGGGAAGTGCGGCCTCGCCGTGCTGGGTTGCCGACGTGTCCGTCAGTGCCCGGAGCATCAACTCCCGTGCCTGGAGGTCGGTGGGCGCGTGCTGCAGTGCTACCGCGACCTCGCTGACCGCGGCGTCGTCGAGCCCCCCGGCCAGCAGCAACTCGGCGAGGTGCAACCGCAGGGGGACGTCATCGGGCGCCGCGGCAACAGCCGTACGCATGCTCTGGATCAGGGGGGATTCCGCCGACATGCCCCACACTTTACGAAGTCCAGACACGCGACCTGCGACTGGCCTGCCTGAACCGGTGTCAGTGCGTGCGGGGGGCGGACCGATCGATGGAGCGCGGGCGGCGGGGCCGTCAGCACCACGTCTTTGGGTGAACGTCCTTGGGTGGCTGAAGGTCTGGGGCGAGCCGACCGCGTAGCGACTGTGCTCCTCGCATCCAGGCACCGCCCCGACGCGGTCCAGGGCCCATCCAGACGCCAACTGGTGGGCGCGTCAAGCCGGTTGAGGCATCCGCTATGGGATCAAGCCTTTGCCCACCGACCATCAAGGTTGAATACATGGATCGGCGTCTCGAACTGAACGCTCCATTTTCCCATGAAGAATCCGCCCAAGGCCAGTCTCACGGTTTGGGTCTCCAGAGCCGAAGTGGGGGCAGCCTCCGAGAGGACAACCCTGAGGTTGGCATCGGGCTCCTGCTGGGGAATGGGAAGGTCCGAACCTTCCAGGACATCGGCCTCCAATCGTTGGCTCCCGTTGGAAGTTGAGACGCCAGTGACATCCGAACTGAAGAAACTGAATGCCGCTGCCAAGGTACTTCCGGCGCCGGGTACCCCGCTATCGACGAATCGCTCGAAATCAAACCGCACCCGAGGGCTTCCGTCATTGTCTTCGATCTCCATGCGGACCGGAAAGAGCCCTATCTTGTCAGTCGGCACAAACATCATTCTCTCCCTTCAGGGGTGGTCAGAGGCCTTGTCGGCGACTGTTCGCCAAGGGGACCCGGTGGGCACATCCGGATCCGTGTCGTTTATGTACCGGAGCCCTGGGACAACTCCCGGACATCCTCGCCGGGCCGGGAATGAGCGTGTACTGGCCAGCCGGGCAGGTATCGGCCGTCCCGAAGTGTCGGCCGTCCCGAGTTGCGCCGCTCGCGCGATAGGCGCCTAATTCGACGTCAGGGAGGTTCCTCTATCGGAACCAATCCTGCTCTCATGGAACGCCGAATGGGTCCGACCCGCCAGTCGATGTTTCCGGGGCTCGACCGGGGACTTGGATATCACCACGCCCCTCTCGGCGCCACGCTACCCACGGATGTCGAGGTGGGTGCGGACGCGGACGCGGGCCCGGGGTGGGTGATGGGTCTGCCCGCGAGGAGAGGCTGACCAACTAGATGCTACCTACATCTACTCTCTGCATCGGGTCGCGGGGTGAGCTTCAGATAGTGAGCGCTATTGACATAGTGAACGCTATCTGTAGCGTGGAAGGTATGAGCGCGGATGCCGACCACACCCCGAAGCGCCGGCCGACCAGGGCAGAGGCCAAGGCCCGCACCCGACGGCTGCTGCTCGACGCCGCCGCGCGCACGTACGCGCGTAAGGGATTCGCCGCGGCCTCCGTGGAGGAGATCGCCGAGGCGGCGGGCTTCTCCATCGGCGCGGTCTACTCGAACTTCGGCAGCAAGGACCGGCTGTTCGTGGAGCTGCTGAAGGAACGCGCGAGCGAGCAGGTGTCCCGGGCGACCGAGATCGTGGCCCACGCACAGACCGGCGATGACCCGGTCCCGGCACTCGGCCGGCTGCTGGCGAACGCCGCCGACAAGGACCCGGATTTTGCTCCGCTCCAGGCCGAGTTCTGGCTCTACGCGGTGCGCAACCCCCCACTGCTGGAAACGCTGGCGGAGGAGCTGCGCGGCCCGCGGGCCGAGCTGGCGAGCCTCATGGGCAAAGCGCTGGAGCACGTCGGAGCGCAGCCGAGCGTGTCCGCCGATGCGGTCGCCACCATCGCGATGGCGCTCTTCCAGGGGTTGCTGCGCCAGCGCCGGATCGACCCGGCCAGCGTGCCGGACGAGCTGCTGGGCCAGGCGATGCGGTGGCTGTTCGCCGGAATCGCAGCCAACGGCACGGCAGCCGGAACCCAGGCCCCCGAGGCCCCCACACCCGGCCCCCAGGCCCCCAACGCCACCGCACCCACCGACCCGCCACCCCTCGATTCATCTCCCGATTCTTCTTCCGAGGACGACGAGGAGAAGTGATGACCCACGTCGACGCCACGGCCGCCCTGCCGTCGCTGCAGGACCTGCTCGACCCGCGTAATCAAGCCGACCCGTACCCGCTCTACTCCCGCTGGCGCACCCAGGCGCCGCTCGCGCGTCTCGACGAGCAGCTCCTCGTGCTCACCCGGTACGAGGACTGCGCCGCGGTACTTCGCGACGCACGGTTCGGGCACGCGGAAACCGACGACCCCCGCTTCACCGGCCGGTCCCGCCCGGCCCTCGAGGTCCTGGTCGATGAAGACGGTCGCCCCGTACGCGGCTTCCTGGGCCTGAACCCGCCCAGCCATACGCGCCTGCGTTCCCTGGTCTCCCAGGCATTCACCAGGCGACGCGTGGAGCTCCTGGCACCGCGGATCGAGGAGCTCACCGCCGAGTTGTTCACGGCCATGGAGAGCGCGCCGGGGCCGGTCGACCTCATCGAGGGTCTGGCCACGCCGCTCCCCGTAGCGGTGATCAGCGAACTGCTCGGCGTACCCGATGCCGACCGCCACCGGATGCTGATGTGGTCCCACGCGGTGGCGCGTGCCCTCGTCCCCGACTTCCTCCTGCCGCCCGGTGCCGCCGAACAAGAGGCGCAGGCCCGCCGGGAGTTCACCGACTATCTGCGCGAACTCGTCGTCGAGCGTCGTCGCACACCGGGTGACGACCTGCTCTCCGCGCTGGTCAGCGTGCACGACGGCGGTGACACCCTCACCGAGAACGAACTGCTGGCCACCTGCACGCTGCTGCTGATCGCCGGGCACGAAACCACCGTCAACCTGATCGGCAACGGCACACTGGCTCTGCTGCGCCACCCCGACCAACTGGCGCGCCTGCGCAGCGACCCGGACCTGACCGAGAACGCGGTGGAGGAGCTGCTTCGCTACGACTCGCCGGTCCAGCTCACCGTCCGTTTCGCCCTGCAGGACGCCGAGGTCGCCGGGGTCCCGGTACCGGCGGGCACCACGCTGCTGCTGCTGATCGGCGCGGCGAACCGTGACCCCGCGGCGTACGAGCGCCCCGAGCGGTTGGACATCGGCCGCACGCCCGTCCGGCACCTCGCGTTCGGCCAGGGCATCCACTTCTGTCTCGGTGCTCCGCTCGCCCGTCTCGAAACCCGGATCGCCCTGCGCATGCTGCTCCAGCGCGCCCCGCAGGTCCGACTGGCCGGCGATCCCGAGTGGAAGGACCACATCACCCTCCGCGGCCTACGCCGCCTCCCCCTCTCCCTCGACTGACGCCCCCTCCCAACGGCTGCGCACGAGACACCAACATCGCCCACCCCATCCCAGGCACCCCCAACCCCAGGCACCGCCAACCCCGGGAACCCCCGACCCCAGGACCCGCCCAGGCACCCACCAACCCACGTACGCACCCACCACCCCGCCCCACCCCACCCCACGCCGACCCACCCGCGCACCCACAGCTCGCCCCGCCGCATCAGCCCCCGGAGGCAGCCATGCCCACCCCCACGCGCCACCCTCCCCCCACCCCCACCAGCAACGCTGCGAAACCCCGGGTCCCGGCCCCATCCCAAGCCCCACCCCCAGCCCCACCCCAGGCCCCACCCCAGGCTCCATCCCCAGACATGGCTCCCGGCAGGAGGCACCCGACCAAGCCCTACCTCGCGTACCCCACCGCCGGACTCGTCATCGGCGCCGCCTGGGCCGTGAACGAGGGGACACCGCCGTGGGAGCACGCCGCGAAGCTACTGGTCCTCCTGTTCGTCGCCGCCCCGCTGTTGCACCTCGCACGCCGCCGCCGTGAGGCCCGGCGCACGGAACACCAGCCCCCGCACGACCAGCCCGCGCACCACCGCACGCATCTGTCGTTCGTCCGGCTGGCCGTCGCCAAAATCGCCTTGCTCGCCCTCGCGCTGGGCGCCAGCTGCCTGTTGGACGATGCGCTCGACCACCCCGACCTTGCCGTCGCAGCCGGCTTGACCGCCGTCGTCGGCCTCCTCGGACCGCTCCTCCACCGCTTCCTGCTGGCGCGCGCACGGAACGCCCACCCATAGGGCGACTCCGCAGCTAGCAGCAAGATCGCGGGTTTCCAGGCGGACGGGAAATGCGCATCCTCGGGTGAGTTGCCGCCGTAGCGGACATCAGGACGCCGGTTAGGATGCCCGAGAATGTAAGCAAATGTCTGCTGATGCGGACGCTATCGATTTACGGTCGGCCGGTGCTCGCTGGTGTGGTCGGGCGGGCCGGGCCTCGGTTCGCTCGTGGAATGGGCGTTTTTACGGCCGAGCGCGAGACGAATCGGGCACCCCGAAAAGAGAGGACGCTGCGTGAGCGTGCAACGGGTGGGGGTCGTCGTGCACGGGGGGCGGCCTGGCGCCGTGGCGGCAGCGGATGTGGTGCGACGGTGGTGTGAGCGGCAGGGTGTCGGCTGCGTCGCCATCGACGTGTGGGGAACGGGCGAACAACGGCGGGATGCGCGCGAGGAGGTCGACGCGGCCGGCAGTCCCGACCTGATCGTCACCCTCGGCGGAGACGGTACGTTCCTGCGCGGAGCCCGCCTGGCCGCGCAGAACGACGCGCTCGTCCTCGGCGTCGACCTCGGCACCCTCGGCTTTCTGACCGAGGTGCCGGCCGACGAGGTCGAGCGCGCGCTGGAGGCCGTTCACCGCGGCCATGTGGAAGTCGAGACCCGGCTGATGCTGACGATGCGAGCCTCCTGTCCGCTGGAGCTTCCCGAGGGGATGGAGACGCTCCTGCGCTACGGGCGGGGGCCTGCGTTGCCGCCTCCGCCGGTGCGACCCGACTGTGCCGTCGCCCAGGACTGGGGGGTGGCCCTGAATGTGACGGCCCTCAACGACATCGTTCTGGAGAAACTGGCACGCGATCGGCAGGTCGCCCTCGGCGTGTACCTCGCGGGCCGACTGCTCGCCTCCTACTCCGCCGACGCCGTCCTGGTCGCCACACCCACCGGATCCACCGCCTACAGCTTCGCCGCCGGCGGCCCCGTCATCTCACCACGAGCCGACGCGATCATCTTCACCCCCGTCGCCCCACACATGACCTTCAACCGCTCGGTGGTCGCCGCCCCCGACGAGGCCGTCGCCCTCCGCGTCCTGAAACATTCCGGCCATGCGGCGGTGAGCGTCGACGGCCAATTGCGCGGCGTGTTGGCTCCGGGGGACTGGATCGGTGTCTACGCGGCTCCACAGCGGTTGCGCGTAGTGCGACTGGAGCCGACCGACTTCTACGGCAGGCTGCGCGAGCGCATGCGCCTGACCGATGCTCCCGCGGCCGTCGACACCGACGTCACCCCCATGTGGCCCCACACCACCCCGGCGCCTGATGACCTCGCCCATCTGCGGCTTCCGCCCCTGCCCGCGGACGTCGACTGACCGGTACACCGGATAGCGGTATAGCGGTATAGCGGTATAGCGGTATCTCGGCATACCGGGATGGCGGCATGGCGGCATGGCGGCATCTCCTGGCCCGGCCCGAGGGCGTCGCACCGCCATCGTGGCGAAGGCACGTCACGGCTGGTCAGGGCTACAACACGGCCCCATGCGTCCGTGCTTGGCGTCAGCCGATCGCGCGAGGCGGCTCGGGGAGTGCCAGGCCCGCGAGGAACCATGCCTCGATGGTCTCGTCGACGGTCACCATCGCCTGCCCGTCCGGGGTGAACGAGACGATCTGGCGGTTCGGGTCCGCCCACAACGTTCGCGCGGTCGAGTCGAAGAGCACCGAGCCGTTGCCCGTCGAGACGAAGGCGTACGGGCCGCGGTCGGTCCACACGGCGCGGGTTCCGGCACCGGCGAGCACCGAGTGCGTGCCGATCTCGACCGGGAACTCCGTCGGCCGGATCAGCTCACCGACCGTGCCAGCGGGATCCAGACTCAGCAACTGGGCTGTGGGTGCGGCGTCATCGGCCACGCGGCCCAACGCGAACACGGCGGTGCTGTCCGGGGCCAGCGCGAGGGCGTGCACATGGCTGAGCCGGGTCGGGGCGGTGACCACTACGGCGCCGCTGTCGACCTCGCGGACCACCACACGGCCCTCCTGCGACGTGTGCACCAACAGCCGGCCGTTCACGTCCAGCGCGACGGGGCCGAACGCCTGCTGCTCGGCCGGAACGGTCAGCAGCACCCGGCCCGTATCCGCCTCCATGACGGCGACCCGGCCGGATACGCAGGTGCCGATGGCCACCCGGCAGCCGTCGCCGCTGAAGCCGATCCGGACGGGGTCGTCCATGCCGAGACTTCCTTCGCCTTCGCCTTCGCCTTCGAAGTCGTCCTCGTCATCATCATCGAGGTCGTCCTCGTCATCAAAGTCGTCCTCGTCAGCGAAGTCGGCTTCGTCCTCCTTCTCACCACCGTCGTCGAGGTCGTCCTCGTCGTGCGGGGCGGAGGACCCGGACGACACCGGGAAGGTCCACATCTCCTCGCCGGTCTCGGCGGTCCACGCGTGCAGGCGGCCTTCGACGGAGGTCACCACCATCCGACCGTCCGGGCTGACCTGCATGTCGTGGGGCTCGTCGTGATAGTCGGCTCCGTTGAGGAACCAGGTCAGCCGGTCCTTCTCCACGGTGTCCCAGCGGGCGATGTCGCCGCCGTTGTGGTGCCACTCGGCCGCCGCGCCCAACGCCACCCAGGACAGGTCGGAGGGCGCCGCCACCGCGGTCGCCCCGTGGTAGAAATACGCCTCGTCGAGCCCCGACTCCTCGGCCTCCTCCGTCTCCTCGCCCACCACGGACTCGCCGTCGGCAACGTCAAGGTGTCCGAGGTGGCGCACTCCGGCGAGGGAGTGGTACGGGCGCACATCGCCCGCCGTCCACCGGGCCCACCAGTCGTCGGGCATCGGACGCTGCTGCGCGGGCCACGCCAGCACCCGGGGCGCGACAGCGTCCAGTCCCTCCTCGTCCAACTCCGCGAGAAACAGGCAGACTTCATGCCAGATCTGCTTGGTCGGGTGCGCCTTCAGCAGTTCGTCAAGGGAGCTCATGGCAACGGCGTCCTACGTGGTGCGGAGGTCGGGGGAGGGGAGGGGGAAGGGAGGGGGTGGGCATGGACGCCGTCGTCGGGCGACGCGATCACCAGGGTGCGGCCGTCGGGCGTGAGCGTGGCGGCGATCCGCGGGCCGGGGACGTCCACCGAGAGGATGGCGGAGCCGCTGGCGAGGTTCCAGACGGTGACGCGGTGCGGGTCCACGATCGGCACGCGGGGTTCGGCGCCGCACCATACGGGCCGCAGGTTGATCCGGTCGACGCGTTGATCGGTCGGCAGAACCACGGGTTCCGGGTCGTGGGCCCCACCGTCGGCCGGTTCGTCGGCCAGGCCGTCGACCGGGTCGTCGACGGGATCGTCGGCCGGGTCGTTCAGGTCGAGGATCGTGGCCACCGTCTCGCCCGGCCGGGCGCCCACGACGGCCAGCGCGGCACCGTCCGGACGGAACGCCAGACCGTTCGCCCAGGGGATGCCGGTGCGGTGCTCGGTGTGCGTTCCGCTGCCGACTTCCTGCACGACAACCCCCTCGTCCTCCTTCAGGAACGAGCGGCGAGGGCGGCAGAAGGCCAGGCGTGATCCATCGGCGTTCAGGGCGACGGTTCCCTCGCCCACCACCCGGTCGTCGTACGCGAGGTCCTTGAAGGTCTCGCGGATGTCGTGGTGGACACGCCGGGTCTGCGCGTCCCGGACGACGACGTTCTGGGTGAACGCATTGGCCGTGGCGAACGACCGTCCGCCGACCGCCACTTGGGCGAGCGGCAGGTCGAGCGATCCGCCGCTCCCGGTCATGCCGAGCGGCCACCGCTCGCCGGGGTCGTCGAGCGCCCAGCGGTAGAGGGAGTTGCGGCTGGCCATGGCGGTCAGCGCCGTGCCGTCGGGGTCGAAGAGGAGATCGTGGACACGGCGGCGATCGGGGATGGCCAGGCGGGTCACGGCCCCGTCCGCCAGCACCAGCACCTCGGCGAAGTCCCGGAACCACGGCGCGGCCGTCGCGATCGCCGTTCGACTCAGATCAGTGGTGACCGCGACCGCGGTGATCCGCTGGGGGACGGGCGAACGCGCGGGTAGCGGATGCGGTGTCGCCAAGTCTTCGGGCGCCGCAAGCCGTCGGACCGACATGGCATCTCCGATCCCCCGTGATGATCAACAAGTCGCCGAAAGTATAGGGACCACCACCGACGCGTCTCAGGCCGTCACGGAATCTCGTCGTGGAACGGACGGGAACTGGGACTGGAATGGGGACTGGAATCGGGGTGGCGTCGATCGGGAGAGCCGGAGCGCAAGTCCAACTGCCTGCAAGAACAGCCCCACAGCTCACTGGAGTGACGGGAGCGCACTGGAGTGACCAGAGATCGCTAAAGTGATGAGAATGCCCCTGCCCGACGACCGGTCCGCCCTGGATATGCTCGATGCCCACTTGGAGGCGCTCTGGGACGGAAGGGACCTTCCGCTGCCGGAAGTTGCGCCTGGGTGCGCCGCGGACGGGGCCAGGGAGCTTGTGCCGTGGGCCCTCGACCAGCTCCGGAGCATCCCCCGCGAGCCGAAGGACGTCTTCGGCCGCAGGGTCGGCAGCCTGCTGGCGGAGTTCCGTAGCCGTCGTTGTCCCTGGAACGCGGCAGCGCTGCGGCTGCTCGACGACACGTACACCTTCGCGGCCACCGGTCCTCGCCGGCACGAGCACTGGGCGCACGATGCCCTCGCCGTGATGCACCGGGCGGTCCCCGATCCCCGTGGCTGGGTGCGACTGGACCCGGATCGTCGCAATGCCGACGCTCGCCGCACCGTACCCGCGTACCCCTTCGACCCGCCGGCCGTGGCGGAGTTCCCCGACCGCCTGTACCGCCTGGAAGCGGATGCGGCGGTCGGTCTGCTCGCCGTCATGACCGAGGAGTGGCAGTCGGAACCCGCCCCCGTCCGCTCCCGCCCGGACCGGGACGCCGTGCTGGCCGACGCCCGGGCCTTGCTCAACCGGTATGGCTCCGAAGGGAGTTACTGGACCAACGCGATCGCCGCCGCGTCGAACCCGGCCCCGGACTTCCTCACGGCGGGCCTCCACGGCACTCGTTCCCATGGCTTCCGCACGTCCGCGTACCTCAACGGCATCGACTTGTTCGAGGACCTGGGCCTGATCGCGGTGACTGGCGACGAGGTGGGCGTCTTCTGGTCGTTCGGGGCCTACTGATGACTGGGCGGCCCCCGAAACGCCTCACGCGGGACGGTGCCGCTCACGCGGTTCCGGCCCCGAGGGTGCCCGCATCCGGCCGTCGCACCATGTAGACGTCGATCGGGTCCTCAGTCGTCACGGTGAACCCATGACGCTCGTACAGCCGCCGGGCGGCGCTGCCCTGCAGGACATTCAGGCGGACGAGTGCGCCCTCGGCGTCAATCCGCTTCAGCAGCGTTCGCAGCACGGCCGATCCGAGCCCCTGGCCCTGTAGGGCCGGAGCGAGATAGAAGTGCTCCAGCCATCGACCGTCCTCGGCGGGGCGCACGGTGACGGAGCCCGCGAAGGCGCCATCGGCCACGATGACCGACGTGTGCCGCGGGGAAAAGGAATCCCGCAGCCGCTGCCGGACCCGATGCTCGTCGAACCGTCCCAACCGCTCCAGGTCCGGGCGCATCACCGTCGCCCGCAACTCCGCGATTGCCTCGACGTCGGCCGGCTCGGCGGAACGCAGTGCCCATCCCGTAGGACGCTCCGACTCGCTCTCCGGCGCCGGGTGGCCTGGCCGCATCCCGTCCTCCCCCGCCCTCGTATCCATGGCTGGAGTATGCCAATGGCGCCCGCGCCCGCTGTATCACGTCCACGGAGCAAGATCGATCGTGTACCGGTCGGCCGTGCCGCGGTCAGAAACAGGTCGCCGCACCATTCATTCCTAATCATGCTAGGTTTATTCCTAAGAGCTCTAGCTAAGTCATGACAAGTCCTGTGCTCAGTACGGAAATTGGATGTGGGAGGTCGCATGGTGCGCGCGGGGATCACTGTCGCCAGGCTGACCCGGGCGGCCGCGGAGCTGGCCGACGAGGTCGGGCTGGACAAGGTCGCGGTGTCCGCGCTCGCGCGGCAATTCGGCGTCAAGGACGCCAGCCTGTACTCGCACATCAAGAGCCGGCGCGACCTGGTCGTTCGAGTGGCCCTGCTGGCGTCCGAGGAGATGACGGACCGGATCGGCGCGGCGGTGGCGGGCCGCTCCGGCAAGGCGGCACTCGTCGCCTTCGCCAACGCCTACCGGGGCTACGCGCTGGAGCACCCCGGCCGTTACGCGGCGACCCAGATACAGCTCGATCCGGAAGAGGTCCGCGACTCCACCGGATTGCGCCGCAGCATCGAGCTCACCTACGGCATGCTGCGCGCCTACGACCTCACCGAGCCGGACCTGACCGACGCCGGGCGCCTGCTGCGCAGCACCTTCCACGGCTATATCCACCTGGAGTTGAGCGGCGGCTTCGGCCACCCGCGCGCCGTCCAGGAGTCCTGGTCCCGTTCCCTCGACGCCTTGCATGTGCTCCTGGAGAACTGGCCGACCCGATCCGAGGGGGAAGAACAATGAACGAGCCCACCACCGGCACCCTCGATGTGCCCGGTGCCACCCTGCATTACGAATACCGCGGCCGCGGGCCGGTGCTGCTGCTGATACCGGGCGGCGCCGCGGACGCCGGGCTGTACGCGGCCATGACCAAGGAGCTGGTCACCCGCTACACCGTGGTGTCCTACGACCCGCGCGGCCTGTCCCGTAGCCGCCTCGACGGTCCGCTCACCGACCAGCGGGTCGAGGTCTGGAGTGATGACGCCCGCCGGCTGCTCGACCTGCTCGCGCCGAACGAGGAGGCGTCCGTACTCGGCAGCAGTTCAGGCGCCATCGTCGCCCTCGACCTGCTCGCTCGACACCCCGAACGGCTC
This sequence comes from Streptomyces sp. NPDC059649, assembly GCF_042734445.1. Classification (NCBI taxonomy): domain Bacteria; kingdom Bacillati; phylum Actinomycetota; class Actinomycetes; order Kitasatosporales; family Streptomycetaceae; genus Streptomyces; species Streptomyces sp. NPDC059649. Next base: position 241,188 of record NZ_JBHWDV010000002.1, read on the forward strand.
CGCCGGGTCGTCGCCCACGAACCGCCGCTGCTGGAGCTCCTCCCGGAGCCGGCCCCGCACCGGGCGCTGTTCGCCGACGTACGCGAGACGTTCCGTACGCAGGGCGTCGGCGCCGCGATGGCGCGCTTCAGTGAGGGGCTGGGAGGCCGGCCGGGCGACCGGGCGACCGAACTGCCGCCGGAGATCCAGGAGATGGCTCCGCGCATGCACGCCAACCTGCCGGTCTTCCTGGAGCACATCCTGTGCCCGTTCTCGGGGAGCCGGCCCGATGTCGCCGCGCTGCAGCGCGCCGCGGACCGTCTGGTACTGGCGGTCGGCCGGGACTCGCGTACGCAGGAGCCGCTGTACGGACCGGCCACCCGGCTCGCCGATCTGACCGGCGGAAAGGCCGTGGAATTCCCCGGCGGGCACGTCGGCTGCACAGAGCACCCGAAGGAGTTCGCCCAGCAACTGGTAGAGGTTCTCTGAAAAGGCAGGTGTTCCGAAAAGCAGCGGGCCGCACCATGCATGCATGGTGCGGCCACGCTATGCCGCCAGAAGGCGGGCCGTTTCTCCGGTGAAGGTGGAAGGGCTGTCGGAGGAAACGGCCCGGGCCCGGGCGCGGCGGTGCCGGCTACTTGCTGCTGTGGTGCTTGGAGCTCTTGTGCATGGAGCCGCCGTGACCGTGGTGCTTCTTGTCCTTCCGCTTGAAGTCGTGGTGGTACTCGTGCCTTTCGACGCGGTGGACGATCAGACGACGCTGCAGGCCGTTGATGCAGGTGTTGCCGAAGGCCGGGTTCAACAGCCCCACGATGTTGACGCTGTTGCCACAGACGTTGATCGGAATGTGGATCGGGACCTGGATGAGGTTGCCCGACACCACCCCCGGTGAACCAACAGCGCCGCCGGCTGCGTTGCTGTCGGCGAATGCAGCCGATGTACCGCCCACAGCGGTGCCTGCCGCGAGAGCAGCCAGAGCGGTCATCCGCGTGATCCGTGACATACCTAACCTTCCGATTAATTCAAGCGACCCGTTGCCGCTTCCTGTCCTCCCCTTTCTCGGCACACACGTGCTCAATGTGAGGCCGCTGGAGCCCTTTTCACCCATTCGAGGAAGGAATGCGCACGGGGCGGTGAGGGCGATACCGATGTCCTTGAGGGGCGTTCACTCGGACGTGTGGCGGTGAAGACTGGCGACGACGGACTCAAGTTGCCCTGGGAAGTCGGACGGTGGGAGGCGCAGTGGAACACGGTGAGCGGGACGAGCGGGACGAGCGGGATGGATGGGATGCGCACTACGGCAGCGGGAAGTCCTTCCGTCCGCTGGGCGACGTGGAGCGGGCTCTGCTCCACGCACTCGTCCCGGCACCGGACGGCGGCGGTCGGGCGCTGGATGTCGGGTGCGGCCTGGGTGAGCTGGCCCGCCATCTGGCGGCCGAGGGCTACGACGTCGACGCGGTCGACTTCGCCCCGGCCGCCCTCCGGCTCGCCGCGGCCCAGCCACCCGCACCGGCTCGGGCTCCGGATACGGCTACGACCACGAACGACGTGCGCTTCGTCCGGTGCGACGCGCGTTTCGTCCCGTGCGACGTGCGCTTCGTCCGGTGTGACGTCGAGAGGGATGCGCTGGACGGTCTGCGCGCACCGTACGACCTCATCACCCTGCGCCTGTCCCTCGCCTTCCTCCGCGACCGCACCCGCGTACTGAACCGGCTGCGCGAACTCCTACGTCCCGGCGGCGCGATGGTCGTCATCACGCCCGTCGCCGATTCCGTCGGCGATTCCGCGCCCGACGGCAAGCGCGAGATCGCGCCTCATGAACTCGACGAAGCGGAGATCGCGCTGCTGACCGCCGGTTGGCACACCGTCGACCGCCGGGATGCCGAAGGGCTCGCCGTCCTCGTGCTGCGCACTCCGGTCTCCAGGCGGGTGGCGTACCGCAACAAGGGCCGTCCGTCCCCGCACGCGCTGACGGGTGCCGGTGTGGTGGTCACGGACGCGGCCGGGCGGGTGCTCCTGGGCCACTCCGTCCGAGGAGGGTGGGAGCTTCCGGGCGGGAAGAACGATGCGGACGAGTCGTTCACCGAGGCCGCCGTCCGGGAGCTGGCGGAGGAGACCGGGTTGCGGGCCGAGCCCGGTGACGCACGGCTGCTGGCGATCCTGATGGACTCCGTCCACGGCATCCCGCGCCTGACCGCCGCCGTGCGGGTCACCGCCTTCACCGGCGAACCGGTCGTACGCGAGCCGCACCTCATCCGCCGCTGGGAGTGGCACGAGGTCAACGACCTGCCGGCCCTGGCGCCCGGGCTGTTCACGCCGAGTGCGCACGTGCTGGACACCGTCTGGCCCGGCCTTCTGCCCGACCTGCCGCCCGTTCACCGGCACCCCCTGGTTTAGGGCCTGTTCGATGGGCCGGGGTGGGAAAGGCCCTGGTCGTCGCTCCACGGGCGCGGGTGCGGACCAGTTGCGGGCGTGCGACAGAATCGCGGCATGACCGATCGACACCTCAGCCGTACCGCTGCCGGCGTACCGCTGGCCGAACTCGCCGTTCGTTTCCGTGAGATGGACACCGGAGGCTGGACCGAGGACGGTGCCCGCGCGCTCGTCGAAGGCCTGGGGCGGCGGTGGGACGAGGTGATGGTCCAGGCACCGGCGGGACGCGCGGAGACCGTGGCCGGGGCGACGGGTGGGGCGACGCCGGGGGACCTGAGGTTGCGTCCCGTCGGACCGGCTGAGGAGCGGTATGTCGAGAAGGTGACATATCTCGAACTCGTGGCGAGCGTGACGGCGACCGCCCCGGAACCCGGATCCGCATCCGAGCAGCCCGGATCCGCGCCCGAGGAGCCTGGATCCGCATCCGAGGAGCCGGGATCCGCGCCCGCACCCGAAACCCAACCCGCAACCGTGGGCGAATCCGCGTCTGACGCGGTGTGGCAGGCGCAACGCTTCCGTGCCGCGGGGGATGAGCTCACCGACGCGCTCGGCGAGCCGTCGGCCATCGGCTCGTACGGTTCCCTGGGCCCGTACTACGCCACCACTCCGGCCTGGGGTGCGCCGTTCCTGCGCTGGCGGGGGAGGCGGGACACCCTCGAACTGCGGGCGGGCGACCGCGGGCCGGAACTCGTCCTCGCGCCCACCGCCCCGTTCGAGAACTGGCTGTGGAGCCTCGGCCACGGCGAAGAGCACGCGATCAGCGGCTACTTCGGCAGCCGGCCGGGCCCCGCCAACGCCGGTCTGAGCCTGCCCGGCCGCTGGTCGGCACAGAGTTGGGAGACGCTGACCGACGCGCTGGCGGCCTTCTTCACCACCCTGCCCGCCGAGTTCGCGGCACTCGGCATCGCCCGGGTCATCCCGGTCTACGGTCGGGTCGGCGGCTCCGCCCCGCTCCTGTTCGACATCGACGCCGATCACCGCCTGATGCTGGCCTCGTACGCGGAGGACGACATCGATCCGGCATCGCTCGGCTGGGGCACCGTCGCCGAACACCCCATGAGCCGGGACACCTGGCAGGACGCGTACGAACCGAGGTGGCGCTTCGACGCGGGCGGGCCCGGGGAGCCGCGGGGCCGGACACTGGCGGAGATGGTCGTGGCGACGGCACGTGCGGAGGGCGTGGCGTCCCCGGACGACCTGCTGATCGGCGGTGAGGGCGAGGACATCCGTCCGTACACGGTGCGGTTCTACGGTCTGGGGCTGGCCACCGTGTGATCGTCACCGTGCGATCCCTGTGCACCGGTCCGCTGCCTCAAGGGCGGGAGCCGTCGGTCTGGCTGAGGAAGCCCAGGCGGTGGCGGGGCTGGGGGACGGGCGTGCGCTGGATGGCGATGAGGGCCGCGTCGTCGCCGAGGTGCCCTCTGCAGTGGGCGAGGAGGTCGCGCCGGACGTGGTGCAGGAGCGCCTCGGGATCGCATCTGGGCCAGCGGGCGACGCGCTGGGCGAGGGGGTAGAAGGTGCCGTGGCGGTCGCGGGCCTCGGTGACGCCGTCGGTGTAGAGCAACAGCGTGTCACCGAACTCGAAGGTGATCTCGTCGACGGGGTAGGTGCCGGCCCCCATTCCGCCCATGCCCAGCGGGGGAGCGGGGTGCGGGCTCGGGACGGGGCCGACGTGGCCCTGGCTCAGGAGCAGGGGCGGAGGGTGCCCGCAGTCGGTCATCCGGGTCCCGGGGCCCTCGTCCGGGATCTCCAGCAGCAGCGCGGTGATGAAGTGCTCGGGGATGTCACGGTCCGACTCGATGAAGTCGGTCAGATAGCGGCAGACGCTGCGGTCCAGTGCGGCGGCGAGGGCGGGCAGCGTCAGGTGGTGGTGGGCCGTCTCGCGGAAGGCGCCGAGCAGCAGCGCGGACTCACCGATCGCGGCCAGGCCCTTGCCCCGTACGTCGCCGATGATCAGCCGGGTTCCGTTGCGGGTACGGGTCGCGGTGTACAGATCACCGCCGATCTCGGCCTCTTCCTCGGCGGCCAGGTAGAACGAGGCGATGTGCAACGGGCCGATGCGGTGGGGGAGCGGACGGAGCAGCGCCTTCTGGGCGGCCTCGGCCACCGACCGTACCTTCGCCAGTTCCTGCCGCCGTCGCTCGCGCACCACGCAGAAGAACACGATCATGACCGAAAGCGCGGCCAGGGCCAGGACCTGCACCATGACATTGCGTTCCGTGAAGAGCACGCCGAAGTGCACCCCGATGTACGCCTGGGCGAGGACGGCCAGGAACCCCACGAACCCGGTGAGCCAGGGGCCGGCGAACGAGGCCGTGAGCGCGGGAGCGACGACGAGCAGCGGCCCCAGATGGACGTCGGCGGGGACCATGATGTCGACGAGCGTGATCACCGCGATGAGCACAAGCGGGATCAGGACCAGCGCATGACTGGCTTGCCATGGCTGCCACTGACCGCCAAAGCGCCGCTGGAGGTCCACGCCTTCCACTCTGCACCCTGAGCGCCCGGCGGACGAGTGCGCCGTGACGCGGCCGCGTTCACTTGTCCGGTTGGGCGTTCCGTCGTGCGTCGATCCCGGTGTCCCGTCGTGCGTGGAGCCCGGTTTCCCGCCGTGCGTCGATCTCGGCGATCAGGGCTTCGATGCGGACCCGGATCGCGTCGCGGATCGCGCGCACGGACTCCACGCCCTGGCCCGCCGGGTCTTCCAGGGCCCAGTCCAGGTACTCCTTGCCGGGGAAGACCGGGCAGGCGTCGCCGCAGCCCATCGTGATGACGTAGTCGGATGCCCGTACGGCCTCCGTGGTGAGCACCTTCGGCCGCTGGTCGGCGATATCGATGCCGACCTCCCGCATCGCCTCGACCGCGGCCGGATTGACCTGGTCCGCGGGCAGCGAACCGGCGGAGCGGACCTGCACGCGGTCGCCCGCGAGGTGGAACAGGAATCCGGCGGCCATCTGCGAACGCCCCGCGTTGTGGACGCATACGAAGAGCACGGAGGTCAGCGGGGTGGTGGCCATGGGTCCGGATTCCTTCATGGTTCCTTGGGGAGGGGCGAGCGGAACGTATCAGCCGCACGCCCGTTCCGCCGCAGGCCGTAAGCGATCCTGGCCGCGGACCGTAAGCGATCCTGCCAGTGTGCCGCACCGAGGTCCCTGGGACCGGCCCCGCCGTCGGCCTGCTGATCATGAAGTACCCGGTGCTGGCCAAGGTCCGTGACGACCGGCTCGACGCGATCACCGGTGACCGCAAGCTGAGGGTGTCCTCGCTGGTGATCATCTGGAACCACCTGGCACTCCGGTCCTCGTGGCGCTGGTGTACGTAGCGGTGATGTGGCGCGGGAAGTTCCCGGTCAGGGATGCGGATGCGGTCAGGGATGCGGATGCGGATCCGCGGAGGAATGCGGTGCGACGGAGGAGTCACGGCGGGCAGTGGCGGAGCGGCGGTTGTGGGCGCCCGGCGTGTACCCGAAGGAGCGGCGGAACACGTCGATGAAGGCGCTGGTGGAGGACCAGCCGCAGTGGTGGGCGACGGTGGTGACCGGGGTGTCGTCGGCCAGCATCCGCAGGGCGTGGTAGAGGCGTGACTGGGTGCGCCACTGCGGAAAGGTCATGCCGAATTCCGAGCGGAAGAGGCGGCTGAGGGTGCGTTCGCCGGCGCCCGTCGCGGTGGCGAGTGCGGCCAGCGTGCGCGGCTCGGCGGGGTTTTCGTGCAGGATCGCGCAGACGGCCGTCAGCCGGGGATCCCTGGGCGTGGGCAGGTGAACGGGCTGCTGCGGAGAGGCGCGCAACTGGTCGCGCAGCACGGCGCACAGACGGCGGCGTTCCGGGCCGGTGTCGTCGGGGGCTGCGGTGTAGGCGCGGATCAGTTCGCGGAGCAACGGGCCGACGGTCAGTACGGTGGGGCCGGCCAGGCCGAGCGGGTTGTCCGTGGCGGGCAGGCCGACCAGGTGCAGGTCGAGGTGGCCGTGGGCGCGGTGGGCGTGCACCGTCCCCGCGGGGACCCAGATGGCGCGGGTCCCGGGCGCGAACCAGGTGCCGGCATCGGTGGTGACGGCCACGACGCCGGAGCCCGCGTAGACGATCTGGTGGTCGTCGTGGCGGTGCGCATCGATGACCTCTCCGGCGGCCAGTGTCTGGACACGGGTGCAGGCTTCCGGCAAGTGGCGGATCTTCGGCATGGGTTGGCAATTTATCGGAAGCGCGACATGCGGGGGAGTCGCGACGATCGACGAGTGACCACGACCCACCACCACACCACCGCCCCGCGCACCCGCCCCCTCACCCTCCTGTCCCTGGGCCACGCCTGCGTGGACGTCTACCAGGGAGCGGTCGCCGCGCTGGTGCCGTTCTTCGTCTCCGAACGCGCCTACACCTACGCCGCGGCCTCCGGCATCGTGCTGGCCGCCTCGCTGTTGTCATCGGTGATCCAGCCACTGTTCGGTGCGCTCACCGACAGATGGGCCCTGCCGTGGCTGCTGCCGGTGAGCACCTTGGTGGGCGGCGTCGGCGTCGCCCTGAGCGGCATCGTCGGCTCCTACGCCCTCACCCTGGCCGTGGTCGCCGTCTCCGGTATCGGCGTGGCCGCCTACCACCCCGAGGCGGCGCGCGTCGCCCGCCACGCCAGCCGCGGCAGCCACACCGGGATGGGCTGGTTCTCCCTCGGCGGCAACCTCGGCTTCGCGGCAGCCCCGTTGCTGGTCTCCGCCGCCATCACCACGGGCGGTCTGCACGCCTCCCCGCTGCTGGTCCTCCCCGCCCTCGCCGGCGCCGCACTGTGCACGGCGGCCCTCCGGGCGATGCGGGCGCGGGATGCGGAGGCGACGCGGGCGGCCGGTGCGTCGGGGCCCGCCGAAGCGAACCCAACGGCCGAGGCGCCGGCGGAAGTTGCGGGCCGAGGCGCCACCGTCGGCACTCCGCCGGACGACGTGGCCGGCAGCCGTGATGACCGGGCGTCGGCGGGCAGTCGTGATGACCGGGCGCCGGTCAGCAGCCGTGATGACTGGGCGTCCTTCGTCAAACTGTCCGGGGCCATCGTCTGTCGCTCGATCGTCTTCGTCGGCCTGAGCACCTTCATCTCGCTCTACGTGCGCCAGCGCACCGGCGGAGGTGAAGTCGCCGGTACCGTCGCCCTGTTCGTGCTCTATCTCGGTGGCGCGATCGGTACGGTGGCCGGCGGTAAGTTCGCCGGCCGCTACGGACGCATCCGGGTCGTCCAGTGGTCCTACGCCCTGACGGTCCTCGCCGTGGCCGGCGTCGTCTTCGTCCCCGGCCCGCCGCTCTACGTACTGGTCGCCCTCACCTCCGCCGGCCTGTACGTGCCCTTCTCCCTGCACGTCACCCTCGGGCAGGACTACCTGCCCCGGCGCATGGGCACGGCCAGCGGCGTCACCCTGGGCCTGACCGTCAGCATCGGCGGCATCGCCAGCCCCCTCCTCGGCGCGGTCGCCGACGCCACCACCCTCCAGACCGCCCTGATCCCCCTCATCGCCCTGCCCGCTCTCGGCTGGCTCCTCCTCCGCACCTTGCACGAGCCCGCGATGCCGGAGGGCATTGCCGGCGCCTCGCCCTCCGGGACGGCGGCCCCAACGGCTGCTGCGGAAGGCCGACTTCCCTCGTAGGCCGGGCGCCCCGTCCTAAGCCGTTCTTCTTCGCGGACGAACGCAGTCGGCTGCGCGGCATCTTCCCCGCTGAGGTGGTGGCGGAGACCTATGTGGTCGATCTGCTGCCGGCCCGGCGCCCCTAACCGCCCTTTCCGGATGTTCCGTGTCCGGCCGATCACGTGTGGCCGGCGACGAGTTGGGTGACCAGCCCCTTGAGCTGTGCGCGGGGGTCCGGTGTGCCGGCCCAGCCGGTCATCAGGAGGTGGTGAACGGATCCGACGAGGGCCAGCGAGACCGCGCGGCTGTCGGTGCCGTCCGCGAGGCGCCCGAGCTGCCGCTCGGCGTCCAGGTACTCCGCTATCGAGTCCTCGATCGCGGTGAAGCCCGGAGCGCCCGCCTCCAGTGCCTGACGGATCGTCAGTGAGGCGGCGGGGCGGGTCATGGCGAGGCCGGCGACCGTCGGGTTCACGGACGTCAGCAGTCCGAGAGCGACCTTGTGGAGGTTCTCGGCGACGGTGGCGGTGCCTGCCTGGCCGGGGAGTTGTCCGGCCTGCCGTGCGATGCGCGCGAACCGGTCCAGGACCAGCGCGGCGATGAACCCGTCCAGCCCGGAGAAGTGGGCGTGCAGCAGTCCCTTGGCGCAGCCCGCCTCGGTGGTGATCGCCCTGCTGGTCAGGGCGGCCGGGCCGGCGTCGGCCAGGACCCGTTCCGCGGCGTCGAAGAGCCGGTCGCGAACGTCGGGAATCGCTACTCCACGGGGTGACATGAGCCTCTCCTGATGCGACGGGACCGCCGAACTGCCCCTGAAGGGGCCGCTGGAGCGGCAGTTGAGGGAAGGGGATTGCCAGTATGGGCGCCTGCCCATACTGTTTGGGCGTACGCCCATTCTAGTCCGGGCGCGGATCCGCGCCCAGCACGAGGTCCACCCCCCGTCGCAGGAGGTACGCATGTCACGCATCGCCAATACCGAGCAGGCGGAGGCCTGGAACGGTTACGAGGGCGTCTACTGGGCCGAGCACCAGGACCGCTGGGACGCGGTGAACGGGGGCTTCAACGAGCCGCTGCTCACCGCCGCCGCGATCGACGAGGGCGACCACGTCCTGGACGTCGGCTGCGGAACCGGGCAGACGACGAGACTGGCCGCGCAGCGGTCCCGTAGGGGCCAGGTGCTGGGCCTCGATCTGTCGCGGCCGATGCTGGCGCGGGCCCGTGACACCGCCGAGCGAGAGGGACTCGGCAACGTCCGCTTCGAAGCCGGCGACGCCCAGGTCCACACCTTCCCACCGGAGACGTTCGACGTCGTCATCAGCCGCTTCGGGGTGATGTTCTTCGCCGACCCGGTGGCTGCCTTCGCCCACCTGCGGCGGGCCGTACGGCCCGGCGGCCGGATGGCCTTCCTCTGTAGTGCCGACCCCAGGGGCAACGAGTGGCTCCAGGCGATCGCCGCACTGAGCGACCTCCTCCCCGTAGGGGACTTCGGTGCGCCGGGAGCTCCGGGCATGTTCTCCCTGGCGGACCCGGACCGTATCCGGGAGGTGCTGTCCGCCGCCGGGTGGCAGCACGTCACCGTGGAACGGGTGCAGATGCAGGGGCTGTGGGGCCGGGACGCGGAGGATGCGGCCGGCTTTCTGCTGGACTCCGCTCCGGGACGCCACCTGACCGGCCAAGTCTCCCCAGAGGTTCAGGACCGTGTGCGGCAGCGGCTCACGGACGTCCTGCGCTCCCACGAGGAGAACGGCGCGGTACGACTCCGCAGCACCGCCTGGGTGGTCACCGCCCGTCAGCCGTAACCCGCCCCTGTGAGGGCAGGCCGGACGACCTAACCCCAGAGGGCCCCCGCCAGTGCCGCGCCGGCGAAGGCGGCGCCGAGACCCACGGCCAGGCTCGCCACGACGTTGGCCAGGGCGAAGAAGCGGGCGCCCTCCTCCGCCAGCCGCAGGGTCTCGTACGAGAACGTGGAGTACGTCGTCAGGGCCCCGCAGAAGCCGGTGCCGATCAGCAACTGCAGCTGGGAGGAGGCCGCCCCGGCGGCGATCGCTCCCGTGACCAGGCCCAGGATCAGCGAACCGACGACGTTCACGGTGAACGTGCCCCAGGGGAAGAGGGAGTCGTGCCGGGTCTGCACGGCACGGTCGGTGAGGTAGCGCAGCGGGGCCCCGACCACCGCCCCGGCTATCACGAGCAGCCAGTTCACCGCGCCTGCTCCTCCTCGCCACGGCCCGTGTAGCGGATGACTTCGCACGCGTCGAGGATGACCAGCCCCTCGCTGACGAGCTCGTCCAGTTGCGGAAGGAAGGCGCGGATCCGGTCCTCGGTGTCGACGATGACGACGGCCACCGGGAGGTCCTCGCTCAGCGACAGCAGACGGGTGGTGTGGATCAGGGACGACGCGCCGAAGCCTTCGATACCGCGGAAGACCGACGCGCCGGCCAGACCGGCCCGGTGGGCGCGGTGGACGATCTCGGTGAAGAGCGGCTTATGGTGCCAGGTGTCGTTCTCCCCGATGAAGACGGTGACGCGCAGGGCGGGGCCGGTGAGTCTCACTGCTGCCTCCACTCGACGATGCGGCGGGTCATGGTGGCCGTGGTCCAGACGGCGGCCAGCGCGGCGACCAGGGTGAGCGCGAGGTACCCGAGCCCGGCGCCGGCCCGGCCCTGGGCCAGCAGGCGCTGGATGTCCACGGCGTAGGTGGAGAACGTGGTGAAGCCGCCGAGGACACCGGTGCCGAAGAACGGTCGCACGAGCCGGTGGGCCGCCCACACATCGGTGATCACGACCATGAAGATACCGATGATCGCGCAGCCGACGGCGTTGACGACCAGCGTCGTCCAGGGGAAACCGCCGGGTGCCGTGGGCCACAGGAGAGCGGCCCCATAGCGCGCGGCCGCGCCCGCGCCCCCACCGAGCGCCACGACCGCCACGACCGGGCCCTGCCACAACGGGGGCCCCTTGCGACGGGTGGGCCCGCGGAGGTCGACGTCAGGATCGACGGGTTCGTTCAGCATGGGAGGAGGCTACCGTCGCAGCTCAGCGCACCTTCTGCCGCTCTACGGGCACGGGGCCCGCGTGCCGTCACCTCCGACTCGACCCCCGTCAGGCGATGGCGCTCAGGCGATGGCGCTCATGCGCGCGAAGACGACGACGTTGCCGAGGTATTCGTGGCGGGCCCGGTCGTAACCGCCGCCACAGGTGAGGACGCGGAGTTCGGGCCGTGCGGAGGCGCCGTAGACCTTTTGGTCAGGGAAGTGGGTGCCGCTGAAGACCTCCACCGCATACACGGTGAAGACGGCCGTGCGACCGTCCTTGCGGACCACGCGGATGGTGTCGCCCTTCCTCAACGCACCGAGCGAGTAGAAGACCGCCGGTCCGGTCCTGGTGTCCACATGTCCGGTGATCAAGGCGGTTCCGGTGTCGCCGGGCGTCACGCCGTCCTTGTACCAGCCGGCCAGGTTGCGGTCGTCGGGCGGCGGCACGTCGAGACGCCGGTCGCGGTCGAGTCCGAGCCTCATCAACGGGGCGTCCACGCCGGTGCGCGGGATACGCACGCGCACCGGCTCCGACACCGGAAGCGGCGCGGGGCCCGGGACGCTCCCGGCTCCGGCGTCCGGCTGCCGGGCCAGCGATTCGGCACGCGAGGGCCGGGGCGGTGGGGCGGAACGATGGCTGTGCCAGCCCCACACCAGGCAGGCGATGCCGGCGAGGGCCAGGAACAGGGCCACGGTGCGGGCGGTGCCGCGGGGGAGGGACGCAGGCGCGAGGCGTTTCACGACGTGTCTTTCACGAGAGGTCTTTCGCCAAGGGCTTTCGCGAGATGTCTTTCGCGGAGGTGCGGAGGTGCGGAGGTGTGCGGGGGGCGAGGGGCGAGGGGGCCTTGGTGGTTACGGGGCGGAGCCCTGCCCCCGGCTGCCGGTGGCGAGTTGCCACGGACAGGCGGTGGGGGCAGAGCTCCGGTGTCCCGAGGCCCCGGTCAGCCGAGCTCCTCGTCGTCACGGCGGCGCAGCAGCCACACCCCGGCCGCCCCCGCGACCAGCGCCGCGGACGAGGTGAGGGCCAGGTCCGAGGGACCCGAGGTGGCGCTCATGGCCCCGGCGCCGGCCTTCACCTTGCCGTGCGGCATCGGCTTCGGCATGGACTTCGGCATGGTCTTGCGGGGCTTGGCCGGCTTGGGCTTCCCGCAGGTCCGGTTCGCCATGGAGGACGCGTCGTCAGAATTCATCCTGAGCCTGTCCAGGTGGTCGCGCTGCGACCGGTCCGGGTGCCCGCCCTGGTTGGTGAGGTCCCTGAGCTCCCTGGCGTAGGAGTCGTACGAGGACTTGGCCTTCTTGGCCGAGTTCATCGCGCCGGAGCACGAGCCCTTGGCCGTCTCGGCATGTCCGGCCGGGCTGCCCAGGGCCAGTACACCGCCGACGACTGCGACACCGCAGAGAGCGGAGATGGAACGCATGAGTTCCTCCAAGAGGGGTGAGACTGCGGGAGGGCGTTCTCCCACCTTCAGGACATGCGTTCTCCCCTCCGCCCGCCAGTTGGCCGAAGCGCGCACCGGACCCGTGCGGAAGGCCGCGCCGAGGGGCCGGCGCGGCGCCGCGTACGGAGACCGGCACAGGGGGTGAGCAGGGGTTTTCCGCGGCTGAGGGGAGCGGTGGCGGCGCCGGACGGGAGCGTCCCTACCGGTGGGTTGCCGTCCGGCCGCGTGTCACCCGCATGGCCCCGTGAGGCGCCGGCGCGGGCGGTCAGATCGCCATCGCCTCCTGGATCCAGCGGTTCACCCGGTACGGCAGCCACCACAGCAACGGGCCGGTGCGGCGGACCAGGCGTTCGGCGAGGAAGTCGGTGGCGATGGATTCCGGGACCGCGGACCGGGGCGCGCCGTAGGACAGCCGGGCGATCGCCTCGCGGTAGGCGGGCTCGTCGGCGGTGAAGCGGCGCAGGTCGCCCCACCGGCGGTCGCGGATCTGCACGAAGCCCGGACCCTGCCGCCACAGGCACTTGCAGAGGTAGTGCTCGTTGCGCCATTGCGTCAGCGCGGCGTCGGCGTCGGACGGGCCGGTGAGGGCCGTGGGCGGCTGGAGGTGACTGAGGTCGCGCCAGGTGTCGTCGTCGGGGCCGGCCGCGGGCAGGCGTAGTCGCCAGTGGACGAGGACGGCCCGGGCCGTCAGGTCGCGGATCAGGCACAGTTGGCGGACGGCGGATGCGGCGGCGTCGGGGGAATCCACCGTCGTGAGATCGATCTCGTCGGTGAACTCGACGCGGCGGACGCCGAGTTCCCACAGCCGATCGGCCTGTGCGTCGGGGGGGCCGGTCAGGTCGAGCCGGCCCAGACTCATTCCGGGCAGGGCGCACGCCTGCGCGTCGTAGTCGCGCCAGGCCTGCAGCGTCAGCGGTCGGTGGGCGGGGGTGAGGACGGAGGGCATGCGGTCTCCTGGGAAGTACGACGTGCTCGTCGGCGAGCGGAGGGTGGCGGCTCAAGCCCGGGCGACGGCGGAAGGTGGCGGTTCAGGCCCGGGCGACGGCGGGAGCCGCCGCGTCGGGCGCCGGCCGGGTGGTGTCCGCCGCATGGTTGTGCCGCATGAAGTCCAGGCGCAGCAGGTCCTCGTTGACGGCGGCCGGGGCGAGGTGGACGTACTGGCCGCCGTCGGTGAAGACCAGCCCGAGCGTCAACCAGTGCTGGAGGAGGGCGTGCACGGTGGCGGCGTCGACGGTGTGCTCGGGCAGCCGCGCGGCGAGCTTACGGGCCAGCGCGGCGGGCGCGTGCGGCTGGTCGAGCAGCCGGAACGCCTCGGTCTCGACCGGGTCGGTGAGTTCCCGGGTGCCCCAGTCGAAGGCGTGCCGGCGGCTGACGAGCACGATCCGGTCACCGAGGTCGGCATGGGTGAGCCGGCTGTCCGCGTGACGCTTCTTCCAGGCGCCCAGTGCCTCGTTGAGCGCGGTGACGGTGGGCTCGCCGATGCCGCGTTCCGGGGCCTCGAAGACGTAGGCCAGATCGAGGAGTTCGCGCTCGGGCAGGTCGTAGGTGAAGCGGTAGTGCTCCTCGGGTCGCAGCCCGGTGAAGCCGAGTTCGGGCCGGTTGAAGTACGGACTGAAGCGCTCGATGGCGATCCGCGCGGACAGGTCCACCGGCGGGTTGAGGTGTTCCAGGGCCGGGATCTGGGCGATGACCGGCTCGTAGTCGGCCGCGGTCTCGCCGGGGAAGCCGTGCAGGTAGTTCCAGGAGACGGAGAGTCCGGTCTCGGCGCCGTCGCGGAGCATACGGACGTTCTGGCAGCCGCTGACGCCCTTGTCCATCAGGTCCAGCACCCGGCTGTTCAGGCTCTCGATGCCCGGCTGTACGTAGATCATGCCCGCATCGGCGAGGGTGCGCAGTTGTGGCCGGCGCATATTGGCCTTGATCTCGATGTGCATGCGCAGGTCGTAGCCGCTGTCGATGATGCGGGGCAGGACGGTGCCGAGGTAGCCCATGTCGAGGATGTTGTCGACGACGTACATGTCGAGCACGCGGTGCCGGCGCGCCAGGTCCATGATCTCGGTGTAGAAGGTGTCCGGGCTCTTGCTGCGGAACTGCATGAACGAGCCGTTCAGGCCGCAGAAGGTGCAGTGGTGCTTCTCGCCCCACCAGCAGCCGCGTGCCCCTTCGACGACGAGCTTGGGCTCCACCCAGTTACGGGCGACGGAGCGGGCCAGGCGCTCGAAGTAGCCGCTGTAGTCGGGCGGCAGGATGGCGGCGGGCGGCAGCGGGCTGGTGCTCATCGGGTTGGCGGTGCTCGTGCCGTCGGGGCCGCGGTGGCACAGTCCCGGGACGGCGGCCAGGTCCGTGCCCTCGTCCAGCGCGGTCAGCAGCTGGGGGAAGGCGGCCTCGCCCTCGCCGCGGACCACGAAGTCCAGGAAGGGGAAGTTGCGGTGGGCGGCGGCGCCCTGCTCGGCGTCGCAGTTGGCGCCGCCCATGACGGTCCGGATGTGCGGGGCGAGGCGTTTGACGTATTTGGCGGCGGCGAGCGCGGCGGTGTTCTGCTGGAAGGTGGAGGTGAAACCCACGACATCGGGCCCGGACGCCACGATCCTTTCGGCGATCTCCTGCACGAACTCCGGTACCACGCGGTGCAGTTGGTGCGACATCCGGATGCGCTCGGCCTTGAGCTTGCCGCGCATCGCGGCGCTGAATTCCGCCGTGCGCCACTCGGGATCGTCGTAGAGCGCGGACGAGAACACCCAGTCGCCGCAGCCCATGAAGTACGAGGAGAGCGCATAGAACTGGTAGTCGTCGCCGGTGAAGTCGGTGCGCCGGGTGATCCAGTCGGTGAACTCCAGGTTGGCGTGCAGGACGTCGGCCCGTCCCGTGGTGCGTTCGTCGACGCTGCGTCGGAGGATGCCGAGCGCCAGGGACGGCAGATCGATCGGGGACCAGGGCATGTTGACCAGCAGGACGCGCATCTCGGCTCCTCGTGGGCGGCTGGCGGGGTGTGAGCGGCCGGCGGGCGCGAGCGGGCCGGCGGGTGCGGTGGCCGGCCGGCCCGGTGGTGTACCGGGCCGGCCGGGGAGGTCACTCCTCCTCGGTGTCTTCCGCGGTGCGGAACGGAACGGTCACCGTGATGCCGATGCCCGGCTTGCGGTTCTCCTCGTCACCCGCGAGCGGGTCGTTGTGGATGATGTCCTTCTGCATGACTGACTCTCCTTTTCTGTCGGTGAACGGAGTGCGGATCGTGCGGTCCGGGAGCACCGGTGGGGCCGGTGCTCCCGGGGACCCCGCTCTCGGGGAAGCGGGGAGTTCGAGGGGCCGTCGGGGCCGGGCGCAGCTGCCGGTCGAGGAAGCCCAGGGCGCGCCGCAGGACGGCCATGTGGTCGGCGCCGGTGTATCCGTCGTGTCCGGTCTCCAGCCACATCGACTCGTGCGCGACGCCGGCCGTCCGCAGCGCGCGGAGGTAGCTGCGTACCTGGCCGGGCGGGCACTTGGCGTCGAGGCTCGCGGCGACCACCAGCAGCGGGGCCCGGACATCGGCGGCGTAGTGCAGCGGCGAACTGCGCCGGTAGCGGTCGGGAACGGTCTCGGGGGTGCCGCCGAACAGCCGCTCGTCCAGGGCGCGTAACGCGGGGGTGCCGGCACGGTACGCCGCCGCGCAGTCGGCGACGGGCTTGACGGCGACGCCCGCCTGCCACAGACCGGGCCGGGTGCCGAGCGCCAGCAGGGTCAGATAGCCGCCCCAGGAGCTGCCCCACAGCCCGAGCGCGTCCGCCCGCGCCAGGCCGCGGCGCAGCAGATCGGCACGGACCGCGACCAGGTCGGCGACCTGGGCGAGCCCGACGCCCTCGGTGTACGCGGTGCGCCAGCGCGGCCCGTAGCCGGTGGAGCCGCGGTAGTTGACCCGGGCGACGGCGAACCCGGAGGCGACCAGGGAGTGCACCTGCGGGTCGTAGGCGTCGCGGTCGTGGTCGGCGGGGCCGCCGTGGACCAGGAAGACCAGCGGCGGCCGCGGTCCGGGTGCCGGGTCCGGTTGGCTCAGCAGGGTGTGCACCGGACCGTCCGGGCCGGGCGTCCACAGGTCGCGGTGCCGGCCGGGAACGGGGGCGGGCAGGCCGGCGAGGGCCGGCAGCCGGGTGCCGGCGGTGGAGCGGAGCTGCGGGGGAGTGGTGGTGTCGGTCCAGAGGTAGTGCACCTCGTCGCCCGGGCGCGGGGCGGCGTCGAGCAGCGTGCCGGGCGGGGTGGGCACCGTGGTGAGGGTGCACCGGTCGAGGTCGGCCGTGGCGAGGGTGGAACGGCCGTGCCGGTCCTGCCGGACGAGGACCCGGCGTCCGGTGGGGTACCAGCGCGCCGTGATCTCGGTGTCGAAGCGGCACCAGTCGTGGCTCCGCAGCCCGGCGCCGGGTGTCCAACTGGCAAGCAGATAGCCCTCGTTGGCCTCCTGTACGAGCAGCAGCTCACCGTCCACCGCGGCCCCGGGGGCGAAACCGAGCGCCCACAGGCGCCCGTGCCGTCCGGACAGCCGGGCGACCTCCGCGGCCGCCCCGCCCGAGCAGTCGACGAGGGTGACCGCACGATCGGGACCGGCCGCCCCCGACACCGCCAGCAGCCGGCCCGTCGGGGAGATGCCCGTGAGCAGCGCATGGCCGTCGATGGTCAGCACCGGACGGCCGGGACCGCCCGCAGGGCCGAGGTGCACGGTCGTACGGCGGCCGTCCCCCAGGCCGATCGCCGCCGTCCCGGTGTCGCTGACGGCGAGGCCGTGCGGCAACCCCGGCCGGAGGCCGGCCAGTCCGGGGACGGTCGGCCCGCCGTCGAAGTCCTGGAAGTACCACCGGCCCCGGCCGTTCCGGTCCTCCGTGAACCACCACACCCGGGCGTCCGCGTCGACCGCGCAGTGCAGTGTCCCGTCGCGGCTGTCGGTGACCTGGCGGGTGGTGCCCGTACCGGCGTCCCAGGTGAAGATCTCGCACCGGCCGTCGGCGTCCGCGGCCAGCGCCATCCGTGCCGGGTCGCGCGGGCAGACCTCGGGAAGCGCCGGCCGGTAGACCTGGAAGCCGGTACCCGGGGCCGCTAGGGGGCGGGGGTGGGCCGCGGACGCGTTCATGCCCGCTCCTTCGGGGCGGCGGAGGGCCCCCGCGGGCTGACGCGGGACGCCTCTGCGCCGTGACGGGACGCCTCTGCGTCGCGCCGGGACGTCTCCGCCTCGCGGCGGGTTGCCGGGGCGCAGGTCGCGTACAGCGCGAGCCCGGCCAGCAGCACGGCGCAGCCGGTGACGGTGGCGACGGTCCCGGCCCCATCGGTGACCAGTCCGGCGACCGCCGGCGCCCCGGCCGCGGCCGCGCCCGACGCGGTGGCCAGCACGGTCCCGGTACGGGCCTGCAGCGCGGGCGGGACGACCTGGAGCACCCGGGCCTGGAGCGCCACGGTGGCGAGCGGGGTCAGCGCACACAGCAGACCGAAGAGCAGCCCGAACTGCCAGGCCTCGCGGGCCACCGCCAGGGCCGCCGCGGGCGGCACCAGCAGCCAGGACACCGTCACCAGCAGCTGTGTCGCGGAGCGCCGGCCGGCCAGCCGGGGCGCGGCGAGCGAACCGGCGAGACCCGCCGCCCCGGCCAGCGCGAGGACCAGACCCAGGGGAGCCGCGCCCCGGCCGTGGTCCTGCAGCGCGAAGACCGTCGTGTAATACAGCGCGATGAGCACGGCGTTGACGGTGGCGAGCCATAACAGCGCCAGCCTGAGGAAGGGCTCCCGACGCACCACGCCGAGCCCCGCCCCGGCTTCGGCGGCCAGCGCCCGCCAGGACCGGGACGGTCCGCCGGCCGCCGGATGCCCGGTGTGCTGCGGTGACAGATCGGCCCGGATGGCCCCGATGCAGGCCGCGGCAACGACGTACGACACCGCGTCCACGAGGAACGGCAGCCAGCGCCCGACGGGGAAGAGCAGTCCGCCCAGCGCGGGCCCGAGGATGAGGGCGGCCCGTTCCCCCGCCTGTAATCGCGACAGGACGCGTCGGTGGTCCGCGGGGGCGCACACCAGGGCGACGGTGCCGAGGGACGCCGTCTCGTAGCAGGCGGTCGCCGCCCGTTCGATGAGCACGACGGCGAGGAGTACGGCCAGTGGGGCTCTGCCGGACCATGCTGCTGCCGTGACGACCGTCATCGAGGCGGCAGATGTCAGTGCGGCGCCCACCATGACACGTTTGCGCGCCCCGCGATCGGCGGGAACGGCGGCGAACGGGCCGAGCAGCAGGGTCGCTGCCGCGGAGAGCCCCGCGACGGCGCCGACCTCGGCGGGGGAGCGGCCCAGGCTCAGCAGCAGCAACGGCAGGACGAGCCCGGATGCCTGGCTGCCCAGCGCGTCGGAGGTGCCGGCCCACCAGAAGAGCCGGATGTCGCGCCGGGCCTGCGGTCCGCCGCCGGTGTGGGCGTCCGGTCGGCGGTCCTGAGGTAAGTCGTACGGCGAGTCGCCTGCTGAGGGCCCCGCTGGTCTTCGTTCCATGCGAAGCCACCCCATATCTGTGTGCAGATCGTGAAGATCGACACACCTTTAGGTCAACTTGCGGAGGAAATGTGCTCGAAGTGTGCCGGAGCTTAGCCATACCGTGACGCAGGCCACAAGGCCCCGAAGGGGGAGTCTTGGCGGTGCCGAACCGCCGCTTCGCGAGGAGGCCGTCCGTCCGCAGCGGACGACAAAAGGAGACAACAAAAAAGAAAGGCAAGGAGCGCACCGCTCCCTGCCACTCTCAACGTATAGCGCACGGGGGGCCTTGCGGCAAGGTCCCCGTCATGCCGCAGAATCACCGGTCGACGCCAGGACCTGCGGAAACGGGGAGTGTTGTGTTCGACGTGATCATTGCCGGTGGCGGACCGACCGGCCTGATGCTGGCCGCCGAGTTGCGGCTGCACGGTGTGCACGTGGTCGTGCTGGAGAAGGAGGCGGAGCCGACCAAGGTGGTCCGCGCGCTCGGACTGCACGTGCGCAGCATCGAGGTGATGGACCAGCGCGGTCTGCTGGAGGGGTTCCTCGCGCTCGGCACGCAGTACCGGGTCGGCGGTTTCCTCGCCGGCATCGACAAGCCCTGGCCCGACCGGCTGGACACCGCGCACGGGTACGTCCTCGGTATCCCGCAGCCCCTCACCGATCGCCTGCTGGCCGAGCGCGCCACCGAGCTCGGCACCGAGGTCCGGCGCGGCTGCGAGGTGGTCGGGCTGCGTCAGGACGAGGACGGGGTGACCGCCGAGTTGGGGGACGGCACGCAGCTGCGCGCGCGTTACCTCGTCGGCTGCGACGGTGGCCGCAGCACGGTGCGCAAGCTGCTCGGCGTCGACTTCCCCGGCGAGCCCAGCAGGGTCGAGACGCTGCTCGGCGAGATGGAGGTCGGCGTGGATCAGGAGACGCTGACCACCGTGATGGCCGAAGTCCGCAAGACCCAGAAGCGGTTCGGCTTCACGCCCTTCGGGAACGGGGTGTACCGCGCCGTCGTGCCCGCCGAGGGAGTGGCCGAGGACCGCACGGTCCCGCCCACGTTCGAGGAGTTCAAGAAGCAGCTGCGGGCGACCGCCGGGACCGACTTCGGCGTGCACTCGCCGCGCTGGCTGTCCCGCTTCGGCGACGCCACCCGGCAGGCCGAGCGCTACCGCGTCGGCCGGGTGCTGCTGGCCGGCGACGCCGCGCACGTCCACCCGCCGACCGGCGGGCAGGGCCTCAACCTCGGCATCCAGGACGCCTTCAACCTGGGCTGGAAACTGGCCGCCGAGGTGAACGGATGGGCGCCGGAGGGGCTGTTGGACAGCTACCAGGAGGAACGCCACCCGGTGGCCGCCGACGTGCTGGACCACACCCGCGCGCAGATGCAGCTGATGTCCACCGAGTCGGGCCCGCAGGCAGTGCGCCGGCTGGTGGCGGAGCTGATGGACTTCGACGAGGTGAACCGGTACCTGATCGAGAAGATCACCGCGATCGGGCTTCGCTACGACTTCGGCGCGGGCCACGAACTGCTCGGCCGGCGGCTGCGGGACGTGCAGCTGAAGCGCGGACGCCTCTACGAGCTGATGCGGGGCGGCCGCGGCCTGCTGCTGGACCAGACCGGCCGGCTCTCGGTGGCGGGCTGGGTGGACCGGGTCGACCATGTCGTCGATGTCAGCGAGGAACTGGACGCGCCCGCGGTGCTGCTGCGGCCGGACGGCCATGTGGCCTGGGCCGGTGAGGACCAGCAGGACCTGAACGGCCATCTGCCGAAGTGGTTCGGCGCTGCCGCCGGTTGAGCGCGCGGTCACGGCCCGGAGGGTGCGGGCCGTCACCGCCCCCGCCCGGCCGACTCCGTCGTGGGTCGGCCGGGCGGGACGAACAGCGGTACTCGGGCCGGCGGCATTCACGCCGGCGGTCAGTGCTCCGTCGATCAGCTGTGTATCGCCGTGGCGGCGCAGCCACCGGAGGCGCAAGCGGTGAGCCAGGAGTCGAAGTCGGCGTCGTAGCGGGTGCCGATGCCGTCGTGGTAGACGGCGTAGCCGCCCGCGTAGTCGCCGGTGCGGAAGTGGCCGAGCATGGTGGCGACGTCGTCCGGGTGCTTCTCGACCATGTAGCGCGCGGCGAGGTAGCCCCAGGGGTAGGTCCGGGTCACATCGCTGTTGTCGTAGGTGCTCTCGAACAGCGTGCTCAGCTTGTAGGTGTGCTTCCCGGCCTCGGTGACCGCCTCCTCGTCGGTGATCTTGCGGTAGCCGTACGAGACGTACTCGGCGAAGCCCTCGATCCACCAGACGTCCGGGACCGACGTCTGCTTGCCGAAGTCGCCCTTCATGTCGTCACGGGCGTCGATGTAGTGGGTGTACTCGTGGTTGAGGTTCCAGATCCGGGCCGGGAAACCGTTGTCGTCGCTCCGCTGATACATGATGGACAGCGGCTTGTTGTCCGGTTTGGTCGGGTCCCCGATCATGGTGATGCCGCCGTTGTTGGTGTCGACGCCGAAGATGGCCCCGGCGTAGGTCTGATAGTCGCTGCGACTGCCGAACACGGCGAGCTGAATGGTCGATTCGTACTGGTTGGGGATCGGGCCGTCGTTCTTCACCAGGTCGTGGACGTACGCGTCCTGGCTCAGCACACTGGCGCAGGCGGCCTCCAGCTCCTGGGCGGTCAGCGCCTGCGTCTTGATGGTGTGCGTGGCATCGCACTCGTGGGTGACCGGCAGCGCGGCCTTGGTCAGCTGGTCGGAGAGGTCGCAGACGCCGAAGTACGAGCAGTTGTCCTTGTCGTAGGAGTCTGCCTGGGAGGCGACGGTGACCCACAGGGGCGCCGTCGGGCCGGTGATCTTCGAGGCGTTCAGCAGGCCCTTCATGAGCGGCCGGACCTTGTTCCGGAGGGCCTGGTGCTCGACGTACCGGGCGACGTTCATCCCGGCGTTGGAGTCGAGGTAGGAATTCTCGGTGCCCAGCAGGTCCAGGTGAGCGAGCGCGAACTTGTTCAGGGTGTCGATGATGCTCGGATCGGCGGTGACCGCCTTGACGTACTCGGGGTTCCAGTTTCCGCGCCACAGCGGGGTGTAGACGTCGTTGACGGCGGCCAGCATGCTGGGGATGTCGTTGTAGGAGCTGTTGTAGCCGCTGAGCAGCTGCTTGTAGGTCTTCAGATAGCGGCCTTGCTCGTTGGCGCTGTCGGTGAGGATGACGACCTCGCTCAGGACGTCGCCGTTGCCCGAAGAGACGTCCCTGGAATGCGAGTTGGCGAAGAACGCGTCCAGGCTGCCCTCGCTGGCCGCTGCCAGCTTCGAGCCGTAGTCGCCCACGTCGTCCGGATGGTTGGACTGTACGTAGTAGCCGGCGCGCAGGAACAGCACGAGCTGCAACACGTTGCCCGAGTTGTTACCGGGATAGGCCGTCGCCCCGCTCTTGAAGGCGTCGGCGACGGTGACCATCTGCTCCTCGCGGAAGACGTCGCGCGCAACGGTGCCGGTGATGCTGAACAGGGTGTTCACGCACTCCGTGGTCGAGGCCTGGACGAACGCGACCAGTTCGGACCCGGTACGACTCCCGAAGTCGCCCGGGCTGCAGGAGCCCTTGCCGGGTTTCGGGGCGTGGTGCCGTCCCGCGCCGGTCGAGGAGGTGAGGGGCTTCTGCGCGCTGAGCGGGGGGAGTTGGGGGGTCCGGAGGGGGCGGCGCTGCAACGCGGGCCGTTCGTTCGCTTCGACGGTCGGACCGGTCGGCGGTACGGCGTGCGGGGTGCTGGTCCGGGATACGGACACGGCCTGGTCCGGGGCGGCCGGCGGGCGCGGTGTCGCCAACGCCGGTGCGGTCAGGAGGCCGGCCAGTGTGGCACAGGCGGCCAGGGCGCCGGTCACGTATCTGGGCAGGGGGAAGCGGTAGCGCATCCATGCTCCTTCGTGGGGGGTCAGATGCGCCTCGGATCGGAGCAGAGGCGCGGCTGGCACCTTCTCAGCGCACACCGGCCGGCGACAATACTGTGTGACATAGCACATGGCACAACGCCGCCATAACAATCGGGACCCACGGGCCCCAGAAACCCCGGGCGGAGCACGGGAGTTGGGGCCGGCTACGGTTTGGTCGTCACGTTCCAGGTGCGCGAGGCCCAGGAGCGGAAGTGCGGTGACTGGGCGATGAGCGCGCGGTACGCCGCGGCGGCGGAGGTGAAGAGGGTGTCCGCGATCTCGTCGGCAGGACTCCCGCGCCGCCAGGCCAGCACATAGCGGCACCACAGGGGCGTACCGGCCAGCGGTTTGACGAGGACGCCGGGGATCGGCCGGAACGTCGCCTGCACGATGGAGGTCCCCAGGCCCTCGGCGATCATGTTCTGCAACTGCTGCTGGTCGCCCAGGAATTCATGCACTGTCGCCGGGGCGAACCCGGCCGCGTCACAGGCCGCGTAGAAGACTCCCGGCCAGCCCGCGCCGTCGTCCGGGGTGAGGAACCACGGGTCGTCGGCCAGGTCGGCGAGCGCCACCTCCTGGCAGTGCCGGAGCCGGTGCCCGGAGGGCAGGGCGACGAAGCTCGGCTCGGTGACGATCCCGCGGTGCGCCACGGCGGCGGAGTGCCGCAGCTCACGTCCGGGGTAGTCGGCGGCGATCGCGGCGTCCACCTCGCCGCGTTCCAGGAGTTCGACGATCTCCGAGGACGGATACACGCTGCTCACCGTCAGCGCGAGATCGGACAGCCGGCTGCGGAGCCGGACGAGCATCCCGGCGAGGACCGGCGAGTTGGTCGACGCCAGGCGGAGCGGCCGGTCGGCTCGCGGGCCCGCGGCCGGGAGGCGCCCGATCGCGGCCGCGCGGGCCAGTACGTCCCGGGCCTGCGCCAGGACCTCCGTGCCGTACCGCGTCAGCTCGACGCCCGAGGAGTGCCGCTCGAACAGCGGACGGCCGAAGTACCGCTCTATCCGCCGGAGTTGGGTGCTCATCGCGGGCTGTGAGTACCCCAGTTCCGAGGCCGCCCGGCCCACGCTCCCGGCATCGGCGATCGCACACAGCACCCTCAGGTGCCGAAGCTCCAACTCCATGCCCGCAACTCCTCCCGTCCGCGTGGAAGCCACCTCATCGTGCTCCGGTCGCCGGCGCCAGAGCGGGGAACGGCCTGCCGACCTTCGGACGGCGGGAACGGCCGAGCGCCCCTGCGTGAGGGGCGCTCGGGCTCGGTTCCGGGGAGGGGCCGTTACTGGCCCACCACGCCCGACTTGGCGATGACGATGTCGGCGCTCGTGGCACCGCTGCGCGAGCCCAGGGCCTCGATCTTCTTCACCACGTCCATGCCCTCGACGACCTCACCGAAGACGACGTGCTTGTTGTCGAGCCAGTCGGTGACGATGGTGGTGATGAAGAACTGCGAACCGTTGGTGTTCGGCCCCGCGTTGGCCATCGACAGCTGGCCGGGCTTGGTGTGCTTGATCCGGAAGTTCTCGTCGGCGAACTTCTCGCCGTAGATGCTCTTGCCGCCGGTGCCGTCGCCGGCCGTGAAGTCACCGCCCTGGAGCATGAAGGCCGGGATGACCCGGTGGAAGCCGGAGCCCTCGTAACCGAAGCCGTGCTGGCCGGTGGCGAGCTCGCGGAAGTTCCGCGCGGTCTTGGGGACCACGTCGTCGAACAGGGTGAAGACGATCCGGCCGGCCGGCTCGCCGTCGATGGTGATGTCGAAGTACACGTCGTTGTTGCTCATGGTGGCATCTTCACATCCCGTCGCTTCAGGTCGCGCGCGGGGCCCACCTCTCCGGCCCCGCGACCGCCGGGGACGTGGTGGGCGCCCCTGCCGGACGCCTCGTACGACGGGGCGTGCCCCGCCGGCTCATTCCGGTAAAACCGGCCGTGAGACGGCTACTCCGGCGTAGGCCTCGGACAATGCATGAAATTCGGCCAATGAATAGGCAGTCGAAAGTCAGACATCGGGTGAACCCTCTCCCTGGCCGGGCGGGCACCGCAGAATCTGCCCCGTGAAGAACTGTGCGCGCGTACACTTCCGGACCGCCGGGCCCGGCCGTCGAGGCTGCCGGTCCACGGCATTGCTCGAACGAACAGGCGATTCCGTCGTCCCATGTGCAACAGGGGGGCTCCGGTGTTGTCGAGCGGTAAAGTAAATGAGGGTAAAAGTTACCCTCGGTTAGTCCGGGTGGGGGTTGCTAGCGCGTCACCGGGGGTGAGACTGTGGCCACGCCGAACTGGCGCAAAAAGCTTCTGCAGCACGGATCGCAGAGAATGCCGAACGGTACTTGTCGGTAATCCGTACCCTTCTCTCGTTCCTCCTTTCGGGTGTTCGCCGGCTCGTATGCGAGGGGCTGCGACGCGCCGAGGGGGTCTCGTGCGCGTCGGTTGTCAACAGCTCTTATGTGGTGGGGGGTCTGTGATAGCGAGCCGGGCCATGGTGCGGGTGCCGCCGGGCGTCCTCGCGGGGACGCACAGCGGAGGAAGCGCCCCGCGGATGTCCGCATCGCCTCGGATGTGTGCATCGAGGCGGAGGGGGTACGCGGCGGGATCCGGACGGTTTTCCGTCGGCTGTCCGCGCCCGGACGCATATGCGGCCGTCGTGGGAGGCACCTGGTGCCGCCCGGCCCGCACATCCACATAAGTCCGTCGGCCACCGGACCGATGGGCCGATGGATGCCTACGGTGCTCCATTTCCGCGTAGGGCACCGATGACAACGTGAATACCGCTACCGCCGTTCCGGCTGCGGTCATTTCGGCATGGCCCGGCTGAGCGGTGCGGAACGCGTGCACAACGACAACTCGCCAGGCAGCAATCAGGATCTGGAGTTTGCGGTGACAGTGAGTTCCTGGAGTTCCTCGTGCCGTTCGGAGCAGTGCTTATCCGGCGGCATACCCGGCTGCCGACCGATAGGGCCGCCGCCCGCTCACGGGGCACGCTCCTTTTCCCGCCACGCCCCCCGTTTGCGTCCGGCCTTCAGGGAGAAGCGGTGACCAGCAAGGTGAGCCAGGCACCCTTCGCCTTCGACGCGCTCGTCGACCGGTGGAGAACGCGGCGCGAGGCCGGTCCGGTCCGTTACGACGAGGACCAGAAGCTGTGGCAGGTCACGGACCACCGCACGGTGACCGCCGTGCTCGCCGACCCGGCGACGTACTCCTCGGACTTCTCGGGCCTGGTCCCCACCCAGGAGGACTTCGAGACCTTCCGCCGGGGGAACTTCGTCGGGATGGATCCGCCGGCGCACCGCACCCTGCGCACCCTGGTCAGCCAGGCGTTCACCCCGCGTGTGGTGGCCGGACTGGAACCGAGGATCGAGGCCCTCACCCGGGAGCTGCTGGACGCCGTCGCGGACCGGGACCGGTTCGACCTGGTGGACGCGCTGGCCTATCCGCTGCCGATCATCGTGATCGCCGAGCTGCTGGGGGTGCCGGTCAGCGACCGCGGGTTGTTCCAGGAGTGGGCGACCACCCTCTTCGCCGGGGACGGCATCGGCGAATCGCTGGACATGGCCGATGTGGAACAGGCGCTGGACTCCATCGCGCCGACCGTCCGGCAGATGAACGGCTATGTCCTCGACCACATCCGGCAGCAGCGGAAGGACCCGGGCGACGGGCTGATCGGCCGGCTGCTGGCGGCCGAGGTGAACGGCACCCGGCTGGCGGACCAGGAGATCGTCGGGTTCGTGGCCCTGCTGCTGGTGGCCGGGCACATCACCACGACCGCCCTGCTCGGCAACGCCGTGGTGAGCTTCGACCGGTATCCGGAGGCCGCCGCGCTGCTGCGGGCCGAGCCCGGCCGGCTGCCGGACGCCATCGAGGAGGTGCTGCGCTGGCTCCCGCCGTTCCCCGAACTGGGCCGCCGCACCACCCGCGAGGTGGAGCTCGCCGGCCGTACCCTCCCCGCCGACTCCGTGGTGATGGCGAACCTGGCCACCGCCAACCGCGACGCCGCCCGGTTCGCCGACCCGGATGTCTTCGACGTGACCCGCAACCCCAACCCCCACCTGACGTTCGGGCACGGCATCCACTTCTGTTTCGGTGCCCCCCTGGCCAGGCTGGAGGCGCGGATCGCGCTGCGGCAGCTGCTGGATCGTTTCTCCGTTCTGGCGATCCCCTGTCGTGACGAGGTCGAGCTGCAGAATCCGGCCGTCATCGTCAGCGTGCGCCGACTGCCGGTCGAAGTGCAGCGGCGATAGCCCGCCCGCGGGCCTGCGCGTCATCCCTTTCTTCGTCCCACATTCCGGGAGTGCCCTTCTCATGCCCTATGCCACGACTGCTCCGGTCACCACCCGGCAGCCGACGCAGATACGACGCCTCTTACAAGAGCGTCTGGACACCCTCGCCCGCACCCACCAGGTCCCGGGCGTCCAACTCGCGGTCCGTACCGGCGGGATGACGTACGCGGTGCACACGGGCGTCGCGGACGTCAGCACCGGCGAACCGATGGGCGGCGGCACCGCGGTGCCGCTGGGGTCCGTCACCAAGGTCTACACCGCGGCCGTCGTCATGCTGCTCGTCGCCGACGGCGATGTGTCCCTCACCGACCCCGTCGGCAGCTACGTTCCGGAGCTGGCGCGGCTGCCGCGGATGACCGTGCGGCAGCTGCTCAGCCACACCGCCGGTCTGCCGACGGGACCCGACTCCGACGACGCGGCGGCGCTGACCCCGGCCCGCTATCTGGCCGGTCACGCCACCGACCTGGTCTGCCCGCCCGGCAGTGGCTTCTCGTACTCCAATGCCGGCTATGTCGCCGCGGGACGGCTGATCGAAGCGGTGACCGGCATGTCCTGGCAGGAGGCCGTACGGGCCTTCCTCCTGCATCCCCTGGGCACCTCACCGGCCTTCCTCACCGACCCCGCACCGGCCGGACCGGTGGCACGCGGCCACTCCGCCAACGCCCTCACCGGCCGCGTCCGCGCGGTGCAGCAGACCCTGGCACCGGTGGAGGCCCCGGCCGGCGCACTGCAGGCCAGTGCGCTCGATCTCGTCGCACTGGGGCGGGCGTTGACCGGCGACGGCCCCCGTACGGTGCTGACGGCAAAGGACGCCGAGGAGATGCGCCGCCCCGTCCCCGGCGCCCACCCCGGAGTGCTCGCCGATGCCTGGGGGCTGGGACTGGCGCTCTTCCAGGACAGCGGCCGGCAGTGGTGCGGCCACGACGGCAACGCCCAGGGCACGTCCTGCTACCTGCGGGCCGAACCCGACAGCGGCGACATCGTCGCCTTCACCAGCAACGCCAACAGCGGCACCGCCCTGTGGCACGAACTGGCCGACGACCTCGCCCGGATCGCCGGCGTGAGCCTCCCGCCCGCCCCCGCTCCGCGCGACGGCGCCCCCGTCCCCGCACTTCCCCAGTGCGCCGGGACGTACCGCAACGGCACCGTCGACTACCGCGTCACGGCCGACGAACAGGGCTCCCTGACGCTGTCCGTCAACGGCGACAGCCCCGCCCCGCTGGTCTGCCACCCGGACCTGAGCTGCGACCTGGTGGACCCCGCCACCGGCCGCCGGCTGCCCGGCGGACGCTTCCTCCGCGATCCGGACACCGGCGCGATCGACCGGCTCCAGATCACCGGCCGGACGGCACGCCGCACCGACCTCGGCTGACCGCTCCCACCGGCGGTTCCGCGCGCCTCCCCCCATCCGTGCGCCGGACCCGCCCGCACACCCCCACCCGTCCGGGACCGCTCACCCGGGCCGCTGCGCACCGCTGCACCCTTTCCGTCCCCGCCTCGAAGGACTGACCTCCATGAAGGACCAGCCCCGAAACCCCGTACCCGCGTCCGCACCAGCGCAGGACCGGACCGCTTCGCAGGTTCCCGGGGCCGACCCGGTCCGTCCGGTGCCGCGCGCCCCGCTCGCCGAACTGTTCGCGGCGTGGGTGGACCGCACCCCCGAGGCGCCCGCCGTGACGGACGGCCGGCGGACCTGGTCCTACCGAGAGACCGACGCCTGGGCCAACCGCCTCGCGCACGAGCTGATCGCGCGGGGCGTGGGGCCGGAGCGCACGGTGGCGCTGGTGCTGCCGCGTTCGGTGGAACTGATCGTGGCGGAACTCGCGGTGGCCAAGGCCGGCGGCGCCTTCCTGCCGGTCGACCCGGCGTACCCCGCCGAACGCCGGGAGCTGCTGCTCTCCGACGCCGCGCCCGCGGTGGTCCTCGACGACCCGGCCCGGATCCGCCGCGCCACCGGCCCGGACCGCACCCCGCGCGACACCGACCGGCCGGCCCCGCTGCACCACGGGCACCCGGCCTACGTCATCTACACCTCCGGCTCGACCGGCGTCCCCAAGGGCGTGGTGGTGACCCATACCGGACTGGGTGCCTTCACCGCCGCGGCGCAGGAACGATACGCCGTCGGGCCGGGCGACCGGGTGCTGCAGTTCTCCTCGCCCAGCTTCGACGCCGCCGTCCTGGAACTGTGCATCTCCCTGCTGTCGGGCGGCACCCTCGTCATCCCGCCGGACGGCCCGTGGCTGGGTGACGAACTCGCCGACGTGCTGCGGGACCACCGGATCAGCCATGCGCTCATCCCGCCGGCTGCGCTCGGTACGCTGCCCGGCCCGGCGGACGGCAATCCGCTGCCGGACCTGCGCACCCTGGTCGTCGGGGCCGAGGCCTGCCCGGCCGAACTGGCCGACCGCTGGGCGGCGGGACGGCGGCTGATCAACTCCTACGGCCCCACCGAGACCACGGTGGTCGCGTCCTGGACCGGACCGCTGGCCGTCGGCGCCGGCACCCCGCCGATCGGCCGGCCGCTGCCCCGTACGCAGGTCCACCTGCTCGACGCGGCGATGCGGCCGGTGCCCACCGGGACCGCCGGCGAGCTGTACGTCGGCGGCGAAGGCGTGGCCCGCGGCTACCTCGGCCGCCCGGGCCTGACCGCCGCGCGCTTCGTGGCCGATCCGTACGGCCCGGCCGGCAGCAGGCTCTACCGCACCGGCGACCTGGCGCGCCGGAACGCCGACGGTGAGCTGGAATTCCTCGGGCGGACCGACCACCAGGTCAAGATCCGCGGCTTCCGCGTCGAACTCGGCGAGATCGAGGCCGCGTTGGCGGACCAGGACGGGGTCGGCGAGGCCGTCGTCGTGGTCCGCGAGGACGAGCCCGGACGCCAGCGGCTGGTCGGCTACGTCACGGCCGGCGACCCGGCCCGGCCCCCGCGGCCCGGGACGCTGCGGACGGCCGTCGCCCGCACCCTGCCGGCCCATATGGTCCCGTCCGCCGTCGTCGTCCTGGACGCCCTCCCGCTGACCGCGCACCACAAGGTCGACCGGCGCGCCCTGCCCGCACCCGGCCCGCTCCAGGGCACCGGCCACACCCCTCCCCGCACCCCCGCGGAACGCACCGTCGCCGGCATCTGGTCCGAGGTGCTGGGCGTCCAACCCGTCGGCGCCGACGACGACTTCTTCGCCCTCGGGGGCGACTCCGTCGTGGCCGTACGGGTGCTCTCCCGCATCCGGGCGGAACGAGCCGTCCGGCTGACCGTCCGGGACCTGTTCACCGCCCGCACCGTGGCCGGACTGGCCGCCCTCCTCGACGTGGCGGAGACCCACGACCCGTCCGGGCCGATCACCGCGGCCCCGCGCACCGGACCGCTGCCGCTCTCCCGCGCACAGCAGCGCCTGTGGTTCCTCGACGACCTCACCCCTGGCGGCACCGAGTACCACACCGGCGTGGGGCTGCGGCTGCGCGGCCCGCTGGACACCGGTGCGCTCGGCCGCGCCCTGGACCGGCTCGCCGCCCGCCACGACGCGCTGCGCACCACGTTCACGACGGTCGGCGGGCGCGTGGTGCAG
Source organism: Streptomyces sp. NPDC059649 (assembly GCF_042734445.1). Classification (NCBI taxonomy): domain Bacteria; kingdom Bacillati; phylum Actinomycetota; class Actinomycetes; order Kitasatosporales; family Streptomycetaceae; genus Streptomyces; species Streptomyces sp. NPDC059649. The sequence goes on from NZ_JBHWDV010000002.1 coordinate 271,864, forward strand.
CGGGTCGACGGCCCCGCCGCCCTGCCGCTCGACACCGCCGACCTGAGCAACCTGCCGGCCGACCGGCGCCCCGAAGAGGTCGAGCGCCTGCTCACCGAGGAACTCCGGCGCGCCTACGACCTGGACCAGGGCCCGCTGACCCGGGCCCTGCTGGTCCGGCTCGACGATGCGGAGCATCTGCTGCTCCTGGCCCAGCACCACATCGTCACCGACGGCTGGTCGGTCGGCCTCCTCGTCCGCGAACTGGCCGCGCTCTACGCCGCGGAGGCCGAGGGATCGCCCGACGGACTCCCCGAACCCGTCCTGCAGTACCCGGACTTCGCGCTCTGGGAGCACGGGCGGCCGGCACCGGAGCGGCAGGCCGACGACCTCGCGTACTGGAAGCGGCAACTGGCCGGGCTGCCGCAGCTGGACCTGCCCACCGACCGGCCCCGGCCGCCGGTGCGCACCACCGCCGGCGCGGCCCACCGGCACGAACTGCCCGCCGACCTCACCGACCGCCTCTCCCGGCTCGCCCGGGCCAAGGGCACCACGCTGTTCACCCTGTTCTCCGGGGCGGCCGCGGTGCTCTTCTCCCGCTACACCGGCCAGCGGGACATCGCCTTCGGCACCGTCACCAACGGCCGCGACCGCCGGGAACTGGAGGAGGTGGCCGGCTTCTTCGTCAACACCGTGGTGCTGCGCCACGACGTCGACGGCACCGCCACCGTCGACCGCTTCCTGGACACCATGCGCACGACACTGCTGGACGCCTTCGCCCACGACGGGGTGCCCTTCGACCGGGTCGTCGAGGAACTCGCACCGCCCCGCGACCCCAGCCGGACCCCGCTGGTGCAGGTCCTCGTGGTCCAACAGACCGCCATGGTGCCGCCCGGTCGGGCCGGCGGCGTCCGGATCGACGAGCACCCGCTGCCGCGCCCGGCGGCCCGCTTCGACCTGGTGCTGGAGTTCCTGCCGCGCGCCGACGGCTCGTTCGGGCTGACCGTCGAGTACAACACCGACCTGTTCGAGGCCGCGACCGTGGCCCGGCTGGCCCGCCATCTGCACCTCCTGCTGGCGGGCATGGCCGACGGCCCGCACCGGACCGTGTCCGAACTCCCGCTGCTCACCGACGACGAGCGGCGCACCATGCTCGACGCCTGGAACACCCCGCAGGCGCCCGACCGCGAGACGACGCTGCCGGCGCTCTTCGAGGAGCAGACCGCCCGCACCCCCGACCGCACCGCCGTGGTCTGCGGGGACACCCGGATCGGCTACGCCGAGGTGAACCGGCGCGCCAACCGGCTGGCCCGGCTGCTGGCCGCCCGCGGAGTCGGCCCCGAGTCACTGGTCGCCCTGGCCCTGCCGCGCTCGGCCGACCTGGTCACCGTGCTGTGGGCGGTGCTCAAGGCGGGCGCCGGCTACCTCCCGGTGGACCCCGGCTACCCGGCCGACCGGATCCGTTTCATGCTCGCCGACGCCCGCCCGGCCGTGGTCCTCACCACCCGCGAGACGGCCGGCTGCCTGCCCGAGGGCACCGAGGCGCTGGTACTCGACGAGCCCGGCACCGTCGACGCGCTCGCCGCCCGCCCCGCGCACGACCTGACCGACGCCGAACGGGTCCGGCCGCTGGATCCCGGCCACCCCGCCTACGTCATCTACACCTCCGGCTCGACCGGGCGGCCCAAGGGCGTGGTGGTCACCCACCGCAGCGTGGCCGACCTGGCGGCCTGGGCGGGCGAGCGGTTCGGCCCGCAGCGGCTGGCCCACGTGGTGGCCTCCACCTCGCTCAACTTCGACGTCTCGGTCTTCGAACTGCTCTGCCCGCTGCTCTCCGGCGGCAGCATCGACGTGGTCCCCGACCTGCCGGCCCTCGCCGACGCGGCGGACGGCGCGCCGCGGCGGGCCGGGCTGATCAGTGGGGTGCCGTCGGTGCTGTCCCGGATGCTCACCCGGGACGCCGCCGTACGGGCCGGCACCGTGGTCCTGGCCGGCGAGGCGCTGCCCGCGCAGACCGTACGGGAGATCCGCCGGTCCATGCCGGCCTGCGAGATCGCCAACATCTACGGCCCGACCGAGGCCACCGTGTACGCCACCGCATGGTTCGCCGACGACGGCACCCCGGAGCAGGCCCCGCCGATCGGCCGGCCGGTCGCCCGGACCCGGGCCTACGTCCTCGACGCCCGGCTGCGTCCCCAACCCCCGGGCGTGACAGGTGAGTTGTACCTCGGTGGCGGTGGGCTGGCCCGGGGCTACCTCCGGCGGCCCGGGCTCACCGCCGCCCGGTTCGTCGCCGACCCGTTCGCCGGGCCGGGCAGCCGGATGTACCGCACCGGCGACCTGGCACGGTGGACCGCCGACGGCGAGCTGGAGTACCTGGGCCGGGCCGACCACCAGGTCAAGGTGCGGGGCTTCCGGATCGAGCTGGGCGAGGTCGAGGAGGCGCTGCTGGCCTGCGAGAACGTCGCCCAGGCCGCCGCCACCACCCGGGAGGACGACGGCCACAAGCGGCTGATCGGCTATGTCGTCCCGGCGCCCGGAACGGAGGCCGACCCGGAGGCGATCCGCCGCGCGCTCGGCCGCCGGCTGCCCGACTACATGGTGCCCGCCGCCGTCGTCGTCCTGCCGGCGATGCCGCTCAACCCCAACGGCAAACTGGACCGCGACCGGCTGCCCGCCCCGGACCGTTCCGCCGAGGCCACCACCGACTACGTGGCGCCGCGCACCGCCACCGAGCGGGCGCTGGCCGCGGTCTGGGCCGAGGTGCTGCGGGTGGAACGGGTCGGCGTCGACGACAACTTCTTCACGCTGGGCGGCGACTCGATCCTCAGCATCCAGGTGGTTGCCCAGGCGCGGCAGGCCGGCCTGGCCGTGACCTCGCGCGACGTCTACCGGCACCAGACGGTCGGCGCGCTCGCCCAGTGCCTGGACGCCGCCGACCGCCCCGCCGAACCCGCCCGGGCCGACGAGGCCGCCACCGGTACCGCGCCGCTCACCCCGATCCAGCACTGGCTCTTCGAGACCGACGCCGAGCGGGCAAGCCACTTCGGACAGACCCTCTCCGTCGAACTCACCGAGGACTGCGATGCGTTGGCGCTGGAGCAGGCCCTGCGGGACGTGGTCGCCCACCACGACGCGCTCCGGTCGCGCTTCGACCGCGACGACGACGGCCGGTGGCGGCAGCACATCGACGCCGAGCCGCCCCACGTCGTCCTGCACCGGCACACCGGGCCCGACGACGACACACCCCACCTGGGCCCGTTCGACCTCGCCCGGGGGCCGTTACTCCGCGCCGTCCTGCACGACCGCACCGACAATCGCCCCGCGGTCCTCCACCTGACCGTCCACCACCTGGTCGTCGACGGCGTCTCCTGGCGCCTGCTGCTGGCGGACCTGGACCGCGCCTACCGGGCCCGCCGCGGCAACGAACCCGTCGCCCTGCCGCCGAAGTCCACCCCGCTGCGCCACTGGGCGCGGCGGCTGACCGACCACGCGGACGCCGGCGGCTTCGCCGACGAGACGGGCTACTGGGCGGACCTGGCCGCCAGTTGCGATCCCGAGCTGCCGACCGACCTCGACGGCCCCGACACCTACGCCTCGGCCCGCTCGGTGACCGTCCGCCTCCCCGCGAAGACCACCGCCGCCCTGCTGCACACCCTCCCCGCCGCCTACCGCACCCAGGTCAACGACGTGCTGCTGAGCGCGCTGGCCCGGGTTCTGCGCGACTGGACCGGCCGCGACCGGACCCCGGTGGACCTGGAGGGCCACGGCCGCGAGGAGCTCTTCGAGGACGTCGACCTCAGCCGTACCGTCGGCTGGTTCACCACCCGCTACCCGGTCGCCCTGACCGTGGCACCGGACGCGGACTGGGGCACCGTACTGAAGTCCGTCAAGGAACAGCTGCGTGCCGTGCCCCGCCGCGGCCTCGGCCACGGCGTCCACCGCCATCTGCGCCGCCCGTCCGCCCTGCCCGACGCGCCGACCGCCGGGCTGAGCTTCAACTACCTGGGCCAGTTCGGCCTGCCCGGCGATGCGGGCGGCCTCTACCGCGGCCTGCACCGCGGGCTGTCGCTGGACGCCGACCCGGCCGCGGACCGGCCGCACACACTGGAGGTCGTCGGCCAACTCAACGGCGACGCCCTGGAGTTCACCTGGTTCTACTCGGCGAACCGGCACCGCGAGGAGACCGTCGCCCACCTCGCCGGGCAGTTCGCCGGGGCACTGGAGGAGATCGCCCGGCACGGCACCCGGCCCGGGGCCGGCGGACGCACCCCGTCCGACTTCCCGCTGGCCGACCTCGACCAGGCCACCGTGGACCGGCTGGTGGGGCACGGCGGGACCGTCGAGGACATCCACCCGCTGACCCCCACCCAGGCCGGCATGCTCTTCCACCGGCTGTCCCAGGACGATCAGAGCGTCTACCACCAGCAGCTCACCTTCGTGCTGGACGGCGTGCCCGACCCGCAGACGCTGGCCGCGGCCTGGCAGCGGGTGACCGACCGCACCCCGGTGCTGCGCGGCCGCGTCGTCTGGCACGACGTGCCCGAGCCGCTCTTCGTCGTCGACCGCCGGGCCGAGGTGCCGGTCACCCACCTGGACTGGCGCGGCCGCACGGACGACGAACGGCAGCAGCGCCTGCGGGACCTGCAGGACCGGGACCGGCGGCGCGGCATCGACCTGGACACCGCCCCGCTGCAGCGCCTGACCCTGGCCCGGCTGTCCGCCACCGAAGTGCAGGTCGTGTGGTCCTTCCACCACCTGATACTCGACGGCTGGAGCCTGTTCCAGGTGCTGTCCGACGTCTTCCGCAGCCATGCGCTGCTGCGCGAGCCGGCCACCGGCGACGGCGGCACCCCGACGGACGCCGGCCTGCCCGTGCGCCGGCCGTTCCGCGACTACGTCGCCTGGCTGCGCGACCGCGACCGCACCGAGGCCGAACGGCACTGGCGGGACCGCCTCGCCGGGCTCACCGAACCCACCGCACTGCCCTACGACCGCGAACCCACCGAGACCCACCGCGCGGAGTCCTCCGAAGCGGTGCGGGTCACCCTGCCCGCCGCCACCTCCCGCCGCCTGGACGAGCTGGCCCGCCGCGCCGGCCTGACCGTCAACACCTGCGTCCAGGCCGCCTGGGCGCTGCTGCTGGCCCGCCAGACCGGCCGGCCGGATGTCGTCTTCGGCACCACCGTCTCCGGCCGGCCGCCCGAGCTGCCCGGCGCCGAGGCGATGAACGGCCTGTTCATCGCGACCGTACCAACCCAGCTGACCGTCCCCGCCGACGGCACCGTGCGGGACTGGCTGCGCCGGGTGCAGGAGATGCAGAGCGACGACCGGCGCTTCGGCCACGTGCCGCTGGCCAAGCTCACGGCGCTCACCGAACTGCCCGAGCGGGCCCGGCTCTTCGACAGCATCGTGGTCTTCGAGAACTATCCCGTAGGTGACGACCTCGCCGCCGCGCACGGCCTGCGACTGACCGGCCTCGACGGCATCGAGACCACCAACTACCCGCTCAGCCTCGTCGCCTACCCCGGCCCGGAACTGGCCCTGCGGCTCGGCTACGACCCGGAGCTGTTCGACGCCGCCACCGTCGAGCGGATGGCCGAGTACCTCACCGTCCTCCTGACGGAGCTGGCCGCCGACGACGGGCGCCCGCCCGCCCGGCTGCCGGTCCTCGGCGCCGCCCGCCGCCGGCAGGTCCTGGAGGAGTGGAACGACACCGCCACCGCCCTCCCCGAGGACACCGTCGCCGGGATGTTCGCCGCCCAGGTCCGCCGCACCCCCGACGCCACCGCCCTGGACACCGGTGACCGAGCCCTGAGCTACCGCCAACTGGACGCCCGCGCACAGGAGTTGGCGCAACGGCTCATGGCTCTCGGGGTCCGCCCCGAACACCCCGTCGCCGTCCTCATGGACCGCTCGGCCGCCCTCGTCGTCGCCCAGCTGGCCCTCGCCAGGACCGGCGGCGTGTACGTCCCGCTGGACGGCCGGGCGCCCGAGCAGCGGCTGCGGCAGGTGCTGGCGGAGAGCTCCGCGGACCTCGTCCTCACCGACGCCGCCTGGCAGGCCACCGCCACGGCGGTGGCCCCCAACGGGCGCACCGTGCTGGTGACCGACGAAGACGGCGACCCCGCCCCGGCCGGCGTACCCATCCCCGCGGTCCACCCGGACCAGGTGCTCCAGCTGATGTTCACCTCCGGCTCCACCGGGCGGCCCAAGGGCGTCGCGGTGCGCCACCGGGACGTCGTGGCGCTCGCCGCGGACCGTGCCTTCGCCGGACACGACCGGGTCCTGCTGCACTCCCCGCAGGCCTTCGACGCCGCCACCTACGAGCTGTGGGTGCCGCTGCTGCGCGGCGGCCGCGCCGTCCTCGCCCCGCCCGCTGACGTGGACGCCACCACCGTCCGCCGGGCCATCACCGAGCAGGGCGTCAGCTGCCTCTGGCTGACCGCCGGGCTGTTCCGGCTGCTCGCCCAGGAGGACCCCGGCTGCCTGCGCGGCGCCCGGGAGGTATGGACCGGGGGAGAGGCCGTACCGGGCGGGGCCGTGCGCCGCGTCCTGGCCGCCTGCCCCGACCTCACCGTGGTCGACGGCTACGGACCCACCGAGACGACGACGTTCGCGACCCGGCGGGTCTTCCGGGCCGGCGACCCGCTGCCCGCCACCCTCCCCATCGGACGCCCGCTGGACAACACCCGGGTCTACGTCCTCGACGGCGCGCTGCAGCCCCAGCCGCCGGGCATCCCCGGCGAGCTGTACGTCGCCGGCGCCGGACTCGCCCGCGGCTACCACGGCCGGCCCGGCGCCACCGCGGAACGCTACCTCGCCGACCCCTTCGGCCCGCCCGGCAGCCGGATGTACCGCACCGGCGACCTGGTGCGCTGGAGCCCGGACGGCGAACTGCACTTCGTGGGACGGGCCGACGACCAGATCAAGATCCGCGGCTTCCGCGTCGAACCGGCCGAGATCGCCGACCGGCTCACCCGCCACGAAGCCGTCGCCGAGGCGGTGGTGGCCGTCCCCGCCGACGGCGGCCGCAAACGCCTGGTCGCCTATCTCGTGCCCGCCGCGGGCACGACCGTGCCGACGGCGGACGAACTGCGCGCCTCGCTCGCCGCCGAACTGCCCGACTACATGGTCCCGGCCGCCTTCGTCACCCTGGACGCCCTGCCGCTCACCGCCAACGGCAAGGTCGACCACCGCCGGCTGCCGACCCCCGACCGGTCCACGGCCGGCGCCGCGGAACACGTCGCGCCGCGCACCGGGACCGAGCGGATCCTCGCCGGGATCTGGCGCACCCTGCTGGGCGTGGAACGGGTCGGTGTCGAGGACAACTTCTTCACCCTGGGCGGCGATTCGATCCTCAGCATCCAGGTCGTCTCGCGCGCCCGGAAGGCGGGCCTGACCCTCACGCCCCGGGACGTGTTCCGGCACCCGACCGTCGCGGCCCTGGCGGCCGCCACCGGTTCCGCCGCACCCGTCACCGGCACCGGCCCGGTCGACGGCGACGTCGACCTCACCCCGATCCAGCACTGGTTCCTCGACGCCGACCCGCAGCGTCCCGGGTACTTCAACCAGTCCGTCGTCATCGAACTGGCCGAGGACCCCGACCCACAGGCCCTGGAGACGGCGCTGCACGCGCTGTGGCGCCACCACGACGCGCTGCGGGCCCGCTTCAGCCGGCGCACGGACGGAACCTGGCACCAGTACTGCCCCGGCCCGGACGCGACGGAACCGGAGCTGTTGCGGATCCACCGGCTGACCGGGCGGACCGCCGAGGAGCGCACCGCCGAGGCCGACGCGGCCATGGCCGAGGCCCACGCCGGCTTCCGGCTCGCGGACGGCCCCCTGCTCGCCGCCCGGCTCTTCACCGGCGGTCAACTGCCATCACCTGAACTGTTTCTGACTGTTCATCACCTGATCGTGGACGGTGTCTCCTGGCGCGTCCTGCTGGAGGACCTGGAGACCGCCTACCGCCAGGCACGCGCCGGGGAGCCGGTCCGCCTGCCCGCCCGCACCACCTCCGTACAGGAATGGGCCCGGCGGCTGCGGACCCATACGGAAGCCGGCGGATTCACCGGCGAGAGCGCCCACTGGAACGCCGTCGCCGAACACTGCGCGGCCCCGCTGCCGGTCGACGCCGACGGCGGCAACACCATCGCCGACCTGCGCTCGGTCACCGTCCGCCTGGACCCGCGGCACACCGCCGACCTGCTGCACAAGGTGCCCGGCGTCTACCGCACGCAGATCAACGACGTCCTGCTCACCGCACTCGGCCGGGTGCTGGCCGACTGGACCGGCCGCCGCACCGTCGCCATCGGACTGGAGGGCCACGGCCGCGAGGACCACCTCTTCGACGGCGTCGATCTGTCCCGTACGGTCGGCTGGTTCACCAGCCTGTTCCCGGTCGCCCTCGACGTGCCGGCCGGCGGCTGGGCCGACGCGTTCAAGTCGGTCAAGGAGCAGCTGCGCGCCGTACCCGGCCGGGGCCTCGGCCACGGCGCACTGCGCCACCTCGCGCCCACCGCCGGGATCGCCGACGCGCCCCTGCCGCCGATCAGCTTCAACTACCTGGGCCGCTTCGACTGGACCGCCGACGGCGACGGACTGATCCGCGGTGTACGCGGCGGACTCGACGGCGCCGCCGCACCCGAGTCCGTACGGCCGCACCTGCTCGACGTCGTGGGCCGGGTCGAGGACGGCAGCCTGGAACTCACCTGGCACTACAGCCGCGGGGTCCACCACGAGGAGACGGTCACCGCGCTCGCCGAGGGCATGCGCACCGCGCTGACGGAGCTCATCGCGCACTGCGCCGCCCCGGACGCCGGCGGCCGCACCCCCTCCGACTTCCCGCTGGCCCGCCTCGACCAGGCCGCCGTGGACCGGATCGTGGCGGACGGCCGCACCGTGGAGGACGTCTACCCGCTCACCCCCATGCAGGCCGGCATGCTCTTCCACGGCCTGATGGACCCGACCTCCGAGGCCTACTTCAACCAGGTCCAGCTGCTGCTGACCGGCGTCACCGACCCCGCGGCACTGGCCACGGCCTGGCAGCGGACCGCCGACGCCAACCCCATGCTCCGCACCCGCCTGGTGTGGCAGGAGACCCCCGAACCGCTGCAGATCGTGCAGACCCGGGCCACCGTCCCCGTCACCCACCACGACTGGACCGGCCGGAGCGCCGAGCAGTGCGAGGAAGCCCTGACCGCCCTGCTCGCCGAGGACCGGGCGGCCGGCCTCGACCTCACCACCGCGCCCCTGATGCGGCTGACCCTGATCAAGCTCTCCGCCGACCGGGTCCGCCTCGTGTGGACCTTCCACCACATCCTGCTCGACGGCTGGAGCGCGGCCCAGGTCGTCGACGAGGTCTTCGAGCGGTACGCCGCACTCACCGCCGGCCGCCGCCCCGAGGTGCCCGCGCGCGCCCCGTTCGCCGGCTATCTGCGCTGGCTGGCGGAGCAGGACGACACCCACGCCGAGCAGTACTGGCGCCGCACGCTGACCGGTTTCACCGCACCCACCGAACTGCCCCGCGACCGCACGCCGTTGGGGGCCCACCGCAGCGCGTCCTCGGACAGCGTGCACCTCACGCTGGACGCCACGGACTCCGCACGGCTGCGGGAGACCGCCCAGCGGGCCGGCCTCACCATGAACACCGTGCTCCAGGGCGCCTGGGGCCTGCTGCTCGGGCGCTACGGAAACACCGACGACGTGGTCTTCGGCAGCACCGTCTCCGGCCGGCCCGCCGACCTGCCCGGTGTGGAATCCATGGTCGGCGTGTTCATCAACACCCTCCCGACCCGGGTACGGATCGACGCCGACCGTCCGCTGCTGGACTGGCTGCGCGAGGTGCAGTCCGCCCAGTCGGAATCCCGCCGGCACGACTTCGTCTCCCTCGCCCAACTGCAGAACTGGAGCGAACTCCCCGGCGGCGTCGGCCTGTTCGACAGCATCGTGGTCTTCGAGAACTACCCCTTCGACCGCGGCGCCCTCGCCCGGCACGGCCTGCGGGTGGCCGAACAGAGCGAACTGGAGCCGACCAGCTACCCGCTCAGCGTGGTCGTCGCCCCCGGCGATCGCCTCACCATCGCCCTGGACTACGACCCGGCCGTCTTCGACGCCGCCACCATCGAGCGGCTCGGCGGCTGCCTGCGCGTGTTGCTCACCGAAATGGCCGCCGATCCGGACCGCCGGCTCGCGGACCTGCCACTGCTCACCGCGCAGGAGAGCGCCCAGCTCCTCGACCGGTCCGGCACACCGGACACCGCGACGCCGCACCGCGTCCTGCCGGAGGTCTTCGCGGAACAGGCGGCCCGCACCCCCGACGCCGAGGCCGTGCTGGCCGGGACCACACGCCTCACCTACCGGGAACTCAACGCCCGCGCCAACCGGCTGGCCCGGCTGCTGATCGCCTCCGGCGCCGGCCCGGAACGGTTCGTCGCCCTCGCGCTGCCGCGCACCGCCGACCTGGTCGTGGCCCTGCTGGCCGTCCTCAAGAGCGGCGCCGGCTATCTGCCGGTCGACCCCGGGTACCCGGCCGAGCGGATCTCCTTCCTCTTCGACGACGTCCGCCCGGACATCCTGCTGACCACCACCGAACTCGCCGCCCGCCTGCCCGAAGGGCCCACCGTCCGCCTCGCGCTGGACGACCCGGCGCTGGCCGGACGGCTCGCGCAGCAGTCCGCCGCCGACCCCCACGACGCCGAGCGGGCCGGTGCCCTGCTGCCCGCCCACCCCGCCTACGTCATCCACACCTCGGGCTCGACCGGCCGCCCCAAGGGCGTCGTCGTCACCCATGGCTCGGTGGTGGCACTGGCCGACTGGGCGGCGGCCGCATTCGGCAGCCGGGGCCTCGCCCACGTCGTCGCCTCGACCTCGCTCAACTTCGACGTCTCGGTCTTCGAACTGCTCTGCCCGCTGCTCTGCGGCGGCCGCATCGACCTCGTACCGGACCTGCTGGCGCTGGCCGAACGCACCGAGCCCTGGACCGCGAGCCTGCTCAGCGCCGTCCCCTCCGCCCTCGGCCGGCTGCTCGCCGAGGACACCGTGCATGTCACCGCGGACACCGTGGTCCTCGCCGGCGAAGGACTCGCCGCCCGTACCGTCCGGGACGTCCGCGCCGCCATCCCCGGCTGCACGGTCGCCAACATCTACGGCCCCACCGAGGCCACCGTCTACGCCACCGCCTGGACCTGCGACCCCGCCGACCCGGACCGCACCCCGCCCATCGGCAGCCCCGTCGGGGGCGCCCGCGCCTACGTCCTCGATGCCCGGCTCCGACCGGTGCCCGTCGGCGTACCCGGTGAGCTCTACCTCGCCGGCACCGGCGTGGCCCGCGGCTACTTCGCCCGGCCCGGTCTGACCGCCCGCCGGTTCCTCGCGGACCCGTACGGCCCCGCGGGCGCGCGGATGTACCGCACCGGCGACCTCGTACGCCGGGACCACGACGGCCAGTTGGTGTACCTCGGCCGGACCGACGACCAGGTCAAGGTGCGCGGCTTCCGGATCGAACTCGGCGAGGTCGAGGCCGCGCTGACCCGCCACCCCGACGTGGCCGAGGCCGCCGCGCGGGTCGTCGAGACCGACGGCCACAAGCGCCTGGTCGGCTACGCGGTCGGTCGGGGCGCGGCCCGCCCCGACCCCGCCGCGGTCCGCGCCTTCCTCGCCGCGCGCCTGCCCGACCACCTGGTCCCCTCGGTCGTCGTCCCCCTGGACCGACTGCCGCTGGGCACCACCGGCAAGCTGGACCGGCGCGCCCTGCCCGCGCCCGACTGGACCGCCCCCACCGGCGGCCAGGTGGCCCCGCGCACCGACACCGAACGGACGCTGGCCTCCATCTGGGCCCAGGTACTGGGCGTGGAGACGGTCGGCGTGGACGACAACTACTTCACCCTCGGCGGCGACTCGATCCTCAGCATCCAGATCGTCTCCGCGGCCCGCCGCGCCGGCCTCGACCTGGCACCCCGGCACCTGTTCGTCCACCAGACCGTCGCCGAACTGGCCGCCGCCGTCGGGCAGTTGCCGGGCCCGGCGGCCCCCGCCGACCAGGGCCCGGTGGTCGGGGAGGTGCCGCTCACCCCCGTCCAGCACTGGCTGTTCGAGACCCTGCCCGGCACCGCGGCGCACTTCACCCAGTCGCTCTCCTACGAACTCGCCGCCGACACCGACGAGGACACGCTGCGCACCGCGCTGGCCGCCGTGGTGGAACACCACGACGCGCTGCGCTCCCGGTACGCACCGGCCGGCGACGGCCGCTGGCGCCAGCACACCACCGCCCCCGGCGCGGCCCCCGCCCTGGAGGTCCGCGACCTGCCCGGCCGGGACCCGAAGGACCGCGCCGCGGCGCTGCGCACCCTGTCCGAGGAACTCTGCGCGGGCTTCGACCTGGCACACGGGCCGCTGCTGAAGACCGTGCTGTGCCGCCCGGCCGACGACGGGGAGGCCCGCCCGGTACTGCTGCTCGCCGCCCACCACCTGGTCGTGGACGCGGTGTCCTGGCGCATCCTGCTGGAGGACCTCGACACCGCCTACCGCGCGGTGCGCGCCGGGGGCCGGGCCGACCTCGGGCCCCGGACCACCTCCTTCCGCGACTGGGCACAGCGGTTGCACGACCACACCGCGGCCGGCGGCTTCGACGACGAACTCCCGTACTGGGCCCGGGCGCACCCGCCGGCCGCCCTGCCCACCGACCGCACCGGCCGCAACACCGCCGCCTCCGAGGACACCGTGACCGTCCGTCTGGAGGCCGAGGAGACCCGCCGGCTGCTCCAGGACGTGCCGGACGCCTACCGGACCCGGATCAACGACGTCCTGCTGTGCGCCCTGGGCCGGGTACTGGCCCGCTGGACCGGACACGACCGGGTGCTGGTCGGGCTGGAGGGCCACGGCCGCGAGGAGATCTTCGACGACGTCGACCTGTCCCGCACCGTCGGCTGGTTCACCACCATGTTCCCGGTCACGCTGGACGTGCCGCCGGGCGCCGGCCTCGGCGCCGCCCTGAAGTCGGTGAAGGAGGGCCTGCGCGCGCTGCCCCGGCACGGCCTCGGCCACGGCGCCCTGCGCCACCTGCGCGGCCCCGCCGCCCCGGGCCTCCCGGCCGCCCCGCAGATCGGCTTCAACTACCTCGGCCAGCAGGACTGGCACGCCTCCGCCGGTGACGGCCTGCTGCACGCACCGTACGGCCCGCTGGAGGGCGGTATGGACCCGGCGGCCGAACGGCCCCAGCTGATCGACGTGGTCGGCCGGGTGGCCGACAAACGGCTGGAGTTCACCTGGTCGTACTCGACCGAGCGGCATCTGCGGTCGACCGTGGCCCGGCTGGCCGAGGAGCTGGCCGCCGAACTGCGGGAGATCGTCCGGCACTGCGCCGAACCGGGTGCCGGCGGCCGCACGCCCTCCGACTTCCCGCTGGCCCGCCTCGACCAGGACACCGTCGACCGGCTGGTCGGCAACGGCCGGGACGTCACCGACCTCTACCCGCTGACCCCCACCCAGGCCGGCATGGTCTTCCACGGCCTCGACGCCGCCGAGGAGGGCCTCTACGTCGAACAGGCCACCTTCGTCGTGGACGGTGTCCGCGACCCCCGGCTGCTGGCCGCCGCCTGGCAACACGTCGTCGACCGCACCCCAGTCCTGCGCACCGCGGTGCTGCTGCACGAGACGCCCGCCCCGCTGCAGGCCGTGCACCGCTCCGTCACCCTGCCGGTGACCGAAGTGGACTGGAGCGATCTGCCGCCGGTCGAGCGGGCGGCCGCGCTGGAACGGCTGCTCGCCGAGGACCGGGCCCGCGGCATGGCCCTGGACCGGGCGCCGCTGCTGCGGCTCACCCTCATCCGGCTCGCCCCGGCCGAGGTGCGGGTCGTATGGACCTTCCACCACGTCCTGCTCGACGGCTGGAGCGTCTTCCAGGTGCTCGCCGACGTCTTCGCCTGCCACGCCGCGCTCGCCGCCGGCACCGAGCCCCGGCTGCCGGACCGCAGACCGTTCGCGGACCACGTCGGCTGGCTCGCCGCCCAGGACCCGGCCCCGGCCGAGGCGCACTGGCGCCGGGCGCTGACCGGGCTCACCGCCCCCACCCCGCTGCCCTACGACCGGCGCCCGGCCCCCGGCGCCGCCACCCGCTCCGGCACCTGGCTCTCGCTCCACCTCGATGAGGAACGCACCGCGGCACTCCAGGACTTCGCCCGGCGCCACCACCTGACCCTCAACACCCTCGTCCAGGGCGCCTGGGGCCTGCTGCTGTCCCGCTGGAGCGGGGAACGGGACGTCTGCTTCGGCTCCACGGTCTCCGGCCGGCCCGCCGACCTGCCCGGCGCCGACGCCATCCCGGGCCTGTTCATCACCACCCTGCCGGTACGCGTCGACGTCACCGGCGACGCATCCCCGGCCGAGTGGCTGCGCGGCGTCCAGACCGCACAGGCCGACGCCCGCGGGTTTGAACACGTCGCCCTCGCCGACCTGCACGACTGGAGTGAACTGCCCGCCGGAACCCCGCTGTTCGACAGCCTGGTGGTCTTCGAGAACTACCCGATCACCACCACGGCCGCCACCGCACACGGCCTGCAGGTACGCGATCTGCACGCCCTGGAGGCCACCAACTACCCCCTGACCGTGGTGGTGTCGCCCGGCTCCCGGCTGACCGTCGAACTCGGCTACGACCCGCGGTACTTCGAGGAGACCACCGCCGGATCCCTGGCCGGCCAACTCGTGCACACCCTCGGCGCCCTCACGGAACCCGGCGCGGCGACGTCCCTGGACGGGATCGATGTGCTGCCGCCGGAGGAGCGGGCCCGGCTGACCGTCCGGCCCACCCGGCCGGACACCGACCCGGTCCCGCCGGCCACCCTGGCCGCGCTCGTCGAGGCGGCGGTGGACCGGACGCCCACCGCGCCCGCCCTGGAGGACGCCCAACTCCAGCTCAGCTTCGCCGAGTTGGAGGACCGCGCCAACCGGCTCGCGCACCGGCTGATCGCCCGCGGAACCGGCCCCGGCGACCTCGTCGCCCTGGTCCTGCCCAGATCGGCCGACATGATCGTCGCCCAACTGGCCACCGCCAAGGCGGGCGCCGCCTACCTGCCGGTGGACCCCGGCTACCCGGACGAGCGGGTCGCCCTGATGCTGCGCGACGCGGCGCCCGCCGTCACCCTGCGGGCCGCGGACGTCCAGGACCTGCCGGCGGCCGAGGCGGACGGCACCCCGTCCCACCGCCCCACCGACCACGACCGGACCCGCCCCCTCGACCTCGACGACCCGGCCTACGTCATCTACACCTCCGGCTCCACCGGCACCCCCAAGGGCGTCGTCGTCACCCACCGCGGACTGGCCGCCTTCGCCGCCGCCGAGGCCGAGCACTACCAGGTCCGCCCGGGGGACCGCGTACTGGCCTTCGCCACACCCAGCTTCGACGCGTCCGTACTGGAGCTGTGCATGGCCCTGCCGGCCGGCGCCTGCCTGGTGGTACCGCCGCCCGGCCCGCTGCTCGGCGCGCAACTCGCCGACGTACTGCGCACCGCCCGCATCACCCACACCCTGCTGCCGCCCGCCGCGCTCGCCACCGTGCCGCCGGACACCCCCGGCACCCTGCCGGACCTGCGCACCCTCATCGTCGGCGCGGACACCTGCGGCGCCGAACTGGCCGGCCGCTGGGCCCCGCACCACCGGATGATCAACTCCTACGGGCCCACCGAGACCACCGTCGTCGCCACCTGGTCCGAACCGCTACGGCCCGACGGCGGCACGCCACCCATCGGACGCCCGCTGCCCGCCACCGGGGTCTACGTCCTCGACCCGCGGCTCCGGCCGGTCGCCGACGGCGTCCCCGGGGAACTCTGGATCAGCGGCCCCTCCCTGGCCCGCGGCTACCTGGGCCGCCCCGGCCTGACCGCCGCACGCTTCCTCGCCGACCCCTACGGCCCGCCGGGCACCCGCATGTACCGCACCGGCGACCTCGTACGGCGCGACGCCCACGGCGACCTCCACCACCTCGGCCGCACCGACCACCAGATCAAGCTGCGCGGCCACCGCATCGAGGCGGGCGAGGTCGAGGCCGCTCTCGGCCGCCACCCGGCCGTCCGCGACGCCGTGGTGACCGTACGGGAGGACGAGCCCGGGCAGCCGCGGCTGGTGGCCCATCTGCTCGCCGCACCCGGGGCCGACACCCCCGCCGGGGCGGAACTACGGGCGTTCGCCGCCCGTACGCTGCCCGCCCACATGGTCCCCACCGCCTTCGCCGTCCTGGAGCGCTTCCCGCTCACCGAGAACGGCAAGACCGACCGCGCCGCCCTGCCCGCACCGGAACCCGAACCGGACGGGCCCGCCGGGCACACCGCGCCCCGCACCCCCACCGAGGAAGTCCTCGCGGACCTCTGGTCCGAGGTCCTGGAGACGGCCCTGGGCGTCGAGGACGACTTCTTCGCTCTCGGCGGCGACTCGCTGCGCAGCCTGCACATCGCCGCCCGCGCCAACGAGACCTTCGGCGTGGCCCTGACCCCTCGGGACGTGCTGGCCTCCCGCACCGTCGCCGCCCTCGCGGAGCTGGTGGAGGAGCACGTCCTGCGCGAACTCGAAGACGCCGCACGCGGCGACCACGACCCCGACGAACGGTGAGGACCGACGACATGACGTCTTCGAAGGAAGGCCGCGCCGCGGCCCTGCCGGCAGAACTCCAGGAAGCCCTGCGCCGCCGCCTGGCCGGCAAGGCCGGCGGCCCGGCGGCGGGCGCCCGGCCGGCGATCCCCCGCGCGGACCGGTCCGGGCCGCTGCCGCTGTCCTTCGCCCAGCAGCGGCTGTGGTTCCTCGACCAGCTGCGGCCCGGCGACGCCCGCTACAACAGCGCGGTCGCACTGCGGCTCACCGGCGGCCTGGACCGGGCCGCGCTGTCCCGGGCGCTGGACGCCGTGGTCGAGCGCCACGAGGCACTGCGCACCACGTTCGACGACCACGACGGCCGGCCCGTACAGACCGTGCGGCCGCCCGCCCCGGTGCCGCTGCCGCTGCGCGACCTCGCGGACGAACCGGACCACACGTCCGGGGAGAGCCCGGAGGCGGCACTCGACGCCCTCCTGCTCACCGAGTACTCCCGCCCGTTCGACCTGCGTACCGGGCCGCTGCTGCGCGCCCTGCTGATACGCACCGCCGCCGACCGGCACGTCCTGCTGCTCACCGCGCACCACATCGTCACCGACGGCTGGTCGATGGGCGTGCTGCTGGACGAACTCTGCACGCTCTACGACGCCTTCGCCGCGGGGGAGACGCCCGCCCTGGCGCCGGTCGCCACGCAGTACCCCGACTTCGCCGTCTGGCAGCGCGGCCGGCTGTCCGGCGCCCTGCTCCAGGAGCAGCTGTCCTACTGGACCAAGCAACTGGACGGAGCGGTACCGCTGGAGCTGCCGCTCGACCGCCCCCGCGACGGGGCCGAACCGGCCGGCGGCGCGGTGCACACCTTCCACGTTCCGCCACGGACCACCGCCCGGCTGCGGCAGGTGGCGGCCGACCAGCACACCACCCTCTTCGCCGCGCTGATCGCCGGCTGCCAGGCGCTGTTCGCCCGCTGGTCCGGGCAGGACGACATCACCCTCGGGTCCCTGACCCCCGGCCGCGGCCGCACCGAACTGGAGCGCGCGGTCGGCTTCTTCGTCAACACGGTCGTGCTGCGCTGCCCCGTCGACACCGCCCGCCCCTACCGCGAGCTGCTGGACACCGCCGCCGCCACCGTCCTCGACGCCTTCGCGCACGACGACACCCCCTTCGAGCGGCTGGTGGAGGCGGTCGGCACCACCCGGGAAGCCGGCCGCAACCCGCTCTTCGACGTCATGGTCCTGCTCCACCCCGCCCCGCCCGCCGCCCCCGGCCTGCGCGGGCTGACCGCCGAGAACGTCACCGTGCCCCGCCGCTCGGCCACCTTCGACCTCAGCGTGGAATTCGTGCCCGACGGGGACGGCCTGACCGGGCTGCTGGAGTACCGCACCGACCTCTTCGACGCCCCGACCGTGGCGCGGATGGCCGAGCAACTCGTGCTCCTGCTCGCCGGGGTGGCCGCCGCCCCCGACCGGCCGCTCGGCGAGTTGCCGCTGCTCGCCGAGGACGACCGGCGGCGGCTGACCACCGAGTGGAACGACACCGCCCTGGACGTCGCCCCCACCACCTACCCCGCCGTCTTCGAGGCGCAGGCCGCCCGCACCCCGCACCACACCGCACTGGTCGCCGGCGACACCACCCTGGACCACGCCGAACTCAACGCCCGCGCCAACCGGCTCGCCCACCACCTCATCCGCCGGGGCGCCGGCCCCGAACGGCTCGTCGCACTGCGGCTGCCGCGCACCGCCGACCTGATCGTGGCGCTCCTCGCCGTCCTCAAATCCGGCGCCGGATACCTGCCTCTAGACCCCGAACTCCCCACCGAACGCGTGGAGTTCCTGCTCGCCGACGCCCGGCCGATGCTGGTGCTCGACGAGGCCGCCCTGCGTGCCGTACCCGACGACACGCCCGCGACGAACCCCACCGACGCCGACCGGCACGCCCCGCTGCACCCCGGCCACACCGCCTACGTCCTCTACACCTCCGGCTCCACCGGCCGGCCCAAGGGCGTCGCCGTCGAGCACCGGTCCCTGATGAACCTGCTGGCCGCCCACCGGCACGGTTTCGTCGCCGAGGCCGGCGGCGGGCCGCTGCGGGTCGCCCTGACCGCGTCGTTCTCCTTCGACACCTCGCTGGAGGGCGTCCTGCTGATGGCCGACGGCCACCAGCTGCACCTGATCGACGAGACCACCCGGCTCGACCCGGCCGCGCTGGTCGAGTACGTCGTCACCCACCACCTCGACTTCCTCGACCTCACCCCCTCCTACCTGCGGCAACTGCTGCCCGCCGGACTGCTCAGCGACCCCCGCCACCGGCCCCGGGTGCTGATGCTCGGCGGTGAGGCCGTCGGTCCCGCCCTGTGGCGGGAGCTGTCCGCGCTGCCCGACACCGCCGCGTACAACTTCTACGGCCCCACCGAGTGCACCGTCGACGCACTGGCCTGCCGCATCACCGGCACCGGGCGTCCCGTGGTGGGCCGGCCGCTCGCCAACGTGCGCGCCTATGTCCTCGACGACCGGCTGCACCCGGTGCCGCCGGGTGTCGGCGGCGAGTTGTATCTGGCGGGCGCCCAGGTCGCCCGCGGCTATCTGCACCGCCCCGGCTTGACGGCCGCCCGCTTCACCGCCGACCCGTACGGACCGCCCGGCAGCCGGATGTACCGCACCGGCGACCTCGCCCGTTGGACGGCCGACGGACGGCTCGACTACCTGGGCCGCGCCGACGACCAGGTCAAGATCCGCGGCCACCGCATCGAACCCGGCGAGATCGAGGCGGCCCTGCTGGACCTGCCGGACGTCGCCGAGGCGGCCGTCGTCGCCGTCGACACCGGCCAGGGCCACGCCCGGCTCGCCGCCTACGTGGCGCCCTCCGCCACCGGACGGCCCACCCCGTCCGCCCTGCGCGACGCCCTCGCCCGCACCCTGCCCGGGCACATGGTGCCCACCGCCTTCGTCGTCCTCGACGCCCTGCCGCTCAACAGCAGCGGCAAGCTGGACCGGCGCGCCCTGCCCGCACCCGACCTCGACGCGGCCCCCCGCGAGCGGGAGTTCGTCGCGCCGCGCACCCCCGCCGAGCGCGAGCTGGCCGCGATCTGGTCCGAGGTCCTCGGTCTCGCCCGGGTGGGCGTGACGGACAACTTCTTCGAGCTGGGCGGCGACTCGATCCTCAGCATCCAGGCGGTCTCCCGGGCCCGCGCCGCCGGCTGGCAGCTGACCTCCCGGGACGTCTTCCGGCACCAGACCGTCGCCGACCTCGCCGCCGCGATCACCCCGCGCACCGCCCCGGCGACCGCGCCCCGGCCGCAGCAGGACACCGGCCCGGCCCCGCTCACCCCCATCCAGGAATGGTTCTTCGCCACCCACGGGCCGCTGCGGCACTTCACCATGTCGATGCTGCTCGACCTGCCGCACGACCTCGACCAGGCCGCGCTGGAACGGGCCCTGCACGCCGTCGCCACCCACCACCCCGCGCTGCGCACCCGCTTCCTGCGCGCCGGCGACACCTGGCGCCAGCACCCCGGAGCCCCCGTGGCACCCGGCCTCCTGACCCGCCACGACCTGTCCGGGACCAGCGGCGCGGCCCGGGACGCCGCCCGCACCGAGGCCGCCGACGCCGCCCGCGCCGCCCTGGACCTGGCCGCCGGCACCCTGCTGCGCGCCGTCCTGTTCCTGCCCGGCCCGGACGAGCGTCCGCAACTGTTCCTGACTGCCCATCACCTTGCGGTCGACAGCGTCTCCTGGCGCATCCTCCTCGCCGACCTGGAGACCGCCTACCGGCAGGCCGCCGCCGGCCGACCGGTCCAACTGGAGCCCACCGGCACACCGTTCACCACCTGGGCGGCCACCCTCGTCCGCCATGTGCACAACGGCGGCCTCGACGACGACCTCGCCCACTGGAACGAGCAGACCGCCGTCCCGCGCACCCCGCTGCCGGCCGACCGCACCGGCACCCCGGTCGCCGGATCGGTCCGCACCGTACGCGCCCGCCTCGACCGCGACACCACCGAGGCCCTGCTCCGCCGGGTCCCCGGCGTGTACCGCACCCAGGTCAACGACGTCCTGCTGAGCGCCCTGGGCCGGGTCCTCGCCGACTGGACGGGCACCGACCGGGTGACGGTGGCACTGG
Organism: Streptomyces sp. NPDC059649; assembly: GCF_042734445.1. Lineage (NCBI taxonomy): Bacteria > Bacillati > Actinomycetota > Actinomycetes > Kitasatosporales > Streptomycetaceae > Streptomyces > Streptomyces sp. NPDC059649. The sequence continues at coordinate 292,540 of NZ_JBHWDV010000002.1, forward strand.
AGGGCCACGGCCGCGAGGACCTCGGCGCCACCGACGACGACGCCCGCGACACGGATACCGGTGACGCCGGCGCCGTCGACCTGTCCCGGACCGTCGGCTGGTTCACCACCCAGTACCCGGTCACCCTCACCCCGGCCGGCCCGACGCACGAGCCGGACTGGGGCGGCACCCTCAAGGCGGTCAAGGAACAGCTGCGCGCCGTCCCGCACCACGGCCTCGGCTACGAGGCGCTGGCCCGCCTCGGCTCACCCGACCCGGCCGCCCGCACCCTGCGCAACCAGCCACTGCCCGATGTCTGCTTCACCTACCACGGCCAGTGGGAGACCCCACAGCACGCCGACTTCGCGCCCGTCGGCCCGGCCCCCGGCCGCGAGCTGGCCGCCGACGTGCCGCTCGACCACCTGCTGGACGTCTCCGCCGTGGTCGCCGACGGCGTACTGGAACTGACCTGGCACTACAGCGACCAGGTGCACGACGAGAGCACGGTCCGCGACCTGGCCGACGGCACGGTCCGCGCGCTGGCCGCGATCGTCGCCCACTGCGCCCGGCCCGGGGCCGGCGGCCGCACCCCGTCCGACTTCCCGCTCGCCGGACTGGACCAGGCCGCCCTCGACCGCCTCGTCGGCGACGGACGCGGCATCGAGGACCTCTACCCCCTGACGCCCCTTCAGGAAGGCATGCTCTTCCACCGCCTCGTCGGCGAGGACGGCAAGGACGGCGGGGAGGGCGACGTCTATCTCGACCAGGCCACCCTGCTCCTCGACGGGGTGACCGAACCCGAGACCTTCGCACGGGCCTGGCAGCGGGTGGCCGACCGCACCCCCGTACTGCGCACCTCCGTCGTCTGGGACGGCGTACCGGCCCCGCTGCAACTCGTCCACCGCCGGGCCACCGTCCCCGTCGTCCACCTGGACTGGCGCGACCTGGACGACGCCACCCGCGCGGACCGGCTGGCCCGCCTCCGGGCCGACGACCTGGCGCAGGGCCTCGACCTCGGCACCGCCCCGCTGATGCGGCTCACCCTCATCCGCCTGCCCGCCGGGCAACTGCGGCTGCTGTGGACCTCGCACCACCTGATCCTGGACGGCTGGAGCCTGGCACAGGTGCTGACCGAGGTGTGCGAGGAGTACGCCGCCCTCGCCACCGGCCGGGCCGCGACGCCGCCCGTCCGCCGCCCCTTCGCCGACTACGTCCGCTGGCTCACCGGCCGCGACAGGCGCGCCGCCGAGGACCACTGGCGCACCGTCCTCGCCGGCTTCGCCACCCCGACCCCGCTGCCCTGCGACCGCCCGCCGCGCGAGGCCCACCGCGCCCGCTCCGCCGACGTCCTGGCCGCCGGCCTGACCCCCGAGCGGTCCCGCGCGCTGGAGGACACCGCCCGGCGCAACGGACTGACCCTCAACACCGTGGTGCAGGGCGCCTGGGCGCTGCTGCTGGCCCGCTACAGCGGGGAGCCGGACGTGGTGTTCGGCACCACCGTCTCCGGCCGCCCCGACGAACTGCCCGGCGTCGAAGCCATGGTGGGCATGTTCATCAACACCCTGCCCACCCGGGTACGCGTCGAAGGACACATCCCGGCCGCCGACTGGCTGCGGGAGCTCCAGGACGCCCAGTCCGAGTCCCGCCGCTTCGAGACCGCCTCGCTCGCGCAGCTGACCTCGCTCAGCGACGTACCCGCGGGCACCGCGCTCTTCGACAGCATGGTCGCCTTCGAGAACTATCCCTTCGACGAGGCCCGGACCTCCGGCGCCGGCGTGCGCATCCTCGACGTCACCTCCCTGGACGCCACCAACTTCCCGCTGGTGCTCCGCGCCCACCACGGCGACCGCCTCGGCTTCGACCTCGCCTACGACCCGGGCCTCTTCGACGAGCCCACCGTCCGCTCCTTCGCCGACCGGCTGTGCCTGCTGCTCGACGAGATCGCCGTCGGCCCCGGACGGCCGCTGCGCGACCTGGCCTGGACGACCGCCGAGGAACGCCGGCGGATGCTGGTGGACTGGAACGGCTCCGCGCACGGCCGGCCCGACCGGACCCTGGTCGACCTGTTCGAGGCCCAGGCCGCCCGCACCCCCGACGCCACTGCCGTGACCTGCTCCGGTGACACCCTCACCTACGCCCAACTCGACGACCGGGCACAGCAGTTGGCGCATCGACTGGCCGCGTCCGGCGCCGGCCCCGAGCGCTTCGTGGCGCTCGCCCTGCCCCGTTCGACGGACCTGCTCGTGGCGCTCGTGGCGGTGCTGAAGACGGGCGCCGCCTACGTACCCGTCGACCCGGAGCTGCCCGGCGACCGCATCGCCCACCTGCTCACCGACGCCGCCCCCGCCCTGCTGGTCACCACCACCGCGGTCGCCGCACGACTGGGCGACACGGCCGTACCGCGACTGCTCCTAGACGACGCCGAGGTCCGCGCCGACCTGGCCCGGCGCCCCACCACCGGCCTCGCACCGGAGCACCGCCCGCTGCCGGAGAGCCCCGCCTACGTCATCTACACCTCGGGCTCCACCGGCCGGCCCAAGGGCGTGGTCGTCCCGCACGCCAACGTGGTGCGGCTGTTCTCCGTAACCCGCGACCGGTTCGGCTTCGACGAGCACGACGTATGGACCCTGTTCCACTCCTACGCCTTCGACTTCTCCGTGTGGGAGATCTGGGGCGCCCTGCTGCACGGCGGACGCCTGGTCGTGGTCCCGCACGACATCGCCCGCTCACCGGCGGACTTCCTCCGTCTGCTGGCGGACGAACGGGTCACCGTCCTCAACCAGACACCCTCCGCCTTCTACCCGCTGATGCGCGCCGACGCCGAACAGCCGGAATACGGCGGCCGGTTGGCCCTTCGCCATGTCATCTTCGGCGGCGAAGCCCTCGACCTCGGCCGGCTCACCGACTGGTACGAGCGGCACCCGGACACCGCCCCGGCCCTGGTCAACATGTACGGCATCACCGAGACCACGGTGCACGTCACCCACGCACCGCTGGACCGTGCCACGGTGACCGGCGCGTCCGGCAGTGCCATCGGTACCGGCCTGCCCGACCTGCGACTCCATGTGCTCGACGCCGACCTCGCGCCGGTGCCGCCCGGCGCCGTCGGCGAACTGTACGTGGCCGGCGAGGGACTGGCCCGCGGCTATCTGAACCGGCCCGGGCTGACCGCCGCACGGTTCGTCGCCAACCCCTTCGGGCCGCCCGGCACCCGGATGTACCGCACCGGCGACCGCGCCCGGTGGCGGCGCGACGGCACGCTTACGTATCTGGGCCGGGCCGACCAGCAGGTCAAGATCCGCGGCTTCCGCATCGAACCCGGCGAGATCGAGGCCGCGCTCAACGCCCACCCCGGAATCAGCGCCTGCGTGGTCTCCGCGCGCGAGGACACCCCCGGCGTACGGCGGCTGGTCGCCCATGTCGTCGGCACCGGGCAGGACGCCCCACCGTCCGCCACCGCACTCCGCGCCCACCTGGAGCGGACGCTGCCCGCCCATATGGTCCCCGCCGCCTACGTGCCCCTGGACGCGCTGCCGTTGACCGTCAACGGCAAGCTCGACCACCGGGCGCTGCCCGCCCCCGGCCCGGACGGCTTCGCCGCCGGCGAGCAGCACACCGCCCCGCGCACCGCGGCGGAACGGCTGGTCGCCGACGTCTGGGCCGAGGTCCTGGACACCGCGGAGATCGGCGTCGAGGACAGCTTCTTCGCGCTGGGCGGCGACTCGATCCTCGCCGTCCGCGTCACCTCCCGACTGCGCGCCGCCTTCGGCGTGGACGTCTCGCCGCGACTGCTGTTCACCCGGCCGACGGTGGCCGCCCTCGCCGCCGCGCTGCCCGACCCGGCCGGAGACCGCCGGGCCGCGGCCGACTCGATCCCGCCGGCCGACCGCGAAACCGAGCTCCCGCTGTCCTTCGCCCAGCAACGCCTGTGGTTCCTCGACCACTTCGAGCCCGGCAGCACCGAGTACCTGACCTTCTTCGTGCTGCGGCTGCGCGGCCGCCTCGACGAGGCCGCGCTGCGCACCGCCCTGGACGGACTGGTGGCCCGGCACGAACCGCTGCGCACCACCTTCGCCGAGCAGGACGGCCGTGCCCACCAGCACGTCCACCCGCCCCGCCCGGTGGACCTGCCGACCCACGATCTGTCCGCCGTCCCGGCCGACGCCCGCCCGGACGCCCTCGACGAGCTGCTCACCGACGAGGCCGCCACCCCCTTCGACCTGGCCCGCGGACCCCTGCTGCGCACCCGGCTGATCCGCCTCGCCCCGGACGAGCACGTCCTCACCCTGGCCCTGCACCACATCGTCACCGACGGCTGGTCCACCGCCGTCCTCGGCCGGGACCTGGGCGAGCTGTACGCCGCGGCCCTGCAGGACCGCCGGCCCGACCTGCCCCCGCTGCCCGTCCAGTACGCCGACTACGCCGTCTGGCAACGCGCCCGGTCCGCCGCGGCCGAGCAGCAACTCGACTACTGGCACGAGCAGTTGGCGGACCTCGCCCCGCTGGAGCTGCCCACCGACCGGCCCCGGCCCGCGGTGCGCACGAAGCACGGCGCACTGCTGGAGTTCTCGCTGCCCGCCGCACTGACCGACCGGCTGCGGGAGACCGGCCGGCGCGCCGATGCCACCCTCTACATGACCCTGCTCGCGACCTGCCAGGTCCTCCTCGCCCGCTGGGCCGGCCAGGAGGACATCGCGGTCGGCACCGTGACCGCCGGCCGCGAACGCCCCGAACTGGAGCAGCTGGTCGGCATGTTCGTGAACACCCTCGTGCTGCGCACCCGGGTGCGCGCCGAGGAGCCGTTCGAGGCACTGCTGTCACAGGTGCGCGGCACCGTGCTGGACGCCTTCGCCCACCAGGACGTGCCGTTCGAGCGGGTCGTCGACGCGCTCCAGCCGGCACGTGACACCAGCCGCACCCCGCTGTTCCAGGTCATGGTGGCCCTGCACAACCTGGGCGGCCGGGCCCCGCAGCTGCCCGGTCTGGAGGTCGAGACGGTCCAGCCGCCGGGCCGGACCGCCGCCTTCGACCTGGGCCTCGACTTCGTCGAGCAGGACGGCGGCGGCCTCACCTGCTTCGTCGAGTACCACACCGACCTGTTCGACCGGGACACCGTCGAGCGGCTGACCGGCCGGCTGCGCCTGCTGCTGGAAGCGGTCGCCGACGACCCCGGACGCCCGGTGTGCGACCTGCCGCTGCTGTCCGACGCGGAACGCCACCAGGTGCTGGAGGAGTGGCAGGGCGCCCTACTGCCCGTGCCGGACACCACGTTCCCCGAGCTGTTCGAGGCCCAGGCGGCCCGTACCCCGCACGCCACCGCGCTGGTGGCACGGGACGCCACCCTGGACTTCGCGGAGCTCAACACCCGCGCCAACCGGCTGGCCCACCACCTCATCGCGCTCGGCGTCGGCCCCGAGCGGGTGGTCGCCGTCCAACTCCCGCGCACCACCGACATGTTCGTGGCGCTGCTGGCCGTCCTCAAGGCCGGCGGCACCCAGCTGTCCGTCGACCCGGAGCTGCCCGCCGACCGGGTGGCGTACCTGCTCGCGGACGCCGCACCGCAGACCGTCCTCACCCCCGAAACGCTGCGCGACGCCCCGCTGGACCGGCAGCCCACCCACAACCCCACCGACGCCGACCGCCTCGCCCCGCTGCACCCCGCGCACACCGCCTACCTCACCTACACCTCCGGCTCCACCGGCCGCCCCAAGGGCGTCGCCGTCGAACACCGCCAGCTCATCAACCTCTGCCACGACCACCGGGAAGGGCTGGTCGCCCCGCACACCGCCGACGGCACCCCGCTGCGCGTCGCGCTGAGCGCCGCGTTCTCCTTCGACACCTCCTGGGAGGGCCCGCTGCTGCTGGCCCTCGGACAGCAGGTGCAGCTGATCGACGAGGACGTGCGGCTCGACCCGGCCGCGTTCGTCGCACAGATCGCCGCCCACCGCCTGGACTGCCTCAACGTGACGCCGTCCTTCCTGCACGAGCTGCTGGCCGCCGGGCTGTTCACCACCGGCGAGCACCACCCCCGGCTCGTCCTGGTCGGCGGCGAGGCCGTCGGCACCGCCGCCTGGCAGCAGCTGCGGGCGCTGCCCGGCGTCACCGCGTACAACATCTACGGCCCCACCGAATGCACCGTCGACGCGGTCTACGGGCGCTTCACCGACCACCCCGCGCACCCGGTCATCGGACGCCCCGGCCGCAACCTGCGCGCCTATGTGCTGGACGGCGCGCTGCGGCCCGTACCGGTCGGTGTGCCCGGCGAGCTGTACCTGGCCGGCGCGCAGGTCGCCCGCGGCTACCGGGGCCGGCCCGGCCTGACCGCCGGGCGCTTCCTCGCCGACCCGTTCGGCCCGCCCGGCAGCCGGATGTACCGCACCGGCGACCGCGCCCGCCGGCACCCCGACGGACTCCTGGAATTCCTCGGCCGCACCGACGACCAGGTCAAGATCCGCGGCTTCCGCATCGAGCCGGGCGAGGTCGAGGCGGCGCTCCTCGACCACCCCGAGGTGGGCGACGCCGTCGTCGCGGCCCGCACCCAGGCCGGCCGCACGATGCTGGTGGCCTACGTCGTGCCCCGCGACAGCCGGCAACCCGCCGCGGACGCACTCCGCGTCCACCTGCGCCGCACGCTGCCCGACTACATGGTCCCCGCGGCCTTCGTCCCGCTCGCGCGGGTGCCCCGGACCAGCAGCGGCAAGACCGACCGGCGCGCCCTGCCCGCACCCCCGCTCCAGCCCGACACCGACACCCCGTACGTGGCGCCGCGCACCGACGCCGAAACGCTGCTCGCCGGCATCTGGGCCGAGGTGCTCGGCACCCCCCGCATCGGCGTCGAGGACAACTTCTTCGCCCTCGGCGGCGACTCGATCCTCAGCATCCAGATCGTCTCCCGGGCCCGCCAGGCCGGACTCGCCCTCACCTCCAAGGACGTCTTCCGCCACCAGACCGTCGCCGAACTCGCCCTGCGCACCGGCCCGGTGGCCACCCCGCCGACCGCCGACACCACGACCCCGGCGGGACCGGCACCGCTCACGCCCATCCAGCGCTGGTACCTCGACGGCCGCCGGCCCGGCGACCGGCTGCACTTCACCATGACCCAGCGGCTGGAACTCGCCCCGGGCACCGACCCGGAGGCGCTGCACCGCGCCGTCGACGCCCTGATGGCCCACCACCCGGCGCTGCGCACCCGGTTCCGCCACACCGACGGCACCTGGCACCAGGAGGTGCTGCCCGCCGCCCCCGGGGACGTCTTCACCCGCCTCGACCTGACCGGGCTCGACGACCGCGCGCAGGAGGACGCCGTCCAGCGCGCGGCCGCCGACGCACAGATCTCCCTGGACCCCACCGAGGGCCGTGTCGTCCGCGCCCTCCTCTTCGATCACGGGGCCGGCCGCCCATTCCAACTCCTGCTCACCGCACACCACTTGGTCATCGACGGGGTCTCCTGGCGCATCCTGCTGGCCGACCTGGCGGCCGCCTACCGCGACACCTCCGCCGCCCGCCCGGCCGCCCTGCCCCCGGCGAGCACCCCCTATCCTCACTGGGCCGACCGCCTGGAACGGCACACCCGCTCCGGCGCCTTCGACGGCGATCTGCCGTACTGGACCCGGGTCTGCGGCACCCCCGCCGCCCTCCCCGTCGACCGGCCCGGCGCCCACCCCGACGGCGCCGCCGCCACCCTGACCGTCCGCCTCGGCCGGGACGCGACCGAGGCCCTGCTGCGTCAGGTCCCGGACGTCTACCGCACCCAGGTCAACGATGTCCTGCTCAGCGCCCTGGGCCGCACCCTGAGCCGCTGGAGCGGCCGGGACACCGTCCTCCTCGGCGTCGAGGGGCACGGTCGCGAGGATCTCTTCGAGGACCTCGACCTGTCCCGTACCGTCGGCTGGTTCACCGCCGAATTCCCGCTCGCCCTGACCGTCGCCCCGGACGCCGACTGGCGCGACACCGTCCGGTCCGTCAAGGAACAGCTGCGGGCCGTCCCGCTGCGTGGACTGAGCTACGGCGCGCTGCGCCACCTCGCCCCGGACGCCCCGCTGCCCGACGCGCCGCGGCCGCGGATCGGCTTCAATTACCACGGCCAGTGGGAGATCGCCGCCACGGACCGCCCGGCGGACGACGGGCTCTACCGGGCCGCGCTGCCGCCCGCCGGCCAGGACACCGACCCTGACGAGGAACGCAGCTATCTGCTCGATGTGACCGGCGTGGTCCAGGACGGCCGGCTCGAACTGGGCTGGACCTACCCGCCCGCCGTCTACGACGAGTCCACCGTGCGCCGCCTCGCCGAGGACACCCTCGCGGCGCTCGACGAGATCGTCGCGCACTGCGCCCGCCCGGACACCGGCGGCCGCACCCCCTCCGACTTCCCGCTCGCCGGACTCGACCAGCGCCAGGTGGACCAGCTCGCCGGCGACGGCCGCGACGTGGCGGACATCCATCCGCTGACCCCGCTCCAGGCCGGCATGCTCTTCCACGGGCTGGTCGACGACGCCGGCGCCTACTTCGACCAGATGGCGGTCAAGATCGCCGGCATCGCCGACCCGCACGCCTTCGCCGCGGCCTGGCAGCGGGTCGCCGACCACACCCCGGCCCTGCGCAGCAGCGTCCACTGGCACGGCCTGCCGCACCCCGTCCAGGTCGTCCACCGGCACGCCGTGCTGCCCGTCACCCACCACGACTGGCGGACCCTGACACCCGGCGAACGCGACCGGGCACTGGAGAAGCTGCTCGCCGAGGAACGCGCCGCCGGCCCGGACCTCACCCGCGCCCCGCTCAGCCGGATCGCGGTGGCCGCGCTCCCCGACGACGAGATCCTCCTCGTATGGTCCTCGCACCACCTGATGCTCGACGGCTGGAGCACCGGCCAGATCTTCACCGACGTGTGCGCGCAGTACGCCGCCGCGGCCCGCGGCACCACCGTCCGCCCGCCGGCCCGCCGCCCGTTCCGGGACTTCCTCCAGTGGCTGGCGGACCAGGACGAGGAGCGGGCCGAACGGCACTGGGCCGACGCGCTGGCCGGATTCACCGCCCGCACCCCGCTCGCGTACGACCGGCGGCCCACCGAGGCGCACCGCGCCCGGGCCACCGACAGCGTCGCCGTCGAACTGACCCCCGAGGTCTCCGACCGGCTGCGGACGATGGCCGGACGCCACGGGCTCACCGTCAACACGGTCGTCCAGGGCACCTGGGCGCTGCTGCTGGCCCGCGCCGCCGGCCGCCGGGACGTGGTGTTCGGCACCACCGTCTCCGGCCGCCCGGCCGAACTGGCCGGTGTGGCGTCGATGGTCGGCATGTTCATCAACACCGTCCCGACCCGGGCCCGGATCGACGGCGCCCGGACCGTGCCGGACTGGCTGCGCGACCTCCAGGAACAGCAGAGCGACTCCCGCCGCTACGACTTCGTCTCGCTCGCCCGCATCCAGGCACTCAGCGAACTCCCCGCCGGCGAGCCGCTGTTCGACAGCATGGTGGTCTTCGAGAACTACCCCTTCGACGAGTCGGCCGCGGCCGGCGCCGGCATCCGCATCACCGAGGTGCGGGCCGACGACGCCCCCACCTTCCCGCTCTGCCTGCGCGCCTACCTCGCCGACCGCCTCGGCTTCGGTCTCGCCTACGACCCGGCGCTGTTCGACCGCGGCACGGTGGAGCGCACCGCCGACCGGCTGCGGGCCCTGCTCACCGCCGTCGCCGACGGCACCGCCCGGACCGTGGACGACCTCGACCCGCTCACCGACGCCGACCGCGCACTGCTGCGGCGGTGGAACACCCCGGCGCGCCGCACACCGGCCGGTTCCCCGGTGGCCCTCTTCGCCGAACAGGCCCACCGCACCCCGGACCACGTCGCCCTCAGCGACGGCGAACAAGACGTGACGTACCGTCAACTGAACGACTGGGCAGACAAGTTGGCGCACCGGCTGCGCTCCGGCGGACTGCCTGCCGAGGGCCGGGTGGCGCTGCTCATGGACCGTTCGGTGCCGCTCGTCGTCGCCCAGCTCGCGGTGCTCAAGGCCGGCGGCGCCTACGTCCCGGTGGACCTGCGCGCCCCCGAGGAACGCCGCCGCACCCTGCTCCACCAGGCGGGGGTCACGGTGCGGCTCACCGACCAGGACGTGACCGACGCCCGCACCGACGGCCCGGCCGGACCGCCGCCGGCACCGGCCGCCGACCCCGACCGCCTCGCGTATGTGATGTTCACCTCCGGCTCGACCGGTGAGCCCAAGGCCGTCGGCGTGCGCCACCGCGACGTGGCCGCGCTCGCCACCGACAGCCGTTTCCAGGGCCCGGACTGCGCACGGATCCTGCTGCACTCCCCGGTGGCGTTCGACGCCGCCACCTTCGAGGTCTGGGCGCCCCTGCTGAACGGCGGCCGCATCGTGGTCGCCCCGCCGGGCGCCGTCGACGCGGCCCGGCTGCGGCGGCTGGCCGGCGGGGGAGAGGTGACCGCACTGTGGCTGACGGCCGGGCTGTTCCGGCTGCTGGCGCAGGACGCGCCGGACTGCTTCGCGGGGCTGCGCCAGGTATGGACCGGCGGTGACGTGGTCCCGGCCGTGGCCGTCCGCCGGGTCCTCGACGCCTGCCCCGGCCTGACCGTCGTGGACGGCTACGGCCCGACCGAGACCACCACCTTCGCCACCACCCACACCATGACCGACGCGGCCGCGGTGCCCGACCCGGTGCCCATCGGACGGCCGCTCGACGACATGCGGGTGCACGTCCTGGACGCCCGGCTGCGGCCGGTACCGCCCGGCACCGCGGGCGAGCTCTACCTGGCCGGCGAGGGCGTCGCCCGCGGCTACCTCGGCCGGCCCGGAGCGACCGCCGCCCGCTTCGTCGCCGACCCGTCCGGCCCGCCCGGCACCCGGATGTACCGCACCGGTGACCTCGCCCGCCGGCACCCCGACGGCACCGTGGAGTTCCTCGGCCGCGCCGACGACCAGGTCAAGATCCGCGGCTTCCGCGTCGAACCCGGCGAGGTCGAGGGCGCCCTGGCGGCCCACCCGGCCGTCGCGGACGTGGCCGTGGTGGCCCGCGAAGGACGCTCCGGCGCGAAACAGCTCGTCGCCTACGTCGTCGGGCACGACGGGCTCGACCCCGACGCACTGCGCGCCCACGCCCGCCGCACCCTGCCCGACTACCTCGTGCCCAGCGCCCTCGTCCCGCTGGACGCGCTGCCGTTGAGCGCCAACGGCAAGGTCGACCGGTCCGCCCTGCCGGCCCCCGACGCCGCCACCGGCCGGGCGGAGGCCGTCGCACCGCGCACCGACGCCGAACGCCGCACCGCCGCCGTCTGGGCCGAGGTCCTCGGCGTGCCCGAGGTCGGGGTGACCGACGACTTCTTCGCCCTCGGCGGCGACTCCATCCTCAGCATCCGGCTCACCTCACGGCTGGCGGAGGAGTTCGGCACCGAGCTGACCCCGCGGGCGGTGTTCACCCACCCGACCCCGGCCGCCCTCGCCGCACTGCTCACCGCGCCCGAGCAGCCCGCCGGCGGGGCGGGCGCCGCCCTGGTCCCGGTCGGCCGGGACACCCCGCTCCCGCAGTCCTTCGCCCAGCAACGCCTGTGGTTCCTGGACTCGTTCGCCCCGGAGAGCACCGAGTACCTCACCCCGCTCGCACTGCGGCTGCGCGGCCGGCTGGACACCACCGCGCTCGCCGCCGCGCTGACCGCACTGGTGGCCCGGCACGAATCGCTGCGCACCACCTTCGACTCCGTCGACGGCCAGGGCGTGCAGATCGTGCACCCGCCGCAGGACGTCCCGCTGCCGCTGCACGACCTGACGGCGCTGCCGCCCGGCGACCACCCGGAGCGACTGGCGCAGCTGCTCGCCGACGAGCGCACCCGCCCCTTCGACCTGCGCCGCGGCCCCCTGCTGCGAACCGGACTGATCCGGCTCGCCGACGACCACCACGTCCTGACCCTGACCCTGCACCACATCGTCACCGACGGCTGGTCCACCGGGATCCTCACCGGCGACCTGGCCCACCTCTACCGCGCCGCGCTCACCGGCACCCCGGCCACGCTGCCGCCGCTGCCCGTCCAGTACGCCGACGTCGCCCAATGGCAGCGGGCCGCGCTCACCGGCCCGGCCGCCGAGGACCAACTCCGCTGGTGGAAGGACCGACTGACCGGCATCGAACCACTGCAGCTGCCCACCGACCGGCCCCGGCCGCCGGTGCGCACCCGGCACGGCGCCACGATCGGACTCGTCCTGCCGCCGGAAACCGCCCGCCGGCTCGCCGAGTTCGGCCGGACCCGGCAGACCACCCTCTTCATGACCCTCGTCGCCGCGGTCCAGACACTGCTGGCCCGGCTCTCCGGCCAGCGCGACATCGCCGTCGGCACCGTCACCTCCGGCCGTGAACGCCCGGAAACCCAGCGGCTGATCGGCTTCTTCGTCAACACCCTGGTGCTGCGCTCCACCGTCGACCCGGAGCGGTCCTTCCCGGACTTCCTCGCCGAGGTCCGCGGCACCGTGCTGGACGCCTTCGCGCACCAGGACGTGCCGTTCGAGCGGGTGGTGGACGAGGTCCAGCCGGACCGCGACACCAGCCGCACCCCGCTCTTCCAGGCCATGGTGGTGCTGCAGAACGCCCCCGGCGCGCCGATGGACCTGCCCGGCCTGAAGGTCAGCGACATCGCACCCGAGCGGGACGAGGCCGCCTTCGACCTCACCCTGGAATTCGCCGAGGCCGAATCCGGCGCCCTGCACGGGCTGCTCACCTACCCCACCGACCTGTTCGACGCGGACACCGCACGCCGGACGGCCGACCAGCTCACCACCCTGCTCACCGCACTCGCCGACGACCCCGACCGCCCGCTCGGCGCCCTCCCGCTGGCGCCCGCCGAGGAACTCCGCCGCCTGCTCACCGCCCGGCACGGCGAACGCCACCAGGTCCCGCCGGCCACCCTGCCCGAGCTGTTCGCCCGGCAGGTGACCCGGCGGCCGGACGCTCCCGCGGTCGCCGACGGCGACCGCGTACTGACCTACGCCGAGCTGGACACCGCCGCCAACCGCCTGGCCCACCGGCTGATCTCCCGCGGCATCGGCCCGGAACGGCTGGTCGCCCTGGCGCTGCCGCGCGGCACGGACATGGTCGTGGCGCAACTCGCGGTCGCCAAGGCCGGTGGCGCGTTCCTGCCCGTCGACCCCAACTACCCCGCCGAACGCCGGGAGTTCATGGTCCGCGACTCCGCGGCCGCCCTGGTCCTCGACGACCCGAAGGACGTCTGGTGCCCCGACGGCCCCACGACCGCCCCCACCGACGCGGACCGCCCGGCCCCCCTCACCACCGCCCACCCCGCCTACGTCATCTACACCTCCGGTTCCACCGGCACCCCCAAGGCCGTGGTGGTGACGCACACCGGACTCGCCGGCTTCACCGCGGCCGCCGCCGACCGCTACGACGTACGCCCCGGCGACCGGGTCCTCCAATTCGCCTCGCCCAGCTTCGACGCCTCCGTACTGGAGCTGTGCATCTCCCTGCTCACCGGCGCCACCCTGATCGCCGGGGAGGAGGGGCCGCTGCTCGGCGACCGGCTCGCCCAGGTGCTCGCCGACCGGCGGATCACCCACACCCTGATCCCGCCCGCCGCACTCGCCACCGTTCCGCCCGAGACGGCCGGCACCCTGACGGACCTGCGCACCCTCATCGTCGGCGCCGAGGCCTGCCCGGCCGACCTCGTCGACCACTGGTCCCCGGGCCGCCGCATGATCAACTCCTATGGCCCCACCGAAGCCACCGTGGTGGCCACCTGGACCGGACCGCTGACCCCCGGAGCGGGCGCCCCGCCCATCGGCGAGCCCCTCGACGGCACCCGTGCCTACGTCCTGGACGCCGCCCTGCGCCCCGTACCGGTCGGCGTCACCGGCGAGCTGTACGTGGCCGGCGCCGGACTCGCCCGCGGCTACCTGGGCCGCCCCGGCCTGACCGCCGCCCGCTTCCCGGCCGACCCCTTCGGCCCGCCCGGCAGCCGGATGTACCGCACCGGCGACCTGGTGCGGTGGGGCGCCGACGGCCAACTCCGCTACGCCGGACGCACCGACGACCAGGTCAAGGTCCGCGGCTACCGCATCGAACCCGGCGAGGTCGAGAGCGCCCTGCGGCGCACCCCACAGGTCCGGGACGCCGCGGTCGTGGTCCGCACCACCGGCCCGTCCGACGCCCGGCCGCCCGCCCCCGGCCGACTGGTCGCGTACGTCGTCCCCGCCGACGGGCCACCGGAGGCCCTGGACGTCCAGGAACTGCGCGCCGACCTCGCCCGCACCCTCCCGTCCCACATGGTGCCGTCGGTGTTCGTCCCGCTGGCCGAGCTGCCCCTCACCCCCAACGGCAAGACCGACCGCCGGGCACTGCCCGCACCCGCCCCGTCCACGGCCACCGCCGCCCACCACGTCGCCCCGCGCACGGACACCGAACGCCGTATCGCCCGGATCTGGGCCGAAGTCCTCGGCCTCGACACCGTGGGCGCCGACGACAACTTCTTCGCCCTGGGCGGCGATTCGATCCTCAGCATGCAGGTCGTCTCACGACTGCGCCGGACCGGACTGCACCTCGCGACCAAGGACCTGTTCACCCATCAAACCGTTGCCGAGCTGGCCACCGTGGTGACCACCGGCCCCGACCGGGCCGACGACGGCCCGGTCACCGGCGAGCTGCCCCTCACCCCCATCCAGCACTGGTTCCTGACCACCCCGCGCGCCAACCACCACCACTTCAACCAGTCCGCCCTGCTCGAACTCGACGGCGCACCCGACCCCACCGCACTGGAAGCGGCACTCACCGCCCTCCTCACCCACCACGACGCCCTCCGCCTGCGCTTCACCGAACAGGACGGCCGCTGGCACCAGCACAACCCGCCCCCACCCGCCACCCCGGCCCGCCTCCTCACCCACCACGACCTGACCGGACTGACCCCCGACGAGACCGACACCGCCCTCCGCACGACCGCCGACACCCTGCACACCGGCTTCGACATCGGCCGCGGCCCGCTGCTCCGCGCCGCGCTCTTCACCGGCGACCAGGACCACCCCAGCTACCTGCTCCTGGTGGCCCACCACCTCGTCGTCGACGCGGTGTCCTGGCGGATCCTCCTCGACGACCTGGACACCGCCTACCACCAGGCCGCCCAGGGCCGGCCGGTCACGCTCGGGGCCCGCACCACGTCCTTCCGCGACTGGGCCCGGGGCCTGGCCGCACATGTCGCCGCGGGCGCCCTGGACCACGAACTCCCGTACTGGGAAGAGGCGTTGACCTCCGCCCCGCTCCCCGTCGACCACACCCCGGAGCCCGCAACCACCGCCGAAACCAGGACCCTGACCCGCACCCTGGACGAGCCCGACACCACGGCACTCCTCCGGGCCGCCCCCACCGCCTACCGCACCCGCATCAACGACGTCCTGCTCGCCGCCCTGGCCCTCGCCCTGGCCCGCTGGACCGACCAGGACCGGGTCTCCGTGGACCTCGAAGGACACGGCCGCGAGGACGTCCTGGACGGCGTCGACCTCTCCCGCACCGTCGG
The DNA here is from genome assembly GCF_042734445.1 of Streptomyces sp. NPDC059649. Classification (NCBI taxonomy): domain Bacteria; kingdom Bacillati; phylum Actinomycetota; class Actinomycetes; order Kitasatosporales; family Streptomycetaceae; genus Streptomyces; species Streptomyces sp. NPDC059649. The sequence continues at coordinate 308,042 of NZ_JBHWDV010000002.1, forward strand.
CTGGTTCACCACCGTCCACCCGGTCGGCCTGCACATCCCCGACCGCACCGACCTCGGGCCCACCCGGGACTGGCGCGCCCTGGTCAAGTCCGTCCGACGGCAACTCCGTACCGTCCCCGGCAACGGCCTCGGCTTCGGGGCCCTGCGCACCTACGGCAGCCCGGAGATCCGCCAACGCCTGGAGCGCACCGGCCACGGCCGGCTCGTCTTCAACTACCTCGGCCAATGGGACGCCCGCCGCACGGGCTCCGGCACCGACGGCGGCCTGATCCGCGCCGAACACGGCAGCTTCGGCCAGGACCACGATCCCCGCGACCCCGGCTCCCACCTGCTGGAGGCGGTCGGCGCCGTCCAGAACGGCCGGCTCACCTTCACCTGGCACTACCGCCCCGACACCCACGAGGAGACCACCGTCCGCTCCGTCGCCGAGGACTTCACCGAGGCCCTCCACCAGATAGCCCGGCACGCCAGGAGCAGCCTCTGAACCACCCTCACCGACCCACCAGAATCACTCACGGCACCTCAACCCGGCTCAACCGACCCAAGGAGAAGTGACATGGACGAGAACGCCCGCTACCAGGTCCTGCGCAACGACGAGGACCAGTACTCGCTGTGGCTCGCCGACCTGGAGATCCCGGCCGGCTGGCACGCCGTCGGCAAGGAGGGCACCCAGGACGAGTGCTCCGCCTACGTCGACGAGGTCTGGACCGACATGCGCCCCCGCAGCCTCCGCGAACGCATGGAGAACGCCGGAGCCTGATCACCCGTCACCGGTACGCGTGGGGCGCGGCACCCCGCCGCGCCCCACGCCGACCGGGCGACACGTCCCCCCACCTCCCGTCCCCCCCGGATATCCCTATGTGGCCTTTTGCCCGTGGCCCTCCCACCGACGACAAGGACGTCTGCCATGACCCCGACCCTGCGCACCGCACGGCTGCTCTTCCTCCCCTACCGTCCCGAGGACGAGGACGCCTTCGTCGGGCTCCTCAGCGACGAAGTGGTCTGCCGCTGGATGGGCCAGGAGAGATGCTCCGAAGCGGACATCCGCACCGTCTACCGCTCGATCCTCACCGACGTCTACGGCAAGAACCTCTTCGACGTGTGGGGAGTCTGGTCCGACGGCGACTACATCGGCCACGCCGAGATCAAGAAGACCGGCAACGTCGACGGCCACGAAGCCATCGCCGCCCTGGTCAGAAGACACTGGGGCCGGGGCCTCGGCAGTGAACTCGTCCAGGGCCTGTTGACCTACGCCGCCGACACCCTCGGCCTCGAAGAGGTCTACGGCATGGTCGGCGCCGAGAACACCGCCAGCCTCGCCCTCTGCGAACGCCTCGGCTTCCGCCACGTACGCGACGTCGTCTCGGACACCGGAGCGGTCACGAAGATGCTGGTGGTGTCCACGGTGAAGGGCGCTCCTGTTTCGTCCGGGAACAGCTACCGGGACCGCTGACCGCCCCAACTCCCTCGTCCATGCGCCCACGCCCGGACGAGAATCGACGCATGGGAAAGACGTACTCACGCATAGACGGCAGACTGCGCGCCTTCATCGAGGCACAGCCGCTCTTCTTCACCGCGACGGCACCGCTGTCCGGCGACGGCACGGTCAACCTCTCCCCGAAGGGCCTGGTCGGCTCCTTCGCGGTACTGGACGAACAGACCGTGGCCTACCTCGACTTCGCCGGCAGCAACGCCGAAACCATCGCCCATCTACGGGAGAACGGCCGTATCACCCTGATGTGGTGCGCATTCCAGGGACCGCCGAACATCGTGCGCGTCCACGGCCACGGCGAGCCGGTCTTCCGTGACGACCCGCGTTTCGAGGAACTGCTCAGGCACTTCCCGGACGTCGACCCCACCCCGCACGGCCTGCGCGCCGTCATCGTGGTGACGGCCGACCTCATCCGCGACACCTGCGGCTACGCCGTGCCCTTCATGACGTACGAAGAGGACCGCGATCTGCACCGCAAGCGCTTCGCGCGGGAGGACGACGCCTCCCTGTCCCACTACTTCGAGAAGAAGGAACACATCGCCGCCAGCATCGACGGCCTGCCGGGCCTCCCGCTCCCGCTGCCGCCGCGCAGCCGCTGACCCGCACGCCGTGGCGGTCCGGACGGCCGCCGGGGCCGCACCCCTCGGCGGGGTGCGGCCTTCGGTGCTTCGGCGCGGGTGCTTACGCCGGCCAGCCGCGGTACGGGACGGTGATCAGCTCCATCGCATGGCCCGCCGGGTCCAGGAAGTACACGCCCCGACCACCGTCGTTGCGGTTGATCGCGCCGGGCTGTTGCTGGTGCGGGTCGGCCCAGTGCTCAAGGCCGCGCTGGGTGATCCGTGCGTACGCCCGGTCGAACTCCTCCTCGGAGATCAGGAAGGCGTAGTGCTGCGGGGTGATCTTGTCCGCGGGGATCGTGGCGAAGTCCAGCGTGACGCCGTTGCTCAGACCGACGGCGATGAACGGGCCCCACTCCGTGGTGATGTGAAGGCCCAGCAGGTCCGCGAAGAAGGTGGCGGACTCCCGGTTGTCCCGGGCGTGGATGATCGTGTGGTTCAACTCAACCGACAAGGAATGCCTCCGAAGGCATCTCCCGACACCTCCATGCCTCACCCAGCCGGTGACCGACACGCGATGTCGCCGCAGAGCGTAACCGACGTGCTTGCCAGGTGCATCGAAATTTCCGCGGTATGCGATCTCCGTGCGGCATCGGGTTCCGTTCCGCGACGCATCGGGCCCTGTGGATCCCGGCGTGCGGATCTGTCCGTTCCGGCAAACGCTGGAGGGAGAGAGCCGCGGCGGTGCCCGCACAGCACCCGCTGCCCGCGGGCACCGCGCCCCCAGTGAGGAGGACCCATGGACGCGTCCCGGCCCGGATACACCGCAGAGCTGCTGAGGCATTTCGCCGATCTCCGCGACGGTACGCACGAGCGGGCGGTCTCCCGTGAGGACAAGGAGCGTCTCTTCGCCCGGACGATCGAGCTCCTCGACCCGTACGCGCGGCAGGCACTCGGCGAGATCAACGAGGACCTGCTCCTGGGCACCGGAGAGATCCTGGCCACCGGCATGCGGTCGGGCGACGAGGGGGCCGACGCGGTCTGGTCCCTCACTTGGCCCGAGCAGCGGGACGCCGGGGTCGGCCCGGTCGTGCTGCACGCCTTCTTCGGCGCCGGATTCCACCATCCGCATCTGCGCGGTGGCAGCTTGCGCGACTGGCCGCTCAACGTCTTCACCGAGGAGCAGGCCGCCGCCAAGCTGACGGCGCTGCGCGAGATCGCGGCCGCGCAGGTCCACAACCTCGTCTTCGAGCGGGACTACCGGATCATCCCGGCCACGGTGCAGCAGCACGCCCACTGAGCGCGTCACCCCAGGCCCAGCAGCTCCGCCAGATTCCCGCCCAGCACCCTCTCGCGGACCTCCCCGGGCGGCGTGACCCGCTCCACGGTGGCGCGCGAGAGGACGGGATCGCCATACGGGGCGTCCGAGCCGAAGAGGGTGCGGGTGGGGAGTTCGTGGATGGCCAGGCGGACGGCGAACACGATGTTCGCGGTGGACAGTTCCAGGTAGAGGTTGGGTGTGTCCCGGGCCAGTTCGATCGCCGCCATCCAATGGGTTCCGGCCAGTTGGCTGATCACCAGCGGCACCTTCGGGTAGCGGGCCGCCAGTCCGGCCAGCGTGCGCACGTCGGCCGCGGACGTGGGGGCGTAGCCGTGGACGACCACGGGGAGCCCGCCGTGGTCGTGCGCCGCCCGCAGCACCGGCTCGACCAGGATCGCCCGGTCCGGCGGCGGGGTGAGCTCCCCGATACCGTGCAGTCCGCGGCCGACCACTTCCCGGGCCACCCACGCCGCGGTCTCGTCCGCACCCCGCCCCAGGGGTACGGAGCCGAAGCCCAGGAAGCGGGCGGGGTGGGCGGCCAGCGCCTCGTCCAGCTCCCGCCAGGCCGCCGCGTACCCGTCGTCACCAGCCGTGCCCGTACGACCACCGGCTCCGCCACTGAGCGCACGCTCCAGCACGCCCATCTCGTGACGGAGGGACGCCAGGTCCGTCGCCCGTTCCGGGTGCGGACGGGTCGGGAAGAGGACCGTACGGTCCACGCCCGCGTCGTCCAGCGCGGCCAGGTGGAGGTCGAGCGGGTCGTGGACGTGGCTGTGGGCATCGATGATCATGTGCGCCTTCCTGGGTGCCTGCCACCGGCGGAATGCGGGCGGCGGGGCCAGTGTTGATCCCTGACACCGTTGGAAGGTCAAGCGAGAGGGGGAGGCCGTGCTGATCGGGGAGCTGGCCGAGCGGACGGGGACCAGCGAGCGGCTGCTGCGCTACTACGAGCGGGCGGGACTGCTGCGGCCCGAGCGGCTGGCCAACGGCTATCGGGTCTACGCGGACTCCGACGCCGCGGCCGTACGGCGCATCCGCGCCCTCCTCGCCGCCGGGCTGCCGACCCGGGTCATCCGCCAGGTGCTGCCCTGCACCACCGGCACGTCCGCGGTACGGCCCTGTCCCGGCGTGCTCGACGCGCTCCGGGAACAGCTGCGCGCCCTCGACCAGCGGTCCGCCGAGCTCGCGGCGGCCCGTGCGGCGCTACGGGAGACACTCGCGGGCGCGGAAGGCCGCCGCGGGGACGAACAGACGACACCACCCGGTGAGCAGACGACACCAGCCGGTGAGTGGACGACACCACCCACCCGGTGAGCGGACGCCGCCACCGCGGTGAACCCCACTCGGCCCTCGGCCCGTGAGCCGATGGCCCCTCACTCGTCGTCTTCGGCCCGACGCTCGCCCTCCGCCTGGGAAGGCTGGGTCCGCATCGTCTCGGGGTGCTGCGGCTGGCCCGGATCCATGTCCTCCTCCAGCCGTTCGCCCTCGGCCTGCGACGGAGTCGTGTATTCGTCGTACTGGCTCATGGCCGCCTCCGCGTACTGGCTCGTGGCCGCCACTGCGGTCGGAACGCCTGCCTGCATCACGAGCGTAACGCTTCCGGTGACCGGCGGCCCGTGCTGGCCGGTGACCCTCGCAACCGGCACCCCGCCGCACGCTCCTGACAAGGTGCGGAGGAGAATCGAGCCATGGCAAACAGCGCAGGGGCCAAAGCAGTTGTGATCGGAATCGCCGCACTCGGCGTGGTCGCGGCGCTCGCCGTGCTCTGGGTGCTCAGTATCTTCGGGACGATCTTCTTCGGCTGGGAGCCCCTGGGGCCGTGAGCGGCCGGGCGGGGGTGGCCGGGCGGCATCCTCCCCGCGACCGCCTCCCTCCCCGCGGCTACCGCAACGCGGCGGCGATCAGCCCCCGGATCTCCTCCTCGAGCACGCCCCCGCCACCCAGCAGCCGGTCGAAGACCAGTCCGTCCACGCAGGCCAGCAGGGTGAGCGTGCGGCCTTCGGCATCGGCCACGCCCTGCGCGGCCAGGAAGCCGCGCACGGTGTCCCGTCCGGCGTTCTCCCGCGGTACCAGGATCTCCCGCAGCTCAGGATGGTGCGCGCTCTCCAGGGCGCACGCATAGCGCGCGAGGGACCGCTGCCGGCCCTCTCCCGTGAGCCGCCGCTCGACGAACCCGGCGATCTGGCCCGCGAGTTCCTCGGCGTCACGCGGCGCAGGCGTCGCTTCCCCCGCCCTCTGCAGCTCCTCCTGGTCGCGTGCGACGAGCCGCCGGACCAGCGCGGTGAGCAGTGCCTGCCGGGTGCGGTAGTACGCGGAGGTGGTCCCCGCCGGCAGCTCCGCGGCGCGGTCCACGGCCCGGTGGGTCAGGCCCCGCATCCCCGCCTCGGCCAGCACGTCGATGGCGGCATCGGCGAGAACCGTGCGTCGAGCCGTGCGTTGATCCGTGGTCACCCCTCCTTTCTACACCTGTAGAGGTACGGGATACGATCTTCTACATCTGTAGAAGCCTGCAGAAGCTGACGGAGGCCTCCCCGCAGAGGTCGACAGAGGCCGGCGGAGACAGGCAGATACAGGTAGCGGCCGGTCGAGGCCGGCGCAGGCCTCTCCGGTCAGGCCTGACCGGAGACCGGGAGAGAGGGGACCGTGGTGGGCAGCAGTGCGGTGGTGGTCGGGGGAGGCATCGGTGGGCTGGCCGCGGCGATCGGCCTGCGCAGGATCGGCTGGGACGTGACCGTCGTCGAACGCGCCGCCGTCCTCGACGACGCCGGTGCGGGCATCTCCCTGCACGCCAACGGCATTCGCGCCCTGGACGCCCTCGGTGTCGGCGCGGCGGTCCGCGCCGCCGCACGCCCGCAGTACGTCGGCGGCACCCGTACGCCGGACGGCGGCCGGCTGGCCCGTATGGACGGCGTCGCGCTGGAGCGCGCACTGGGCACCCCCATCGTCGGCATCCCGCGTGCCGCACTCCACCGGGTGCTCCGCGAGGCCCTGCCCCCCGAGTCGCTCCGCATCGGCGCCGAGGTGACCTCCGTCGACCGCGCCGACCCGGCCCGGGTGCGGATACCGGTGGGGGACGCCGTTCTCGACGCGGATCTGGTCGTGGCCGCCGACGGCATCAACAGCCGGCTGCGCAGGCAGCTCTTCCCCGGCCACCCCGGGCCCGCCTACAGCGGCGCGACCGTACTGCGCGCCATCACCGAGCGCCCGGTCGAGCTGCGCACCGACTTCGAACTGACCTGGGGGCCCGGCGCCGAGTTCGGCCACATCGCCTTCACCGACGGACGCGCCGAGTGGCATGCGGTCCTCAACTCGCCCGCCGGCGTGCGCTTTCCCGACCCGCTCGCCGAGATGCGCCGCCGATTCGCCGACTGGCACGACCCGATCCCGGCGCTGCTGGACGCCACCCGACCCGAGGCCGTCCTGCACCACGACATCAACGAACTGGCCACCCCCCTGCCCACCTACGCCGTGGGCCGGATCGCCCTGCTCGGCGACGCGGCCCACGCCATGACCCCGAACCTCGGCCAGGGCGCCTGCCAGGCTCTGGAGGACGCGGCCACTCTCGCCGCCGCACTGGCCGCCGAGCGCGGCGTCGAGGCGGCACTGACCCGCTACGACGCGGAACGCCGCCCCCGTACCCAGTCCATCGCCCGCGCCGCCCGCCAAGCCGGCCGTATGGGCCAGCAACTGACCCACCCGTTGGCCATCGCCCTGCGCAACACGGCCCTTCGACTCGCCCCGTCCGGCGTCACCGTCCGCACGATCCTGCGCCATGCCGACTGGACGCCGCCGCGACCGCATTGAGGGAGGCGGACGTACCGATACCCACTTGAGTCTCCAGCAAGGGGAGACGCAAAGGTGAGGACATGCACGGCGACCCCCTCCGCTCCACCCACTCCCACGATTTCCATTTCTCCACCGATTCCCACCCCGCCAACGTTTCCCACCCCGCCACCGACTCCCACCCCGCCACCGATCCCCACCACTCCCACTGCCCCGAGCGCCCGGGTGGCGACGCCCTCTACTCCATCGGCGAACTGGCCCGGCGCACCGGCCTCACGGTCAAGACCATCCGCTTCTACTCCGACCGCGGAATCGTGACACCGGCCGACCGCAGCCCGGCCGGCTACCGCCGCTACGACACCACCGCCGTCGCCCGGCTGGAGCTCGTACGGACCCTGCGCGACCTGGGGCTTGATCTCGCCACGGTCCGCAAGGTCATGGAGCGCGAGGTCTCCCTCCCGGAGGTCGCCGCGGCACACGCCGAAGCCCTGGCCGTACAGATCCGGGTACTGCGGCTGCGGCACGCGGTGCTGACGGCGGTGGCCGAGCGCGGGTCCACACCTGAGGAGACCGATTCCTTGCACAAGCTGTCCCAGCTCACCGAAGAGGAACGCCGGCGTCTGATCGACGACTTCCTCACCTCCGTCTTCGGCGACCTCACCACCGAGCCCATGTCTGGCCCCGACACCTTCACGAAGTCCACGAAGTCCACGACGTTCACGGGGATCATGCGCTCGATGACCCCTGAGCTGCCCGACGACCCCACCGCCGAGCAGGTCAAAGCCTGGGTGGAACTGGCCGAACTGTCCCTGGACCTCGACTTCCGCGCCGCGGTGCGACGGTGGGTCGAGGAGTACGCGGACTCCGCCGCCAATCAGCCCGGGGCCGCCGTGGTGCTGCGTCCCCACCTGGCCGCGGTCGTCCGCGCGCACGTCGGTCCCGCTCTGGCCGCCGGCATCGACCCCGCCGCGCCCGAAGCCGATCCGATCGTCGCGGCCTTCACGGCCCACTACGTGACCCTGCAGGCCGACCCTGACACCCCTGGCGACACCCCGGAAGTGCACCGCCGGCTGCTGCACCGCCTGGAAGGCATGAACGACCCTCGCAGGGACCGCTACTTCCAACTGCTGGCGGCGGTCAACGGCTGGCCGGCCCCGGACAGCCTGGCACCGGTGCTCGACTGGTCCGTCCGGGCGCTGCAGCTGCGGACGTCCGGCGGATGATGGCCCCCGCCTCCCGGAGTCATTGCCCAATCCGGAGTTCGGAGGTCCGCGCGAAGTAGCGCCTGGCCGACGGGAGTTGAGGTAAAAAGTCGCCTGATCACCCTGCTTCGATCAGTCAAGAGGGACCATGTTCGAGGAACGGCTCGCAGAGTCTTCCCGCGAGCGTCTGGACGGCCGCAACGGCTCGGGCGGCAGGGCTAGTCCGGTCGCTCCTCGCCGCGGCGGGCGGCCACCGTCTCGAAGGGCCGCCAGCCGTCCATCTCGTGGGTCGGGGGATCGTCGGGCTGCCAGCCCTTGGTCAGGGCCTCGTCGAGGAAGGCGCGGACGGTTCCCGGCTCGTGCAGGTTGAGCAGGGGGCCGTTGGCGGTGCCGACCGCGCCGGAGGGCATGACGTAGCCGTCCGGGACGAGCCTGTCGGGGCCGCTCCGGAAGACGATGTGCAGTCGACCGCGGGCCTTGAAGCGGCGGATGACGAGGACTTCGCGGCAGCCGTGGTACGCGCCGTTGCCCACGGCGTCGTGGAGGTGGTGCAACGACCAGAGGAAGGTTGCGCCGTCGACGACGAGGCGACGGGCGGTCTTTTCGCTGCGGGGCATCGGCAGATGGTAGCCGTACCCGGGGCGCCGGCCGATGGTGGGAACCGGCAAATGGAGACCGGAAATCCACTTCCGTTGAGTCCGAGGTGCGAGGGGAACGCAATACCGGCGGCGCGCGCAGCGCCTCCGATCTGCACATTGCGACTCCCTTCAAAGTGTTGACTTCTGAAGCGTATTTGGAATGTTAAATTCCGGACGAGTCGGAAGCGGGCGAAACGTCCCTAGTCGAAAAAATGTCCTGTACGAACCATGCTGGCATGTGGCACCATTTGAGCGTCGCGGACTCGGGGGACAAGTAGGCGACAACGGGGGGAATCATCTTCTGCATGTCTGCGTATTGACCGGGCGCAGTGAGCACGCCCATGGGTTCTCGCAATTTCGGCCTGGGCCGCACGTCTGCGTGCCCGCACTCAACAGTGTTGGATTTCCGTGATAGCAGAAGAAATCTATGATCTGGTCTTGGATGACCTGTTCATCCGGGCCGATCATCTCGTACCTGGAAGTTCCGTCTTCCTCAAACTCGAGGGTCTCAATCCGGCAGGCTCGGTCAAGCTCAAGACGGCCATCGCCCTGGTGGCCAAGGCCGAGGACTCGGGGCGTGAATTTCCGCGTACCCGTCTCATCGAATCGACGTCAGGCAATCTCGGCGTGGCCCTCGCCATGGTCTGTGCGGCCAAGGGGTACCGCCTGACCTGCGTGACGGACCCCAATGCCAACGCGCAGTCCGTGCGGCTGATGCAGGCGCTCGGCGCAGAGGTCGTGGTCATCGACATCCGCGACGGCAACGGCGGCTATCTGCAGTCCCGTATCAACTACATCCGCGACCGTCTGGCGTGCGAGCCCGACACGTACTGGCTGAATCAGTACGCGAATCCGGCTGGCCCCCAGGTACACCGCGACCGCACCGGGCGCTCCATCCTGGACGAGATCGGCCAGGTCGACTACGCCTTCATCGGGGCCGGGACCACCGGCACCCTGATGGGATGCGCGGAGTACTTCCGGCAGCACAGCCCGGACACCCGGATCATCGCCGTCGACGCCGTCGGGTCGGTGTCCTTCGGCGGTCCGCCGGCCCGGCGGCACATCCCGGGGCTCGGCACGAGCCGGCGTCCCGAAATCCTCGACGAGCGCCGTATCGACGAAGTCGTCATGGTGCCCGAGGCGGATGCCGTGGAAATGTGCAGAATGCTGGCCGAAGAACGCGGTCTGCTGCTCGGCGGATCCAGCGGGACGGTGCTCTCCGCGGTACGCGCCAAGGCCAAGGAAATCCCCGAGGGAAGCGTCGTGGTCGCCATCTCACCGGACTTCGGTGAACGTTACCTGGAGACGATCTACAACGACTCCTGGGTGGCCGACCGTTGGCCCGAACTCATCTGCTCGGAAATTTCGGAAGTTTCTCAGGCCGGCGCCTGAGGAGAGGTGTGTTTTTCATGTTCGACTTCGACGTGGTGGCGGGCGAGACCGTACGCGAGATCCTGAGCGACCGGCGGGCCGAGGTCCTCGGCATCGTCAGCCAGGCATATCGCAGCCATGAGGCCGGGGAAAGCATCAACCCCGACAGCTATTTCCTCCGGTTCCCGGAGAAGCCCGACTCCCGGATCATCGCCCTGCCCGCCTACCTCGGCGCCGACGTCCAGCTCGCGGGCATCAAATGGATCGCCAGTTTCCCCAAGAACACCCAGGCCGGGAAGCCCCGCGCCTCGGCCGTGCTCATCCTCAACGACTACGAGACCGGCTATCCGATCGCCTGTCTGGAAGCCGCGAACATCAGCGCCGCCCGCACCGCCGCGTCCGCCGCCGTTGCCGCAACGACCCTGCGTCCGGGCGGCTTCGAGGGCACCCGGATCGCGGTCGTCGGCGGCGGTGTCATCGCCCGTAACATCTGCGACTACCTCCACGCCGCCGGCTGCACCCCGGACGCCTACCTCGTGCACGACCTCCACGAGGAGTCGGGCCAGGCCCTCGCCGACCATCTGCGCACCACCCAGCAGCGCCCGGCCTCCTTCACCGCCGACCTGGACACGGCGCTGGAGGCGGAGACCGTGGTCTTCGCCACCACCGCACTGGAGCCGTACGTCACCACCCCGTTCAAGCCCGGCCAGCTCGTGCTGAACATCTCGCTGCGGGACCTGAAGCCCGAGGTGGTGCTCGCGGCGGACAACCTCCTCGACGACATCGACCACTGTCTGAAGGCCAACACCTCGCCGCACCTCGCGGAGCAGCTGACCGGCTCCCGGGACTTCGTGACCGGCACGCTCGCCGGCGTCCTGAGCGGCGAGGTGACGGTGTCCGAGGAACGTCCGGTGATCTTCTCGCCGTTCGGCCTCGGCGTCCTCGACCTGGCGGTCGGCGCGTACGTCCTGCAGCACGCCCGGGAAGCCGGCTCGGCCATCGCCGTCCCCAACTTCTTCGGGGAGACGCGCCGGTGGTGACCACGGAGCGGTACACAGCGCACACCCAGCAGGCGGGCGCCTCCTCGGCCGCCCCGGCGGGCGACGGGGACGGCGAGCGGCCGCCCACCCTCGCGATCGTGGGGGCCGGTTCGCGTGGACTGGGCCTCGTGGAGCGGCTCGTCAGCCAGTGCCTGGCGGAGCCCTTCCCGGTCACCGTCCACCTCGTGGACCCCCAGCCCCTCGGCCCGGGATTCCACCTCCGCGACCAGCCCGATCACCTCCTGCTCAACACGGTCTGCGCGCAGATCACCGCCTTCGCGGACGACGAGATGGTGGACGGCCCGACCCGCGTCAGCGGCCCTTCCCTGCACACCTGGTGCCAGGAAAGGGACTTGCGGCTGGGCGCGGACGGATACACCGTGACGGCGGGGGAGGGGCGGCCGATCCGGCCGAACGACTTCCTGCCCCGGCGGCTGCTGAGCGCCTACCTCACCTGGGCGGCCGAACGCATCGTCGCCGCCGCGCCGCCCTGCTTCGTCCTGATCCGGCACGCCACCACGGCCACCGACATCCGCCCCGGCGAAGACGGCGGCGAGATCGTCCTCCTCGACGACGGCACCCACCTGGAGGCCGACGCGGTCTTCGTGACCGTCGGACACCACACGCTGCACCTCCCGGACGCTTTACGGCCCGAACCGCCCGCTGGTCCCGGCCTGATCACCCGCCCCTACCCGCTGCCCACCGCGCTCGACAGCATCGCCCCCGGCGACGACGTCGCGGTGCTGGGCATGGGGCTGACCGCCATGGACGTGATCGCCAGCCTGACGCTGGGACGCGGTGGCCGGCACGAACCGGCGGACGACCGCGGCCGGTTGCGTTACGTACCCAGCGGCCGCGAGCCGCGGATCGTGCTGGCCAACCGTTCCGGGATGCCCTCGCGCAGCCGTCCGCACCTCAACCCGGGCCGGGTCCGCTTCGCGCCCCTCGTGCTGACCACGGACCGGATCGAGGCCCTGCGCCGGCAGCGTGCGGACGGACGGCTCACCTTCCTCGACGACGTACTGCCGTTGCTGGAAGCCGAGATGGAACTGACCTACTACCGCACCGTCCTGGCCGGCAGGACGGGCGACGCCGCGGGCGCGGGCGCCGAGTTCGCCCACCGGGTGGCCACCTCGGGCGTCGACCGGGCGCTGGCCGCGGCACGGGAGGAGTTCGGGTCGTACCCGCTGCACGGCGTGCTGACCGAGGAGCCCGCCGACCGGCAATGGGCCGACGCGGCCGGGTACGCCGCATGGTTCGCCGCCCGGGTCGAGGACGACCTGGCCGAGGCCCGCGAAGGACTGGGCGCCAGCCCCGTCAAGGAGGCCCTGGAGGTGCTGCGCGACCACCGCGACGCCCTCCGGGCCGTCATCGACCCGCCCGGTGTCGACGACCCCTCGCTGGACCACTTCTTCGGGGAGTTCAACTCCACCGTCAACCGCCTGGTGATCGGCCCGCAGCTGGACCGGTCGGCGGAGCTGCTGTCGTTGCTGGACGCCGGAGTGCTCCGGCTCGGCCCCGGACCGCGGCCGAAGGTCATCGCTCCGAGCGGCCAGGGCCCGTGGCGCCTGGAGTCCACCTGTCTGGCCCGGCCCGGAAACGTCGAGGTCCGGCACGTCGTGCACGCCCATGTCGCCGAGCCGAGCGCGGACCGGCTGCCCAGCTCGCTGCTGGGCCGGCTCGTCGCGGCCGGCCGCATCTCCACCCTGGCCCGGCGCGGCACCCGGGTCACCGGACTCCACGTCACCCGCGAAGGACAAGGCATCGGTCCCGCCGGGGAGGTACGGCGCACGCTGTTCTTCCTCGGCCCGCACACCGAGGGGTCCAGCTACTACAACCACTACGTCCCCTCGCCCGGCGCACCGTCCCGCGCGCTGAAGGACGCCGAACTCGCCCTCCGCACCGCCCTGCCGGCCCTGACCAAGAGGACAACATGAGCAACCGCGAGACCTACACTCCCTGGACCCGGGAGTACCGCATCGAGACCCGAGCCGCCCAGGGCGACGGCTGGCGCTGCCCGACCACCGGTGCCGTGCCGCCGCCGGTGAGCATGGGGGCGACCTACGCCCGCGACGACCAGTACCGCACCCCGGCCGGCCTCGCGTATCTGCGTGACCAGGGCACCCCGGGCTACGAGCAGGTGGAAGGCGTCGTCGCCGGCCTGGAAGGCGGCTCCGACGCGCTGGTGTTCTCCTCCGGGATGGCCGCCGCCACCGCCGTCTTCCAGGTCCTGCCCGCCGGCGCCCGGGTCGTGGTGCCGCAGACCATGTACTTCGGCCTCACCAAGTGGCTGCTGGAGTTCGGTCCGCAGCGCGGCCTCGAGGTCGTACGCGTCCCGATGGACGACCTGGACGCGGTGGCCCAGGCGGTCAACGCGGCGCCGACCGCCCTGCTGTGGGCGGAGTCCCCGGCCAACCCCACCTGGCTGGTCACCGACCTCGAAGCCTGTGCCGAGATCGCCCACCGGGCCGGTGCGCTCTTCGGCGTGGACAACACCGTCCCCACGCCGGTGCACACCCGGCCCTTCGAGCTCGGCGCCGACCTGATCATGCACTCCGGCACGAAGTACCTGAACGGCCACAACGACGTCGTGGCCGGCCTCCTCGTGGCCGCCCCGGACCCGACCGAGGAGCACCGGGCACTCTGGGAGCGGCTGCGCCTGCACCGCCGGCTGACCGGCCCGATCCTCGGCCCGTGGGAGACGTACCTGCTGCTGCGCGGTATACGGACGCTCTTCCCGCGCATGCGCCAGATATCTGCCTCCGCCATGACCCTGGCCGAGCACTTCTCCGCCCACCCGCTGGTCAGCCGGGTCGCCTATCCGGGACTGCCCACCGACCCGGGGCACAAGGTCGCCTCCCGGCAGATGACCGGCGGCTACAGTGGCATGCTCTCGCTGCACATCGCCGGGGACTGGACGCGTTCGCTGCGCGCGGCCGAACACTGTGAACTGTTCATTCGCGCCACATCCCTGGGCGGGGTGGAAAGCCTGATCGAACACCGCTACACATTCGAGGGACCGGACAGCACATCACCCAAGGACATGCTCCGGCTGTCCATCGGCGTCGAGGACCCGGCCGACCTCATCGCCGATCTGGAGCAGGCACTGGAACGCGCCGCGAAGGACGCCCCGTGAGCTCAGACACCAGCAACACCAGCACCACCGACAGCACCAGCACACGTACAAGCACCACTGGTCACACCAGCACAAGCACCGGCACCACCGGGGGGAGCACCGGCACGGCGGACGGTCCTGGCACCCCCACACCCACCGGATCCGGCCAACCTGCGCCGCGCCGTGGCCTGTTGGGCGACCTCTCCCTCTCGGCCGTCCTCGCCGGATTCGTGGCCGTCGTGGTCTCGTACTCCGGGCCGCTGGTCATCGTGCTCGCCGCCGCCACGGCCGGCCATCTGAACCAGGCGCAGACCGGCTCCTGGGTCTGGGCCATCTCCATAGGCAGCGGCCTGACCTGCATCGGGCTCAGCCTGCGGACGAAGATGCCGGTCATCACCGCCTGGTCGACGCCCGGCGCGGCCCTGCTGGTCACCAGCCTGGGCGCCTACTCCTACCCGGAAGCCATCGGCGCGTTCCTCGTCACCGGTGTCGTGATCACCCTGGTCGGTCTGACCGGGGTGTTCGGGTGGCTCATCCGGCAGGTCCCCACGGCGGTGGTGTCGGCCATGCTCGCCGGCATCCTGTTCTCCTTCGGCACCGGTGTCTTCACCTCCCTGAAGACCGCGCCGTGGATCGCCGGACCCGTCCTGCTGGCCTACCTGCTCGGCAAGCGGTGGCTGCCCCGTTACGCCGTGCTGATCGCGCTGGCCGCGGGCGTGGTGTGCAGTGCCGCCACCTCGCGCCTGCACATCAACCTGCACAGCATCGAGCTGGCCCGCCCCGTACTGACCACTCCCGAGTTCTCGGTCGCCTCGCTCATCGGCATCGCGGTGCCCATGATCCTGGCCACCCTGGCCTCGCAGAACGCCCCCGGTATGGCAGTGCTCACCGCGTCCGGATACCGGCCCAAGGACCGGCTGCTGATCGGCTCGACCGGCCTGGTCTCCACGCTGCTCGCCCCGTTCGGTTCGCACGCCATCAACCTCGCCGCCATCACCGCGGCGATCTGCACCGGGCCCGAGTCCCACCGCGACCCCAAGCGCCGCTATATCGCCGGCGTCGCGTGCGGCGCGTTCTACCTCCTGATCGGCGCCTTCGGCACCACCCTCGTGGTCTTCTTCGCGGGCCTGCCCAAGGAACTGGTCGCCGCCATCGCCGGCGTCGCCCTGCTCGGAGCGCTGGCCGGCGGTCTGACCGGAGCGGTCACCGAGGAAAAGGACCGCGAGGCCGCCCTGATCACCTTCCTCACCACCGCGTCCGGGGTCACCCTCCTCGGCGTCGGCTCCGCCTTCTGGGGCCTGGTCTTCGGCGTCGCGTCCCACCTGCTCCTCAGCCGCTGGCGCACCACCCGCAAGGCCGCGAACGGCCCGCAGCCCGCGGCCAAGTAGCCACCAGCACGCGATCCCGCACCACCCGCACTGACACGAAGCGGCCGCCCCGACCACCGGATCGGGGCGGCCGCTCCCATGTGCGCCCCGACGCAGATACGGAGGACTACCTCCTCGCCTTTTTCTTGAGGGTCAGGTCGTCGCGGGTCGTCACACCAAAGGGGTGCAAGCTCCTCCGCGAGAGCGTGGCCTGACGGCGGCGAGGACGACGGGCCGCTACTTTCGGTGACGAACTGGACCTCGGGAGAAAAGGTGCGCAGCCATGTCCGATGCTGAATTGCGGGAGAAGTACGCTCACCGATTTCGTGTGCACGACGCGGACGGTGACGGCTTCATCGACGAGCGGGACGCGATGCGTCGGGCCGAGCGGCTTCTCCGGGCCGTGGGAGAGCCCGTGACGTCCGAGCGGGGGAGGGCGGTGCTGGCCGGTGCGCGGACGTTCTGGCAGGGCGTGACGAAGTTCGCCCAGGTGGGGCCCGAACAGCGGCTGGATGAGGCGGCGTTCGTCGACGCGCTGGAGCGGGCACGCCAGGCCGGCCTGATCGGTGAGCTCGTCGGCCCGTCGGTCGAGGCGCATGTGCTGCTGGTGGACCGCGACGGCGACGGCGTGGTGAGCGTGGCGGAGTTCGTCGACTCGCAGTGCGCATGCGGGCAGGACCCGGCGGCGGCGCGAGCGGCATTCGAGGCCCTGGACCGGGACGGCGACGGGGCCGTGACGGTGGAGGAGTGGCAGCAGGCGGTGATGGAGTACTACACCAGCACCGACCCTGCGGCTCCGGGCAACCTGGTACTGGGGCTGCGCTCCTGAGCAACCTGGCCGCCTGGGCAACCTGGCCACCTGAGAAGCGGGACGACCTGAGAAGCCTGCCCACGTGGCCACGACGTGGGCGACGTCAGCCGCGCAGCGCGGCTCCGCCGTCGACGTACAGGCTGTGCAGCGTGATGTGCCGCGCCTGGTCGGAGAGCAGGAAGACGACGGCATCGGCGACGTCCTGGGGCCGGGCCACCCGCCCGTTGGGAATCCCGACGCGGTAGGCGGCCGGGTCGCCCCGTACGGCGGCGGCCGCGGCGTCCGGCCCGAGTTGGGCCAGCATGGCCGTCTCGGTGGTGCCGGGACACACCACATTGCAGCGGACGCCGCGCGGCGCGACCTCAAGCCCGAGGCCGAGGGTGTACGCGGCGGCCGCTGCCTTGGAGGCCGTGTACGCGCTCATGCCCATACGGGGCACCCCTATGGCGTTGGACGCCACCGTGACGATCGCTCCCGTACCGCGTGCGGCCATCCGCGCCGCCACGGCTTTCGACCACAGAAAGACCCCGGTGGCGTTGACCGCCATCGACGAGGACCAGTCCTCCGCCGTACAGGAGAGAGCGGACCCGGCGCGCAGGATGCCGGCGACGTTCACCAGGCCGTCCACCGGCCCCCATTCCCGCTCCACCCGCGGCAGGATCTCCCGGGCCGAGCGGTCAACCGCCACATCTCCCGGGTAAGCGACCACCTTCCGCCGGCAGTCGCCATCCCTCTCCGCGACCAGGCGGCCGAGCCCGGCCACGTCGTCATCCACGGCGGCGACCACAGCCCCACAGGCCGCCAGAGCTCGGCATACGGAAGCCCCGATCCCGCCCGCGGCACCCGTCACCACCGTCACTTTCCCGTCGAACCCCGACAGCCGCACCGCCACCCCCGTCCCGGCCCCCGCTTCCCAGCGCCAGTCGCCGAGTGCCAAGTGCCAAGCGCCAACGCCCCCCCGATACCGCCCGACCCGCTCTCCCGACGCACAGTGCAGCACCGCATCCCCGTTGCTGCCAGGGCGCACCGGACAGCGGCGGAAGCCCCCAGCGCGCAGCCTGCCGCAGAGTCGCCGCTGATGTCCTCGATGCGCCCCCACACCGCCCTGCCCACCCCCGGGTCTCCTGGTCACAGTGAAAGGAACAACGTGGCTCCTCGCCAGTTCGCTCCTCGCCACGTCGCTCCTCGCCACTTCACGCTTCCCTGCTCGCCTCGACCGCGAAGGACAGCCGTGATCCACATCAGCGAAACCCTGGCCCTGCAGACCGTCGAAGACTTCCTCACCGGCGACGACCTGACCCGACTGCGCAAGATCATGGACGCCGAGCAGACCGCGACCGGCTGGGCCCCCAGGTTCCAGGCCGAGGTCATCCCCGCGCCCTCGCTCGCCCAGGAGATCCTCCATCAAGCCACGGCACGCGCGCTGCCCGCGATCCAGCGCGCCATGCCGTCCATCGGGGCCTGCGCACCGTGGGCCTACACCGAGCTGACCAGCGGTGATCAGG
The DNA here is from genome assembly GCF_042734445.1 of Streptomyces sp. NPDC059649. Taxonomy (NCBI): domain Bacteria; kingdom Bacillati; phylum Actinomycetota; class Actinomycetes; order Kitasatosporales; family Streptomycetaceae; genus Streptomyces; species Streptomyces sp. NPDC059649. The sequence goes on from NZ_JBHWDV010000002.1 coordinate 326,244, forward strand.
TGCCCACGCACCTCGACGGCATCCCCGACCCGGCCGGCTCGCCACGCCGTATCGGTCGTATCGGCGTGGTCCTGGAGGACGCCGACCAGGGAGGCGAGTTCTTCATCGAAACCACCTCCAGCCCCACCATCTGGACCGGAGAAACGGTCGGCGAAGCGGACGGGTACCTTCCCGGTACGCCCCTCACCCACCGACTCGAACACGCCCCCAACGGGTACCCACACGACAGCGCACCGACCTGGCTGATCTCCGCGCCCCGCACCCGCTGGACCACCGACGCCCGCCCCGGCGTGGCCGTCGCCTACGGCGCCCACGTCATCCACGGAGTCACCCCGGTCCGCACCGGCCGCCTCCGCAAGTTCGTCACCGACCTCCTCGACGCCTGAACCCCCGCTGCACCCTCGGGCCTTGGCCTCCTGGTCTCCTGGCCGCGTGGTCCAAGTCCTAGCCCCAGTCCTAGCCCCAGTCCAAGTCCAAGTCCTTGCCCAAGTCCGAGGCGAAGTCCTAAGCCAACTCCTTGTTCTCGTCCTCGTCCTCGCCCTCGTCCTCGTCCCGGCCCCCGCTCCCGTAACTCTCGAACCAGTGGCTCTCGAAATAGCGGGCCGTGGAGAAGGGATGCTGTCGGTCGGTGAGCATGCGGTAGATGAACTCGGTGGTTGTGCCGTCGAAGCGGACCCAGGAGTCGGGGATGTCTTCGGTGATGAAGAGGGGCCACCGGTCGGGGTCGGTGCCTTCGGTGAGCCAGAAGAATTGGTGGGCCTGTTCGGTGCTCGCCCACTCCAGTAGCCCGCCGGGCGTGGGATACAGCTCATACGGTTCCCATAGGCCGCTGTTTCTGGCGCGCGCCCACTCGCTCAGCCACTCGGTGCGCCGCACGATGTCAGTGGTTTTGAAGTGGGCGCCCGGTACGTGGAGTTGGAGATAGTCGTCGAAGGCGCCGTCCCCGAAAATGTCGACGAGGCGCTTGTAGTCACTGGGCAGCGAGGTTCCGATCCGGGCCTCGACCTCCGCCCAGTCGACCGCAGGCCTCCCGGAGGCGTCCCACCCCGTCACGGCGACGATGCCGTCCAACCAGGAAGAGCCCTCCGGTACGTCCGCCGCCGGGTCCTGCCCTTCCGCGACCAGGACCACGGGCCGTATGCCGTCGTCGAAGCGGGCGGCCCCGCAGCCGATCCACCGGCCCCCGTGTGCCCAAGCACGCATCTCGACAAGCCGCTCACCGAACGGGGTCAGCAGCGGCAACCCCGTCCGCGGGGTGACGGTCGGATCGGCGTACCCGTCCATCGCGAGATTGCGCGGCCGCCCGTAGCGTCCGCTGAGCGCTTCCTGGAGCGCGGAGAGGCCGACCCGGCCCGAGGAGTCCGAAGGGCCCGAAGAGCCCGAAGGGTTCGAACGGTCTGAAGGGTCCGAAGGGTCTGAAGGGTGCGCTGGCACCGCCAGACATACGTGTCCCGCCGGGTGTCCTGGCTCTTCGCACGCCAGATCGCCGGTGCCTGGCCACGCCAGGCGGTGGACGGCCGAGAGGAGTGTTTCCTGGGCGGTCCGTGCCTCGTCCTGTTCGTTCATGCCAGGCATTGAAGCGGACGCCACTGACATCGGGCCTTGGCCTGACGGGCGGCTCCCACGGGCGGGCTGCCGATCGTGGCTCTCCCGCTGCTGAGGGGGCTGGCGATGAGTGACACTGGGCGAGGCGTGATGATCAGTGCGGGGAGAGGTGTGTCCATGCGGGCGATGCGTTACGAGCGGTTCGGTGGTCCCGATGTCTTGCGGGAAGCCGATGTGCCGGACCCGGTGGCGGGGCCGGGCGAGAGCCTTGTGGAGGTGGAGGCTGCCGGCGTCAACTTCGGCGACATCAAGCAGATCGCCGGCGAACACACCGAAGGCCCGTACGCGCCGAAGGGACCGTTACCGCGCATTCCGGGCATGGAGGTCGTCGGGCGGACCGCGGACGGGCGACGGGTGCTCGGCTATGTGGGGCAGGGCGGTTACGCCGCCAAGACGGTCGTTGCCGACCGTGACCTGGTCGCGCTGCCGGACGGAGTGAGCGCCGGCGAGGCGCTGGCGTTGCTCGTACAGGGACTGACGGCATGGCATCTGCTGCGCTCGGTCGCGCGGATACGGCCCGGTGAGAGCGTGGTGGTCCATGCCGCCGCAGGCGGGACGGGCAGTCTCGCCGTCCAACTGGCCCGGGAGTTCGGAGCCGGGCGCATCATCGCCACGGCGTCGTCCGACGAGAAGCGCGCCTTCGCTCTGGAACTCGGCGCGGACGCGGCGATCGACGGCGACGCGGAGGGCTACCGAGAGCGCGTCCTCGCCGCCAATCACGGTCGCCCGGTCGACATCATTCTGGACGCCATCGGCGGCCCCGTACTCGACTCCGCACTGGACGCACTCGGATATCTGGGACGCCTGGTGACGTACGGCGCCTCCTCCCGGCAGGCTGCCGTTGCCATCGACCCCGGCCGGCTCGCGGTGGACAGCATCACCGTCGCGGGCTTCTGGCTGATCCCGCTGATCGCCCAGAAGGGCGCTGGTGGTGCGGCACTTGAGGAACTGCTCGGCCTCGCCGCACGACGACGCCTGCGGCCACTGGTCGGCGCCGAGTACGACCTCGGCCACGCTCGCGACGCCCACGAGGACCTGCTGGCCCGCCGCACCAAGGGCAAGCTGATCCTGCTCCCTTGAGGCGTAGGACTGTCCGCTGGACGAGTCACCTCCACTGGTGTTCATCGGGTTCACCACTGGCCGATCCGCTCGGCGAGTTGCTCCGCCAGGTGCTCAAGGATGCGGCCGGCCTGAGCAAGGGCTCGCCAGCATCCCCAAGCAGCTATGGCGTCACGCCGCGAGTGTCTTGCTGGTCGGCTGGTGTGGGACCGCGCGGCGGCGGTACAGCGGGGCGAAGGAGAGCAGCAGGAGGGCGGCTCCGAGCGGTATGAGGTCCTTGGTGGCGAAGGGCAGTGTGGTGCTGACGAGTACGAGGACGGGTGCCCACGGCTTGAGGATGCGCCGGACGGCGAGCTGGGCGACGAGGATCAGCTGGCCGACGAAGAACAGCGGCGGCCCGAAGTCATAGACCAGCGGCAGCACTCCAGGTATCGCCTGGATACGGGTGAACAGTTCCTGCATGGCACCGTGGTCGGCAGAGAGGAACCCGACGGTGAGGTCGATGAGGAACTGCACGGTGAGGGCAACGGCTCCCGCTATGCCGGTCCAAAGCCCCACCGTAGAAAGCAGGTTGTGACCCGCCCACGCGCGCATCGCGCCGAAGCCCCGAACGAAGAATACGAGCGAGCCGAGGAAGCACAGGTGGCCGACGGTCCATGCGGCGCCCGGCCCGCGACTGCCGTCGAGCCCGTCGATGATGCGGAGCACGCCGTATGCGCCCATCAGGACTGGGGCGGTGAGGAATGCGGTGCGTGGTGAAGTCATGATCAAAAAGTACGGACTCGGCACCCTGAGTGACATCAGGTACCGACCCTGAGGTATCCCGGAGATCCGTCCCGAGGTCCGCCCGTGGGGCGGAGAGTGCCCCTGAGGTCAGGAATCGCCCCGGAGTTGGTCACGCTGGATCTGATAGGCGAGGGTTCGCCGCGCCGAGGGTGACGAGGTGGAGGTGGAGGTGGGGGCGGACGTCGAACGGGAAGTGGAAGGGGAAGTGGTGGTGCTTGCGCTTGTGCCTTTTCTTGTGCTTTTGCTTTTGCTTGTGCTGGATGTGGCCTTCGGGGGGACGTCGAGAGCTCGGCTGATCTGGTCGTACGCGTCCCGATAGCCGCTGGGCAGGTGCGGCTGATGTCGTCTCAGGTCCTCCTCCACGAGGCGTCGCAGCTCGTCCATGTTCTGGGGGGTGAATCGCTTCCGTCCCCGCGCGAGGGCGTTGACGTAGCGGGTGCAGCGGGCGGTGTCGTCGCAGGCCTCCGTGGCCTCCGAGATCTCCTCGGCGAGGCCCCACAGGCGTCCTTCGAGCCAGGGGATGTCGTGCTGGTCGAGGGAGAGGTCCATCGGGGGCGGTGCGTCACCCAGCTTCGACTTCTTCACCTGCTTGGACACGGCGGGCTGACTCATCTCGGTGAGCTGGGCAATCGTGTCCTGAGTCCAGCCGAAGGCGGCGAACATCGTGATCATCTCGGTGCGCAGCTTCCGCATCTCCTCGCCCGCACGAATGACCTCGTTCATGCCGGCGAGTATCCGCGCGGCCTGCTCCTCGGTGAGCGCCTGCGGGGCCTGGTGCACGCCGTTGTCTTGCTGCTTCCCGGTGCGGTCGTCGTCGTGTTGCCGCGTGCGGTCGTGGTTGTGCTGCCGAGCGCCGTCGTCGTTCTGCTGCCGCCCACCGTCGGCGTGCTGCTGCCGGGTGTCGCCGTCGATCTGGTGCCGGTTGTCTTTGCCTGCCACAACCCGGTTATACACCTGCCTCGTCTGGCGTCATAACCCGGTTGTATAACTCGGTTATGGCTGCGACGATGCGCGTCATGTCACCCACCTTCTCCGCACCCGATGGCACCCGACTCGCCTACCGCATCCACGGCGACGGCCGCCCGGTGGTCTGTCTCCCGGGCGGGCCCACGGATTCCCGCTACCTGGGCGACCTCGGAGGACTGCCGGCGCACCGCCAGGTGATCTTCCTGGACCTCCGCGGCACCGGTAAGTCCGCGATTCCTGAGGACACTTCCACCTACCGCTGTGACCGCCTCGTCGACGATGTCGAGGCCCTGCGCGTACACCTCGGACTCACCCAGCTCGATCTGCTGGGCCACTCCGCCGGCGCGAACCTCGCGACGCAGTACGCGGCCCGGTGTCCGAAGCGCGTCAGCAAGCTGGCCCTGATTGCCCCCAGTACGCGCGCGGTTGGCATCGCGATCACCGGGGAGACACGACGTCATCTCGCGCAACTACGGGTGGGCGAGCCCTGGTTCCCGTCGGCCTTCGCCGCCCTGGAGGCGATCACCGAGGGCGAGGGAAGTGACTGGGAGGCCATCGCCCCCTTCTTCTACGGCCGGTGGGACACCGCGGCGCAGCAGCACCACGTGGCCAGCCAACCGGACAACCAGCAAGCCGTCGCGCTCTTCGCGTCCGAGGGTGCCTTCGCCCCAGAGGCCACACGCGCTGCACTCGCCGCCTACGAGGGCCCCGTGCTGCTGCTTGCCGGAGAGTTCGACCTGAACAGCCCGCCGCAGTCGGTAGCGGAGTTCGCGGGGCTGTTCCGTGACGCCACACTCGTCGTGCAGCCGGGAGCGGGCCACTACCCGTGGCTCGACGATGCCGATCGGTTCGCGGCGACCACTGCGGCATTCCTGGGGTAAGCCGCCTGATGCCGCTTGCTCAGCACAGAAGCATGCGCCGATATTCGCTTCGTGCCGTGCGGGAAGCGTCATACTGTGGCGCGGTGGCGACTCAGATGATCATTCTCAACGGTGGTTCCAGCTCGGGGAAGTCCGGGATCGTACGGTGTCTGCAGGACGTACTGCCGGATCCATGGCTGGCCTTCGGGTGCGACTCGTTCGTCGACGCCATGCCCGCGAAGTTGCGGGCGTCGGACGAGGGGATCGCGTTCGCGGCGGACGGCGAGGTGAGCGTCGGGGCGGAGTTCCGGGCGCTGGAGTTGGCCTGGACGGCGGGCATCGTGGCGATGGTCCGGGCCGGCGCCAGGATCATCATCGATGACGTCTTCCTCGGCGGTGCGGAGTCCCAGCGGCGGTGGCAGAAGGCACTTGGTGACGTGAGCGTGTTGTGGGTCGGCGTCAGGTGTGACAGTGCGGTGGCCGCGGTCCGTGAGGTCGCACGAGGAGATCGCATTCAGGGGATGGCCGCGTCGCAGGCGGAAGTGGTGCACCAGGGTGTGTCTTACGACCTGGAGGTGGACACGACGCACACCGAATCCCTGGTGTGTGCGCGAACCATCGCCGCCCACGTCGGTTGATCGTCGAACCGGCTCCCATGGTGAGCGAGCGAGGGATCGTCGATGCTGCCCGGGCCGGCCGGGAAGGCGAGTTGATGGGGCCTTACCGCTTGGCTCGCGCGCGGTGGCGGCGTACCGCGTCGCGGTTGGTGCACGCCGGGGAGCAATAGCGCTGCCGCCCGGTGGGGGAGGTGTCGGCGAAGATCAGGGCGCAGTCGGCGATGGCGCACCGTCGGAGGCGGTGCATGCCCCGTCCCACCAGATGCAGTGCGGTGCCCACGGAGATGAGGGCGAACAGCAGGGAGCCGAGCGGCTGGTCGGCGTCGCGGTAGTGCAGATGCCAGCCGCTGCCCGCGTGGTCGGTCAGCCGCGGGTGGGCGGTGGCCTCGCTCAGCATTTCGTTGAGCAACTCGGCGCGTTCCCGTTCGTCGTCGGAGGCGTCGACGACCTTCTCCCATGCCTCCAGTGCGACGGCGAGACGTGCCAAGTCCCTTGATGTGACCGGGCGTTCGAGCACCAGCCCGGCGGCGCGGCAGCGGTCGGCGAGTTCCTCCGGGCTCGCCGGCCGCCGGTTGGCCAGGTCCGCGGCCAGGTTCACCGCGTCCTTGCCGTAAGGGTTGAGGTGCATAAGACCATTACATCATCGTGCTCGGCATGGAACAGCGCGAACGCGACGGACATCAGGAACGCGACGGAGATCAGGAACGCCATGGGCATTGCGGACGCCATGGACGTCGCGAACGCCATGGGCATTGCGAACGCCGCACACGCTACGTAAACCGCACCGCTCACCTCCCTGAAGTGCGTCAGGCGGTGCAGGAGGACATCGCTGAGCTGGTACGCCTGCGGGCATTGCTCTTCGAGACGCTCGGTGGGGAGTTCTTCAACCCCCCGTCGGCAGGCGACGATTGGCGGTCTGCCCTGGCCAAGGTGTTGGAGGAAAAGCTGACGGCGACGGATGCCGTGCGGATCCTCGTGGTGGAGGGTGACGACGGGCTTGCTGCCTGCGGTATCGGCACCGTCGAGCGGTGGTTCCCGGGTCCGCACAACCGGAACGGGTTGGTCGGCCATGTGATCGGCGTGGTCACCGACCCGGCGTACCGGCGGCGCGGGCACAGTCGCGCCATCATGGCGGGCCTGCTCGACTGGTTCCGGGAGCGTGAGGTCTCCCGAGTGGACCTGTACGCCTCGGCCGCCGGCGAACCGCTCTACCGCGCGCTCGGTTTCGTCGACCACCCCGACCCGTCGCTGTACTGGCGACCGTGAGAGGTGCTCAGCCGTGGGATCCCTACAGCCTCGACGGTCTCGCCTCCCGCACCCACCCCACCTCCGCATCAGTCTCGGACGACTCGGCGATGCGTCATCCCAGGCGGCTGGCCGGTGACCGTCGACCGGACGACGCGCCGCGTGGGGCGATACCGGTGGGTCGTCCTCGGCACCGCCACCTTCACCCAGGCCGCCTCCGCCTTCTTCGTGCAGGGCATCGGGGCGATGGGCATCCACCTCCAACGCGACCTGCACCTGAGCACGGCCCAGTTGGGGCTGTTGCTCTCTGCGGCCCAACTGGTACCGCTGGTAGGCCTGTTGGTGGCCGGGGAACTGCTCGACCGCTACAACGAGCGCTGGGTCGTCGGGATCGGCGGCTGCATCGTCGCCGCGGGTTTGCTGGCGGGGAGTGCGGCACCGGGGTATCTGTCCCTGCTCGCCGTACTGCTGGTGGTCGGTGCGGGCTACAGCACCGTTCAGCCCGGCGGCAGCGTTGGTCTGCTCAAGGACCGCGCGGGCAGCTTCACGCCCGTCTGGGGTCTGCTCGCCCTGCTGACCGCCGTCGCCATGGTTGTGCCGCGCCTCGCCGGGGCAACCGCCTGAGAGCCCGGCGGATGGCCGGCTGAAGTCTGGCGGCCGGTCACGTTCCGGTCGGTACGACGTACCGGGAGACCACCTGCGCGACAGACAGGGAGATCACCTGTGACCACCACATCCGTAACCACTTCGGCAAGCGCGGCTGACCGGCCGCGCCAGCTGGCGTCACTTCCTCTTCTGAAAGGGCAGAAGGCGCTGGTCACCGGTGCCAACTCCGGGATCGGCAGGGCGACCGCCCTCGCGCTGGGGCGGGTGGGGGCGGACGTCGTGGTCAACTACGTCGCCGGCCGTGAAGCCGCCGACGAGGTGGTCCGGGAGATCGAGAGCTTCGGGGTGCGGGCGTACGCGCATGAGGCGGATGTGTCCCAGGAGGACCAGGTCGGGGCGATGTTCGCGGGCATGGTCGAGGAGTTCGGCACGATCGACGTCCTGGTGGCCAATGCCGGGCTGCAGCGGGACGCGCCCAGCACCGATATGACCCTCGACCAGTGGAAGAAGGTCATGGAGGTCAATCTCGCCGGACAATTCCTGTGCGCCCGTGAGGCGGCCAAGGAATTCCTGCGCCGCGGGGTGGTCCCGGAGGTCTCGGCCTCCGCGGGGAAGATCATTTGCGTGAGCTCGGTCCACCAGATCATCCCCTGGTCGGGCCACGTGAATTACGCGGCGTCCAAGGGCGGCGTGCTGATGATGATGGCGACGCTGGCCCAGGAGCTCGCACCCCACCGGATCAGGGTGAACGCAGTGGCCCCCGGAGCGATCCGTACGCCCATCAACCGCAGTGCCTGGGAAACCCCCGAGGCCGAGGAGGACCTGCTGCGCCTGATTCCCTACCGGCGGGTCGGCGACCCGGACGACATCGCCAACGCGGTCGCCGTACTCGCCTCCGACCTCATGGATTACGTGGTCGGCAGCACCCTGTACGTGGACGGCGGGATGACGCTCTTCCCTGGCTTCGCCACGGGGGGATGATCGGGCGACGGGCGACGGGCGACGGGCGACGGGCGACGGGCGACGGGCGACGGGCGATTGGTCGCCTTGTTGCCTTGCCGCCTTGTTGCCTCAAGAAGACTCACGGTGCGCGGTGGTTGTCGGTATCACCACGGCAGTCGCTCATCGCCCACTGTCCAGTCGTCGCCCAGCTCCCGGCGGAGGGCTTCCAGCGCGGCGTCCGACTGCCGGTCGAAGAGGTCCCTTTCTTCGGTGGACCACGGAGAAGGACCGGCCGGGTTTTTCCAGTCGAGGGAGGACTGGAACCACTCGCACAGTCTGGTCAGTTCGGTGCGGGTGGCCGGGCTGATCGGCAACCGTTGCAGATCGGTGGGGTAGCCGTACGGGCTCTTGAGTTCATGGGGCCACAACGGGGTGTGCGGGACGCCGGCTTCGAAGAAGAATCGCAGGTGCTTGGACATGCTGCAGCTTCTCATGACGGATGAGAGGCCCTCTTCTCGTTTTTCCCGCCCGACGGTCGCCACGGCAGACGGGGCATCCCGTCGGTCGGGATGGCTCGTCAGTCGGGATGTCCCGTCAGTCCGGGCGTACGGAATCCAGGAGCGTGGCGCAGCGGCCCAGGAGCGCCACCAGCGTTGCTCGCTCCTCGTCCGTGAACTCCGCGGCCAGTGCGCGCTCGACGCGGATGGCGCGCGCGTCGGCGTCGTTCATCACGGCCCGGCCTTGTTCGGTGAGCCGGGTTTCCAGGACGTTCTTGTGCCACTCGTGCGGGGTGCGCTCGATGAGGCCGCGCTCCTGGAGGTTCTTGAGCACCGTGTTCATGGTCGGGGGCGTCACCCCGCAGGTACGCGCCAATGCGGCCGCGGAGATTCCGGGGCTCTCGGCGAGGTAGAGCAGGGCCGCGTACTGCGGAACCGTCAGACCGGCCGGCTTGAGCGCCGCGTGCTTGGCGCTCTGGAGCGCCCGCTCGGCGAGCTTGATGGAGGATCCGAGGCGCTCGGAAGCGGGCATGGACGTCATCTCCGCATCGTAACGGCTGTGCGGAGGGGGAGGATCCACCCATTGGTGAGGGTGTAGGCGTCAGTGAGAGTGCATGCGTCCATTCGAGCCTTGACGAGCATTAGAGTTCTAATCTAGGTTCGTGCTCATCGCCGACGGGGGCTGCGGCTCCCGGTCCGTGCGTGTGCGTGCTCGCTCCGGCTCCTGACTGCCGGGAGCCGGATCTCCATCTGCTACCGAGAGGCGCTCACCTTGTCCCGCGAGGTATCCACCTTCTTGTCCCGCACCAACCGGCGCCGGCGCCATGTGCTGGGCGCGGCCGCCCTGGCTCTGACGGCCGCCTCCGTCTCCGTTGCCGTCGCGGCCACGGCCCAGGCGGACGTGGGGCGCGCCCCGCATCCGGCTGCCGCCCAGCAGGACGCACGTGCGCGGGTCTCCGCTGCGTACGATCTGCCGGGTGACCGCGTCTACCCCGAGGGAATCGCCGCCGACCCGGTGAGCGGCGACCTCTACGTCGGTTCGTACACGACCGGCGCCGTCTACAAGGCGACACCCGGTCACCGCACGGCCAAGGTCTTCCTGCCGGCCGGTACCGACGGACGTACCACCGCCAACGGCCTCAAGGTTGACCGTGCCGGTCATCTCTGGGTCACCGATTCGACGGCCGGCGTCGCCGTCTACGACCTGCGGAGTCGTGCGCTCGTCGCGCGGTTCGACGTCACGGGGTCGGCCAAGTCGTTCGTGAACGACCTCGCGATCACTCCTGAGGGGACCGCGTATCTGACGGACAGCTACCGTGCCGTCCTCTACCGGGTCACGCCGCAGCAACTGGCAAGGGCGGCCACGCACGGCCGACGGGCCGGGCTGACCACCGCCTACGACCTGACCGGCGTGCTCGGCCCCCGCCCGGCGGACGCCGTCACGCTGAACGGCATCACAGCCGACCGCTCAGGCCGCTATCTGCTGACCGTCGACATGACCGCCGGCACGCTGTACCGCGTCGACCTGCGCTCCGGTGCGGTGCGACGGGTCGCGCTGCACGGCGGGAACGTCCTGCACGGCGACGGGCTGGAACTGCGCGGCAATACGCTGTGGGTGGTCCACAACACCACCAACACGATCAGCCGCTGGCACGTCTTCGACGACGGCGCGTCGGCGCGCCTGGAGCGCAAGGTCACCGACAAGGCATTGCAGATCCCGACCACCCTGGTCCGCAGTCACGGGCACACGCTCGTCGTGCGGTCCCAGTTCGACAAGGGCGGCCCCATGGGGAAGGGAACGCCGCAGATACCGTTCACGGTGGCGATGGTGTCCGGAATCTGAAGTGGAAGCCTGGGGTTGAGGTGTTGCCCCGGCCCGGGCGTAACGGGCAGGTAATCACGGACGTAAACGGGCCCGGGCACGACGCCGTGGCCGTAGTCACGGTCGTGCCCGGGCTGTGCCTATACGGAGGTGCAGGCACAGGCACAGGCGCGGGTACGGAACGAGGCACCGGGGCAGTGATTCCGGTGGCCGGTCCGGGATTCCGGTGGCCGGTCCGGCTCAGGGGTGCCAGATCTCCTTGATGCTGTTGATCTCGCCCTCGGCGTCCAGGGTGATGTCGTAGATGTTCCCGGAGCAGCTGTAGGGCGCCTTCACGGCGCTCTGGTTCGTCATGCAGTCGCCGGCGTGCATCCACAGCTCGCCGACCGGGACCGCCTTCGTGCTGCCGGACCCGGTGGCCAGTTCCGCCTTGACGTTTTCGGCGAAGAGGTAGTACTTGGCCTTGCCCTGACCGTGGTAGATCCAGTCGTTGGGCGTGCAGACCGGCTTGGCGTCCTTGGCGGACAGGGAGCCCTTGGACGGGGGTGCGGCGGGCTCGACCCGCTTGTGCCCGGCCGGGAGCTTCGGCGGCGTTCCGCAGTCGCCGGGGCCGTCGGCCTCGTCGCTGGGCTTGTCGCCGGCCTTGTCGCCGGCCTTGTCGCTCGGGGCGCTCGGGGCCGGCTTCTTCGACGGCTGGGCGGAGGCGCTGGAGCCGCCGGAACCGTCGGAGCCGGCGCTGTCGCCGTAGGGGTCGTCCTCCGGGCCGCAGGCGGTGAGGCCGGCGCCGAGCGCGGCAACGAGCGCAAGCGTGCTGATGAGTCGCCGAGTTGGCTTCATGCTGAAAGTCCCCCGTGAAGCGAAGAATGACGTGATCATGATTGATCGGGAAGGTTCTACACCAGGAGGCTGTTCGAGAGCGAATCGCCGGGGCGGCGTCCGTGGGATCGCGCGTCATTCCTCCGGTACTTCGATGATCGCCAGGGCGCCGTGGCTGCCCGGGCGGACCCCTCCAGACTTGATCGGAGGGGTCCGCGCATGGCGATCAATGGATGTGGGGAAGCTGCCTGACCTGCGGTGATAGGTGGTTGACCGGGGGGTAAAGGTTCATGTTGCCGGGCTGGGCCGTTGGGCCGGGGACGGGGTGATCATGGCGGCGAGGACGGAAGGGAGGTCTTCGCCAGGGAGCGGGCGCAGGGGGCGTGACAGGCGCTCGGACCGGTAGTGCCAGTGGTGGTCGAGATCGGGGTGGATGTCGTCCGATTCCTCGAACTTGGTGGCCACGCCGAGGAGTTGGGAGATCTCCGCGGCGAGGTCCTGCCAGGCCACGTGGCCGCTGATGGCATTGGCCACGCCGTGTACGGGGGTGTCCAGGCAGGAGACCACCGCCCGGGCCAGCGCCGCGGCGTGTACCCAGGGGGCGCCGTACCAGCTGTGGCCGCCGGCGCCCGGGCGGGGGAGGAGCAGCGGCCGACCCTCGCGGGCGGCCTGGTAGAGGACTCCCGTGGCGCCCCAGCGCAGTTGGTCGCGCAGCCGGTCGTGCGGGCCCCAGACCAGCGGGGAACGAACCACGCTCGCGCCGCCCCGGCCCGCGGTGCCGGCCGCCCGGAGCAGCCGCGCCTCACAGTCGAGCTTCGCCCGGCCATAGGGGCTGAGCGGTTCGCGCGAGGGAGACTCCTCGGCCACCCGGCCGCCGTCGGGATGCCCGTACGCATCGACGCTGCTGACGAAGACGAACGGGCCTCGCGACCAGGCGTCCACCATGGCGTCCATCGCCGCCACGTCCACCTTGGGCCGGGTGAAGGTGCAGGCCGCGTGGATGATGGCGTCCGCACCCTCGACGGCCTTGCGCAGCCCCTCGAGATCGGTGAGGTCGCCCTCGATGACCTCGACGCCGTCCGCCGCGACCAGGTGCGCGGATTCCGGGCGGGCCAGGGCCAGTACGGGGCGTCCCTGGGCGGCGAGTTCCCGCAGGAGGAAGCTGCCGACGCCGCCGGTGGCGCCGGTGACCAGTACGGTGCCTTGCCGGGCCCGGCCCGTCAGCCCTGTCTCCCCCGCCTGCTCCGTCTGTCCCGCCTGCCCCGCCTGCTCCGTCCGGCCCGTTCCGCCCGTTCGTCCCGTGCGGGTGGCCGGTCGGGCGGACGCGGCGGCGCGTTCCGCCGCTCGCTTGTCCAGGAGGGCCGAGACCGCCCGCGGAGTGCGGGCCTGCATGATGTCCAGGCCGGTCAGGGGCAGGGTCAGTGCGCGGCGTAGGCGTTCGGCGAGCTGTACGGCGACGAGCGAGTGGCCGCCGAGGGCGAAGAAGTCATCGTCCGGGGCGGGCGTCCGGCCCAGGAGCGCGGCGAAGCCGTCGCGTACGGCGTCCGCGTGTGGCCCCTCGGGTGCTTCCTCGGACGCTTCCTCGGGTGCGGGGAGTGAGGGGATCCCGGGCAGCTGAGCCGGGTCCACCGTGCCGTCGGCGGCGCGGGGGAGGACGTCGAGCAGGGTGACGGCGGCCGGGACGAGGTCGGGTGCCAGGCGCTCCCGCAGGTGCGCGCGGAGCTCGGCCGGCGACGGGCCACCGATGTCCCGCAGGGTGGCGTAGGCGAGCAGCGGGCCACCGGGAGGCGAGATCACCGTGGCGTCGGAGAGGTGCGGGTGGGAGCGCAACAGTTGCTCGGCGGGGTGTGCCTCGCGTTTCCTCAACTCACCTACCGGAAGCTGCAGTTCGCCCCCGACCTTGGGCAGTTGAGAGAGCGGCAGGTCGTCCGGGGCGCTGGCGAGCGCGGTGAGGAGGGCGGCGTAGGTCGCGCCGAGGTCGGTGGCTGCCCTTTCGTCCAGTGCGGTGCGACGGTACTGGACCAGAGCGGCCGGCCGATCGGTGTCCACCAGGCCGAAGGAGAGGTCGAACTTGGCTTCTCCCAATCCGACTTCGACGTACTCCGCCTCCGTTCCGGGCAGCCGCAGCGTCGTCGGTGGGCCGAGGACGTCCGCGGTCACCCGCACCAGGGACGTTCCGTCCGCACCGCGGGCGGCGGCGCCGAGCCGGTCCACGATGAGGTCGAACGGCACGTCGGCGTGCTGCTGGGCATCGAGCAGTGCGGTACGCACCCGCTCCAGCAGCGTGCTGAAGGACGGATCACCGGAGGCGTCGACGCGCAGCGCAAGGGTGTTGACGCACAGCCCGACCAGCCCGCGCATGGCCGCGCCCCGGCGGTGCGTACCGGCGATGCCGATCACCAGGTCGTCCTGGGCGGTGCAGCGGTGCAGGGTGGCGAAGGCCGCGGCGAGTGCCACGGTGAACGGCGTCGCGCGGTGCCGTCGGCCCAGCTCGCGCAGCGCGGCCGGTACGTCCGTGGCGAGCGGTGTGGTGTGCGTCCCGGTGGGCCGGGCGGCGAGGTCGGTGGGTGGATGTGCGGGGCCGGGGAGCCGTGGGGGCGCGGCGCCGTCGAGGAGGGCCTGCCAGTGGCGCAGTCCCGCGTCGAGACGGTCGGCCGCGGCTCGGTGTTCCTGCCGGGCGAAGTCGGCGTACTGGGGCGGTTGGGGGTGCGGCTGTGCGGGCGCGGGTGCCGAGGCTTGCCGTGGTCGGGTGGCGGACTCGTAGAGTGCGGCGAGTTCCTCCGCCACGATCGCCAAAGACGGGCCGTCGATGGCGATGTGATGGAACGTCAGCAGTGCGGTGTGGTCCTGCGGACCGTGGTGCAGGACGAGAGCGCGGGGCACGGTCCCGGTGGCGAGGTCGAACGGGCGGCGGGCCTCCGCCGCCAGCAGCGGTGCGGCGTCCGCCGGGTCGGCCGGGACCACCGGCACCGCGATCGACTCGGGTGCCGGGAGCACCTCCTGGTACGGCTCGCCGTCCCGCTGTACGTAACGGGTGCGCAGGATCTCGTGCCGACGGACGAGCTCGGTCAGTGCGGAGGCCAGCGCCTCGACGTCCAGCGGGCCGCGCAGCCGGGTGGCGAACGGCACGCTGTACGAGGCGCCGTCGTGACCGAGCCGGTCCATCAGCCACATGCGGTGCTGGGCGCGGGAGAGCGGTGCCGGGCCGCGGTCGGCGGAATCGGGGCGGGCGGCGGGGCGGGCAGCGGCACGTTGCCGTGCCCGGCGCAACAGCTCTTCCTGGAGGGACGGGGCGGCGGGGCGGTCAGTGGCCATCGGGGTCCTCCGGGGCGTGCGGGTGAAGATCACCGTGCGCGGCGAGCAACGCCCGCTCGACCAGGGCGGCCTGGCCGGCCACGGTGGGGGAGCCGAAGAAGTCGGCGAGCGACAGCTCGACGCCGAGTTCCTCGCGGAGGTCGTCGGTGACGACGAGCGCGAGCAGGGAGTGGCCGCCGAGGGCGAGGAAGTCGGCGTCGGGGCGGGCCACTTCACAGCCGAGGGAACGGCTCCAGACGTCGGCGACGGCCTGCTCCAGTGGCGTCAGGGGGCCGTCCGGGGGAGACGCGAGCGATCCGTCCGCACCGTGGGGGGCAACCGCACCGAGGGGAGCATCCGCGCGGCGGGGGCCGTCCGCATCGTCCGCATCATTTGAACCGGCCCGGTCGTTCGCGTTGAGCAGGTCGGCGAGCGCGCGGCGGTCGACCTTGCCGGAGGGGTTGAGCGGCAGGTCGGTGACGACGGTCAGTTCGTCGGGTACCAGATGGGCGGGCAGGGCCGCGGCCAGCCGGTCGCGCAGGGCGTCCGCCCGGGGGACGGGACCGGGCGCGGCCACGATGAAGGCGACCAGCCGGGCGTCGTCGGAGGAGGGGCGGTGCACGGCGACGGCCGCATCGGCCACCTCGGGCTGCTCCCGCAGCGCGTACTCGACCTCTCCCGGCTCGATCCGGAAGCCGCGCACCTTCACCTGGTCGTCCGTACGGCCGTGGAAGTCGAGCACGCCGTCCGGGCGCCGGGAGACGACGTCGCCGGTGCGGTACAGGCGGCCGTACCGGGGATGGGTGGTGAAGCGTTCGGCGGTCAGCTCCGGACGGCCGGTGTAGCCCAGCGCCAACCGGCTGCCACCGACCCACAGTTCGCCCCGCTCGCCGTCCGGGACGGACCGGCCGGACGCGTCCAGGAGGTGCGCGGTGGCTCCGGCGATGGGACGGCCGATCGGTATCTGTCCGGCGCAGTCGGCGACGGTGACCCGGTGGGCCGTGGCGAACGTCGTCGTCTCCGTCGGACCGTAGCCGTTGATCAGCTCCAGCCAGGGGAACGCCCGCAGTACGTCGTGGGCGTGGTGCGCGGCGAGCACCTCGCCGCCGACCACGACCGTGCGCAGCGGCGCGAAGATCCGCGAACGGCGCATCGCCAGCTGGTGGAAGAGCGCGGTGGTGAAGAAGGCCACCGTGACGCCGTGCCGCTCCGCCTGCTGGGCCAGGTCCTCGAACGTGGGCCGCTCGACGGTGCAGACCACGACCGCGGCGCCGTTGGCGAGGGCGCTCCACACCTCGAAGGTCGACGCGTCGAAGGTCAGCGGCGAATGGAACAGCACCCGGTCGCGGGGCGTCAGGGTGAGGTACTCCGGGGCGCTGACCAGCTCGGCTATCGCGCGATGGGCGATCGCCACCCCCTTGGGGCGGCCGGTCGAGCCGGAGGTGAACATGATGAACGCGGCGGCGTCGGGGAGGGGCCCCTCGGCCTGCGGCCCCTCGGCCCGGAGTCCCTCAGCCCGCGGGGCAGCAGCGTGCGGTTGCCGCTCGTCAATCCGCGGTTCATCAACGTGGACCTCGTCAACCTGCGGTTCGTCGGGCAGGGCGAGGGTGGGGCCGGCCGGAGCGGCGGATTCCAGCAGCTTGGCGTCCCCGACGGTCAGCGTCACGCCGGCCTGTGCGGCCAGTGCCTCGCTGCGCGGACGCGGATGCGCCGGATCGAGCGGTACGCACACGGCGCCCGCCCACCACAGCGCGAGCTGGGCGATGACGGTACGGGCCGAGCGGGGCGTCAGCAGCGCCACCGCGTCACCCCGGCGGACTCCCCGCCGGCCCAGATGCGCCGCGAGCGCGCGGGCGGCACGGACCAGCTGGGCGTACGTCAGCGTGGAGTCGCCGTCCGCCACCGCCAGGGCGTCCGGCGTCCGTTCGGCGTGCCACGCCACGAGGGCCGGGAGGCTGGTCGGGGCGGGCTCGCTCGGCGGGGTGCTTTCGGTGGGCACGGGCCCTTCCTTCCAGGTGTCGTCGGGGTGCGCAGACAGTGGGGTGGTCATCTCAGTCCCGCCCCGGCTTCCGGTCCACATCCGCACCCGCATCGGCAACCGCAGCGCCATGTGGACGGCGGGCGTCCACCAGCGCGGCCACGGCGCGCAGGTCGGGCTGTCGGAGCAGCTCCGGAGCGCGCAGCCGTACGCCGGCCTCGCGCTGGATGACGGTCAGCAGACGGGCGGCGATCAGCGAGGTGCCGCCCGCCGCGGTGAAGTTCTCGGCCAACGTGGTCTCCGGGCGGGCGAGCAGATCGCGCACCGTGGCGAGCACCAGCCGTTCCCCGAGGGTGGACCCCTCGGGGAGCACATCGGACGCGGACGGCTCCACCGGACCGGACGAACCGGAGGAGCCAGAAGGACCGGAGGAACCAGAAGGACCGGGCGGGCCGGCCGAGGCGCTCTCCTCGGTCGCCAGGCGGATCAACTCCGCCCTGTCCACCTTGCCGTTGGCGTCCAACGGGAAGGCGTCGACGATGCGTACGGCCGAGGGGACGGCCTGCTCGGGCAGCCAGGCCCGCACCGCGGTGAGCAAACCGTTCGCGAAGTCCTCCGCGGTGGGCGCCGTACCGTTCGGGGTGCTGCCGCCGGCCGGCCGTACGTACGCCACCAGGCGGGTGCGGCCGTCGGGCGTACGGGGCGCGACGACGACGGCGCTGCGCACCGCCGGGTCCTGCTCGAACGCGGCCGCCACCTCCGCCGGTTCGATCCGCACGCCGCTGATCTTCACCTGGTCGTCGAGGCGTCCGAGGAATTCCAGCAGTCCGTCGTCCCGCATCCGCACCCGGTCCCCGGTGCGGTACAGCCGGTCCACACCGGGCGGCAGGGCGAGGCCCGCGGGCGGGGCGGTGAAGCGGCGCGCGGTCAGTTCGGGGTCCAGATAGCCGAGCGCCAGACACCGCCCGCCGAGCCGCAACTCGCCCTCGCCACCGCGGGGTACGGGCCGGCCGTCGGCGTCGGTGACCACCACGGTCACGCCCGGCACCGGCCCGCCGATCGGCGGTGCGCTCTCCGCGTCCACCGCCCGGGCGTCCGCGCCGCGCATGGCGTACGAGGTGGCGAGGACGGTGGCCTCGGCCGGGCCGTAGGCGTTGTGGACGGTGGCGGTCACGTCCGCGGCCGGACGGCGGCGCAACCGGTCACCTCCCACCATGAGGTGACGGAGCGTCAGGTCAGTCGGCCAGGGGCGGTCGAGCAGTGGCTCGATCATCGGGGTGGCTCCGATCGCCACCGATATCGCGGCATCGCGCCACCAGTCGGTGAGTACCTGCGAGTCCCAGCGGACCTCGTCCGGGGCGGGTACCAGCGCGGCGCCGGACGTCAGTCCGGCCCACAGTTCCAGTACGTGGGGGTCGAAGGCGACGCCGATGAGCAGGGAGTGCCGGTCGCCCGGGGCCAGGCCGGTCTCCGTGCGGTACCAGTCGAGCAGGGTGCCCAGGGCCGCCTCGGCGATCGCGACCGCCTTGGGGCGGCCGGTGGAACCGGAGGTGAGCACGGCGTAGAACGCATCGGCGGGCGCGCGACGGGCCCCCGCACCGGGTCCGTCCGCGAACGCTGCGACGGCCTTCGCGGGGGCGTTGGCACCCGCCACCGGCAGCGGAAGTACCACCTGCTCCACCTTCTCCACCCGCTCGGCCTGCTCGCCGCCTTCCCCCTGCCCGGGCGTCCGGAAACGGGGCGGCAGCAGGGCCGGATCGCCGATCAGACCGGCTACGTCGAGGTCCTCGGTGACGGCCTCGACGCGGCGCTCACCGGGCTGCGGGCCGAGCGGCAAATAGACCGCGCCGAGCCGGGCGAGCGCGACGGCGGTCACCACCAGCGCGGCCGAGCGGTCCAGGCAGACCCCGACCAGGTCGCCGGGCCGGACCCGGTCGCGGAGCGCGTCCGCCACCTCGTCGGCGGCGGCGTCGATCTGCCGGTACGTCCAGGTGTGCGCGCCGTCGATGACCGCGGGTGCCTCGGGTGAGCGGGCGGCCCACTCCGTGAAACGGGAGAGCACACCGGTCGGGGTGCCGGCCGCGGGCGGGGCGCCATGGGCGATGCTCAGCGGGCTCTCCGGGAACCGGGAGACCTGGGAGGCAGGGGAAACCTCGGAGGCCTCGGAGGCGTGGGAGATCTGGGGCTGGGTGGTCGGGTTCGGGTGCATCACGCCTCCGTCGCAGTGGTCGCAGCGGACACAGTCGTCGCAGCGGACACAGTGGTCGCGGTGGTCACAGCGGTCGCGGTGGCCGAAGCGAGGGTGCTGGCAGCAGTGGTGGCCGCAGCAGTGGTGGTCGTCGTAGGAGCCGCGGCCGTCGTGGGTGCAGCGGCGAAGGTCGCGAGGGCGCCGGCCTGGTCGGCGAGTACCGGATTGCGGAAGAGCAGCCGCAACGGCGGGCGCTCGCCCAGGTGGGGCTCCAGCCAGGCGGCCAACTGCGCGGCGAGCAGCGAATGACCGCCGACGTGGAAGAAGTGCGAGGCCCCGTCGAAGTGACGGTGGCCCAGGACCTCCTGCCAGCCGTCGGCGAGCAGCGCCGTCAGCGGATCGTCGGACACCGGGCCGGTGGCGTCGCCCTCCCCGGACGGGGCCGCGGGTGCCGCCGGAGCGCTCGGCTCCAGTGCCGCGGCCGTACGGGACAGCGCCACCCGGTCCGGTTTGCCGCCGGCCAGTCTCGGCAGCACGTCCAGCCGCGCCCACCGCCCCGGCACCAGAGCGGCCGGCAGCCGACGGCTCAACTCGGCGTGCAGGGCCTGCTCGTCCCACTCCTGGCCCTCCGCTTCCGGGCCGGTGTTCTCCAGGAAGCCGACGAGCCGGGGCCCGCCGGCGGCCTCGCGGTCCAGGACGACGGCGCAGGACCGGCCGCCGAGGACGGCCGAGGCGGCGGACTCGACCTCTTCCAGCTCGATGCGGTAGCCGCGCAGCTTGATCTGGTTGTCCCGGCGGCCCAGGAAGGTGAGCAGCCCGTCGCGGCCCCGGTAGCCGATGTCACCGGTGAGGTAGACCCGTTCTCCGCCGAGCGCGTCGACCGTGACGAACCGGGCGGCGGTGGCCTCCGGGTTGCCGACGTACCCCTCGGCGAGCCCGGCCCCGGCGATCGCCAGCTCGCCGACCGCGCCGTCCGGCAGCGGACGGTGCCCGGAGTCCAGGACGTGGATGCGCTCACCGGGCAGTTCGGTGCCCAGCGGGATCTCCGCACCTTCGGCCAGACCGTCGCGGGTGATCTCGTGGACCGTGGAACTGATGGCGGCCTCCGTCACGCCGTAGACGTTGAGCACGGTGGCGTCGGTGTCGGCGAGGAACGCGCGCATCACCTCGGCCGGCAGGCGCTCCCCGCCGAGGACCAGCAGCCGCGGTGCCCACCGGCCGTCGCGCAGGGCGGGCGTCAGGTCCTCACGGGTGGCGAGGAAGTAACTGGTGGGCAGGTTCGCCACGGTGACCCGGGCGGCGGTCAGCAGCTCGGTCAGCTCGGTCCCGGTCGGCACCTCGTACTCGGGCACGACCAGGCACGCCCCGGCGTACAGCGACGGCAGCACCTCTTCCAGCGCCACGTCGAACGACGGCTGGGCGAACAGCAGCACCCGGTCACCCGGTGCCAGGCCGAACCGCTCGGCCGCGCCGGTCAGATGGTTCGCCAGCGCCGCCGGCCCGACGGCCACGGGCTTGGGCACACCCGTCGAGCCCGAGGTGTGGATGATGTACGAGGCACCGGGCACCACCTCCGCGTCGCGGGCCCGGGGAAGGTCCGGGGCGTCGACCGGGGCCACCGGGAGACCGGCGGGCATGGAGGGGAGGGAGGGGGCGGCGACGCCGGAGGGGCCGGTGGCCGCGGTCTCGGCGGGGGTCAGTACGAGGGCCGGGGCGAGCCGCTCCAGCAGCAGTGCCAGCCGCGCCGGCGGGTCGGACGGCGACAGCGGGCAGTACACCGCTCCGCTCCGCAGACACGCCAGCAGCGTCACGACCGAGTCGACGCCGCGCGGCAGCACCGCTGCCACCGGCTGACCGGCCGTCACACCCGCGGCGCGAAGCCGCGCCACGAGCGAGTCCACCTGCGCATCGAGGTCGCCGTACGTGATCCGGCGGGCGCCGACGAGCAGCGCCGGCAGCGACGGGTCATGGGCGGCGGCGGGGTCCAGCGGATCGCGGGCGGCACCGTCGTGGGCCGCCGGTGCCAGGGGTGCGTCGGCCGGTGCCGGGGCGGGCTCGGGGGCCGTCGGGAGCGCCAGGTCGGCGAGGACGGTGCCGGGGGCGTCGAGGTAGGCCCGCAGCAGGTCGCGGAAGCGCCCGGCGAGCAGCTTCGCCACGTCCTCCCCGAACATGTCGGCGTCGTAGTCCCACACCAGCGTCATGCCCGGCGCACCGTGCCGCGGTGTGACCCCGCGCCGGTCGTCCGGCAGCAGCACCACGTCCAGGTCGAAGCGGGTGGTGCCGGTGTTGAAGCCCTCGAACAGGGTGATGTCCAGGCCCGGCACGTCGATCTCGGGGAGCTGGGCGTCATGGGCGCTGAACATGACGCTGAACAGCGGATTGTCCGCACCCGAGGTGTGCCGGCCGAGCGCCCGGGTCAGCTCCTGGACCGGCACCTCCTGGTGCGGCAGCGCACGGATCAGGGTGTCGGTCACCTCGTCCATGGACTCCTCGGCCGGTGCGTCCGGATCCAGCCGGAGCGGGAGCGGGATCGTGTTCACGAACATCCCCACCGCGTCCTCGAACCCGCGCGGGCGGTTGCCGACCGCGGTGCCGATGACCATCTGCGAGCGGCCGCTGTGCCGCCGCAGCAGCTCGGCGAAGAGCCCCAGCAGCGTGGCGAACGGCGTCAGACCGCGCGAACGGGCGTGCTCCCGCAGCCGTTCGGCCAGGTCGGCGCCGATCGACTGGCGCAGCTGCCCGCCGTGGTGCCGGCGCCGCGACCCCGGCCGGGTCAGCCCGGGCAGCGGCATGTCGTAGGAGAAGTCGCGCAGTTCACCGGTCCAGAAATCAAGGCCGGCCCGCCGCTCGGCGTCACCTTCGGCCCCGCTCTCCCGCTGCGCCCGGACGTGATCGGCGTACGAGGAGGCGGCCGGCAACTCGACCGGCTCGCCCAGGACATGGCCCCGGTAGACGGTGAACACGTCCCGCAGCAGGATCGCGAAGGAGTGGCCGTCGTGGATCAGATGGTGCTCGACGTGGATGAGCCGGTGCCGGTCCTCCGCCAGCCGCACCAGCGTCCAGCGCAGCAGCGGTGCCTCATGGGTGTCGAGCGGGGTCTCCGCCTCGGTGCGCAGCAGCTCCTCGAAGGCCCGGTCGGGGTCGTCCGCCCCGCTCAGGTCCACCGTCCGCAGCCGCGGCGCACAGCCCTCGGCGACGCGCTGGCCGGGCATCGCCCCGGGGACGGCGACGAGTTCCAGCCGCAGACCGGGGTGCCGGTCGAGGACGGCGGCGAGCCCGCGGCGCAGGGCCTCGGCGTCGAGGGTGCCCCACAGATCGAGTGCGGCGGTGAAGTTGTACGCGCGGCTGCCCGGCTGCACCTGTTCGTGCAGCCAGACGATCTCCTGCGAGGAGGAGAGCGGAAGCATGGGCGGTCCTTGATGAGTGGTCGGATCGGGGTGGCGTGGCCGGGCATGGTCGGGCCGGGCGCGCAGGGCGCAGGCCGGGCCGCGGATCGCGCGGCCGGCCGCGAGGTGGTTTCAGGAGAGACGGTTCGGACGAGGAATCGGGCGAGGCAGGAGGGAGCGGGGGCCGGGTCAGCCGGCCGCAGCGGGCGGGGCACTCAGGGCGCCGGTCAGCGCGGCGAAGGCGGCCTCGGCCGTCTCGTCGGAGTGCACCGCGCGGTCCCACACCATGCGCAGCTGCAGTTCCGGGCCCTGGGTGACGGACACCGCGAAGGGCCCGCGCACCGCCCTGCCGTCGATGTGGATCTCCCGGCCCGGGACGCCGCCGAGCCGGAGCGGGGGCCGCCGCCGGGCCTCGTCCACGGTCAGCAGGCCGTCGAGTCCGCCCCGCCACCCGGACCCGGCGGCCCGTGCCGCGTGTACCACCGCGTCGAACGGCGTGCCGGCGTGGTCCAGATCGTCCCACCACGCGCCGGCGGTCTCCTCCGGGGTCACCGGGCAGGTGCCCGTCGCGGTGGGGAAGACCACGGTGTTGAGGAAGCAGCCGAGCACCGGCGCGGCGCCGGGCGGGCGGCCGCCCCAGGGGTAGCCGAGCGGCACCACATGGCCCTTTCCGTACAGCACCTCCGCGGCGGTGCGGCAGGCGTCGAGCAGCTGGGGGAAGGACGCCCCGGCCTCCGGAGCGGGTACCCGCCGCTCGGCCGAACCGCTCGGCAGCCCGTCCCGCGCCGCGCCCCGCGGCCCGTTCGCCGACCGCGCCCGCTCACGCACCGCGCGGAGCCGGTCGCCCCAGTACGCCATCGCCGCCGGCGAACCCGCCCGCTCCTCCGCCGCCAACTGCAGGAGTACGGCCTCCCGGTAGGCGTCCAGCTCGGCGGCGGCATCGGCGGGCGACGGGCCGTCCGTCGCGCGGCCCGCGGCGTAGGCGGCGGCCAGCTCCTCGACGATCCGGCTCAACGACTGGCCGTCGCAGGCGGTGTGCTCCAGCACGACGGCGAGCACCTCCCGCGGCCCGTCGGCACCCGGTCCCTCCTGGCCGTCCGGTCCGTCCGCGCGGTCCGCTCCCTCCTGTTCGTGCGGGCCCTGTGCGCCGTCCGCCACGAGGAACAGCCGCAGTGGAGCCCCCTGCGGGGCCCAGTCGCACAGCACCCGCCGCAGCGCGGCCGCCGCGTCCTCGCCCGGCGCACAGGAGACCCGCGTCACCGGCGCCTCCGGCGCCCCCAGCCGGAGCACCGGTGTACCCCGCAGCACCTCAGGACGGGCCCGCAGCACGGGATGCAGTACGGCGAGGCGCCGGGCGGCCGCGGCGAGGCGCGCGAGGTCCACCGTGCCGCGCGGGAAGGAGAAGAACATCGGCACCAGGTCGGGCCGCCCGGCCGGATCCATGGCCCGTACGAGGACGAAGCGCCGCTGGGCACCGGTGACCGGCAGCAGGGCCGGTGCCCCGTCGCCGCCGCGGCCGCCGTCGCCGTCGTCGAGCCGGCGGAAGCGGGCCAGGTACTGGCTCGTGATGCTGTGCACGGAAGCCTCTCTGGGGAGGGAGAAGTGAGGTGGGGGAGGGGGGAGGCGCGGGCGAGGGGGCGCGGTCAGAGCGCGTTCTGACCGCGTCCGGCGGCCTCGACCGGCTGGTCGGCACCGGCACCCGCGGCGGCGCCCTCGTCCGATTCCCCGGCGACGGCGTCCAACTCGCCCTCAGTGGAAGGCAGTTCGCGCATCCGTCGCAGCGGCGAGAGCAGCAGCGGCAGCGGGACGAGGAGGAATCCCGCCGCGCACCACGCCAGTGCCGTACGGGTGCCGAACGCATCGGCCAGGGCGCCGCCGGCCAGCGCACCGAGCGGCAGGGTGCCCCACATCACGAACCGCAGGGTGGCGTTCATCCGGCCGAGCAGCCTGGGCGGGCAGACGGCCTGCCGGAAGCTGACCTGGGCGACGTTGTAGACGACCGCTCCGAAGAAGACGACACCGGAGCCGAGCGCGAACCACGACGCTCCCGCGCCGCGCCCGGACAGCGGCCACAGCAGTGCGAAGGGCCCGGTGACCAGGGGGGAGAGCCAGATGATCCGGGCCCGGCCGAGGCGGGCGGCGAGCGGACCGGCGCACAGGGCGCCCGCCAGCCCGCCGAGCGCGGCGGCGGACAGCATCAGGCCGATCGCCGCGGGTGCCAGCCCCAGCTCCCGTACCAGGAAGACGGACTGGGTGGCCATCAGCATGGCGGAGAAGAGGTTGGCCAGCCCGGTGGCCGCGGCGATCACCCGCAGCAGACGGTGGCCGAACACGAAGCGCAGCCCTTCGCCGATGTCCTTGCGGAGTGAGGCTCCCGGTACGCGTTCCGGCAGGGTCTCCGGCCGTTTGATGCGCCACAGGAACAGTGCGGAGAGCGCGTAGCCGCAGGCGTCCGCCACGATGGCCAGCGGTGCGCCGAGCAGCTGCACCAGGCCACCGCCGAGCCCGGGGCCCGCGACCTGGGCCGAGGAACGGACGGTCTCCAGCGCTCCGTTGCCGGCGACCAGCTGTTCCTTGGGCAGCAGGTGCGGTACGAAGCTCTGGTGGGCGACGTCGAAGAAGACCGTCGCCACGCCGGTGACCAGGGCGACGACATACAGCTGGGCCATCGTCAGCACCCCGGCGACCGCGGCCAGGGGGATGCTCGCCATGGCCACGGCCCGCACCGCATCGGCACGGATCAGCAGCGGCAGCTTCCGCATCCGGTCGACCCAGGCCCCCGCGGGCAGGCCGACCAGCAGGAACGCGGCGGTCTCGGCAGCGGTGAGCAAACCCACCTGGAACGCGGGGGCGTTGAGCTGGAGTACGGCAACGAGGGGCAGCGCAACCAGGGTGACCTGGGAACCGAAGAGTCCGGCCGCGGCTCCGGTGAGGAGCAGGCGGAACTCGGGCAGGCGCAGCGGGCCGCTTGTGGCGGCTCGGGGTCTGACGGGCATGTCGATGACATTCGGGGACCCGACGATCGCCAGTCAAAGCGAAGAGGGCAGTTTCAGACGGTTTTCTTCACCAATTGCGCACACGAACCGGAAATTTTCCGTCAGATCCTGGCGACGGCGGGATGTCCGGCGGCTGTAGTGCCCTGGCCCCGGCAGGTCCGGTCGGCCCACGGCGGCTCAAGATCCCTCCGGTCCGCACCCCCCGTCACGCCTCGCAACTCTGACCGAAAACTGCCATTGATGTCCCGTTATGAACGGAACCCGAGATTCACCCGCTATGCGCTCGCCGGCACGATACGGGAGACGGTGGCGCTGACCCATGTGCCGCCCTCCGGGGCCGGTCCGCACGACCAGGACTCGGCGAGCGCATCGACGATCAGCGTCCCGCGGCCACAGTCCTCGTCACGGCCGGCAGCGCGGGCGGCGTCGACCGCGGCGGGGAAGTCATCCGTCGATGAGGGTGGCGACGGCCCGGCACAGCAGGTGCACACTGCGCCGGAACTTCTCGTCCTGGCTCAGCCGGGGCATCTCCGTGAGCAGGAGCGGGAAGCGCGCGTGCAGGTCCGCGTAGACCTCTTCGGTGACGGGGGCCAGTTGAGCCTCGCTCTGTTCCTGTAGGACGAAGCCGGTGATGTGGCTGAGCAGGGTGTCGGCGGCGGTGCCGCCGTGTTCGACGGGGACGCCGGCGTCGAGGAGGGTGCGCAGCAGGCGTTCCATCAGGGACAGTCCGCCGGTACTGAGCATCCTGGGACTGTCGACCAGTAAGAGCGCGCCGCCCGGCTGTTTGAGGAGGGCCTGGCGCAGCGTGCTGGCCTGTGCCTCGATCCGGTCCTGCCAGGTCGCCTCGGGCGGCAGGGCGGCCAGGGCGGCGCTGCCGTCGTCATGCGCCTGTCGGCAGACCCGGTCGGCCATCATCGCGAGCAACTCGTCCTTGCCGCGCACGTGGTAGTAGAGGCTGCCCGCGTGCGCGCCGAGCCGTTCGGCCACCTGGCGCATGGACAGGGCCTGGTATCCGACCTCGGCGAACGTCGCCATACCGGCATCGATGATCCGCTCCTTGGTGAGCTTCATCCCCTTACCGTAAAGGTTTTCCAACGGTGTTCGAAAGCTGTGTTAGCCTCCCGCCGACCATTTCGAACGGTGTTGCGGGGGGCGGGACATGGACGGGCTGCTGTTCAATGTGAGCACGGCGGCGTTGATGGTGATGATCATCAACTGCGGGCTCGGCGCGATCGGGCGTGACTCACTGCGCGGGCGCCCCGTCCCGTGGGCCGCGGTCGGCCTGACCGTACTGGCAGTGGCCGGCGTGCTGCTCCAGCTGTGCTGGTCGGGAGCGATGGCCGCGCTCGACAACGACCCGGCCAAGACCGGCTGGTGGCGGGTGCTCACCTCGGTCTTCCTGCAGAACGGCGGTCCGGCCGGCGCCCTCTGGAACATCGTCACCCTCGCCCTCGCGGCCGCGCTCGCGCAGTGGCTCTGGGGTGGCACGCTGACCTTGGTCCTCTTCGCCGCCGGCATCCTCCTGCCGGAGCACCTCGACGCCCTGCTCGGTCTCGGCGGCGGCCCCAGCACGGACCCGCGCAACTTCGCCGGCAGTTCCGGCGCGACCTACTTCCTCGGGGCCACCCTGGCCCTGGTGCTGCTGACCCGCACCCGCGTCAAGAAGCAGCAGGCCCTCGCGATCGCCGTCCCGGTGCTCGGCCTGCTGATGTGGATCCTGCAGGAGAACGGCCACGGCCTGGTCACCGTGTACGGCTTCGCGCTCGGCGCACCGGCCTGGGCGGTACGCCGCTTCCTGGGGCGCGCGGAGACCGAGCCGTCGCCGCACTCCGCGTGATGGGCCGGAGCCGGACGGTGTGGAGCCGAACTCGACGTCACGCACGCCGAGTTCGGGCACCCGGTCCCCAAACCCCTGACACCACCCCCTACCGCCCCGCCCCGCGCTTGTTCCAGACGTCGAAGCCCACCGCGGCGAGCAGCACCAGGCCCTTGATGACCTGCTGGTAGTCGGTGCCGATGCCGACCAACGACATGCCGTTGTTGAGGACGCCGAGGACCAGGCCGCCGATGACCGCGCCCATGACCGTGCCGACGCCGCCGCTCATGGAGGCGCCGCCGATGAACGAGGCGGCGATGGCTTCGAGTTCGAAGTTCAGACCGGCCTGTGGCGTACCCGCGTTGAGCCGGGCCGCGTAGACGCATCCGGCGAGCGCCGCCAGGACACCCATGGTGACGAAGATGGCGAGGGTGACGCGCTTGTCCTTGACGCCCGACAGCTGCGCGGCCGCCTTGTTGCCGCCGAGGGCGTACACATGCCGTCCGACGACCGCATGGCGCATCACATGGCCGAGGGCGAGCAGCAGACCGCACATCAGGAGCATCACGACCGGTACGCCGTGGAAGCTGGCCAGCGTCAGGGTGAAGGCCACGACGGCGGCGGTCAGCGCGGTGCATCTGGCCACCCACAGGCCGGTCGGCAACACGTCGAGTGCATGGGCCAGTTGGCGTTTGCGCTGCCGGCATTCGCGGAGCAGGAGGAGGGCGACGGCGCAGAGGCCGAGCGCGAGGGTGGGGTTGTGGTACCGGGTGTACGGGCCCAACTCCGGGAGGAACCCCTTGGCCAGGTCCTGGAAGCCGTCCGGGAACGGCGCCAGCGACTGGCCCTCCAGGACGATCTGGGTCGCGCCGCGGAAGAGCAGCATGCCGGCGAGGGTCACGATGAACGACGGGATCCCGAGGTACGCGATGAAGAAGCCCTGCCAGGCCCCCGCGACCGCGCCGATCAGCAACGAGAGGAGCAGCGCGGGCACCCAGGGCAGGCCGTGCCTGACCATCAGCACCGCAGCCACCGCGCCGACGAAGGCGACCAACGAGCCGACGGACAGGTCGATATGGCCCGCGATGATGACGATCATCATGCCCATGGCCAGGATGAGGATGTAGCTGTTCTGCTGGATCAGGTTGGAGACGTTGTTCGGCAGCAGCAGCGTGCCGTCGGTCCAGATCTGGAACAGCACGACGATGAAGGCCAGGGCGATCAGCATGCCGTACTGGCGCAGGTTGGCGCGGGCGCCGTGCACCAGGAGGGCGAGCCCGGGCGGCGACGCGGGCCGGTCCTTGGCCGGAGGGGGTGCGGTGGTGGTCATGGCGGGGCCTCAGCTCCCGTTCTCGGTCGGAGGGCGCAGGGTCATACGGCGCATCAGGACTTCCTGGGTGGCCTCGGCGCGGGTGACGACACCGGTCAGCCGGCCCTCGGCCATGGTGTAGATCCGGTCGCACATCCCGAGCAGTTCGGGCAGCTCGGAGGAGAGGAAGAGCACCGCCTTGCCGCGGGCCGCGAGGTCGTCGATCACGGTGTAGATCTCGAACTTCGCGCCGACGTCCACGCCGCGCGTCGGCTCGTCGAGGATCAGTACCTGCGGGTCGGCGTGGATCCACCTGCTCAGTACGACCTTCTGCTGGTTGCCGCCGGACAGCCGGCCCACCTGCTCGGCAACCGTGGGCGTCTTGATGTTCAGGGCCGTGCGGTAGTGCTCGGCGACCCGGCGCTCGTGGTGCTCGTCCACGAAGCCGCGCATGCCGCTCCGTCGGCCGGCGTCCTGACGCCGCATACCGGGCAGCGAGGCCAGGGAGATGTTGCGCTGCACGGTGTCGAGGAGGTTCAGGCCGTAGCGCTTGCGGTCCTCGGTGACATAGGCGAGGCCCGCGGCGATGGCCGCCGGCACGGTCCGGGTGTCGGCCTCGCGGCCGCCGACGGCCACCGTCCCGGCGACGTACTGCCCGTAGGAGCGCCCGAAGACGGACCTGGCGAGTTCGGTGCGGCCCGCGCCCATCAGTCCGGCGATGCCGACGATCTCGCCGCGGCGCACGGTGAGCGACACCTCGTCGACGACCGTGCGCCGGTGGTCGACCGGATGCCGTACGGTCCAGCCGTCGACGGCGAGGGCGACCCGGCCGGCGTCCTCGCCCTCGTAGGGAGTGCGGTCGGGGAAGCGCTGGTCGAGAGCGCGGCCGACCATGCCCTGGATGAGGCGTTCCTCGGACAATTCCGGTGCTGTCGATGGAGCCTGACGTATCGTCAGTGTTTCGACCGTTCGGCCGTCGCGCAGGATGGTCACCGTGTCGGCGATCGCACGGATCTCGTTGAGCTTGTGGGAGATCACGATGCCGGCGACGCCCTGTTCGCGCAGCTGACGGATCAGTTCGAGCAGGTGCGCGCTGTCCTGGTCGTTGAGCGCCGCGGTGGGCTCGTCCAGGATGAGCAGCTTCACGTCCTTCGACAGGGCCTTGGCGATCTCCACCAGCTGTTGTTGGCCCACGCCCAGCTCCGCGACCGGCGTCTGCGGCCTCTCGTGCAGCCCCACCCGCGCCAGCAGCCGGCTCGCCTCGCGGTAGGTGCCGTTCCAGTCGATGGTGCCGCGGGTCGAGCGCCGCTCGTGGCCGAGGAAGATGTTCTCGGCGATCGACAGCTGGGGCACCAGGGCGAGCTCCTGATGGATGATGACGATGCCGTGCTGCTCACTGGCCCGGATGTCCTTGAAGGCCACCGGCTCGCCCTCGAAGCGGATCTCGCCCTCGTAACTTCCGTGCGGATACACCCCGCTGAGGATCTTCATCAGCGTGGACTTGCCCGCACCGTTCTCCCCGCAGACGGCGTGGATCTCCCCGGGCCGTACGGTCAGATGCACCTCGGAGAGCGCGGTGCCACCGGAGAACGTCTTGGTGATCGCGCGCATCTCCAGGACGGGCCGGGGCGGATCGGCGAGGGGACGCGGCTCACCGGCGGGCCGGGTCACCGCAGCTGTCCCGCGCTGAAGTACCCCTCGCGAACGAGGAGTTCGATGTTCCCCTTGTCGATGCTCACCGGCTTCAGCAGATACGCCGGCACGGTCTTCCTGCCGTTGTCGTAGTCGGTGGTGTTGTTGACCTCGGGCTTCCGGCCGTGGAGCACGGCATCGCCCATCTGCACGGCGCGCGCGGCGAGTTTGCGGGTGTCCTTGAAGACGGTCTGTGTCTGCTCGCCGCGGATGATGGACTTCACCGAGGCCAGTTCCGCGTCCTGCCCGGTGACGACCGGCAGATCCGCCCCGCGATATCCGGCGCTCTTCAGGGCGGAGATGATGCCCAGCGAGATCCCGTCGTACGGCGACAGCACCGCGTCGACCTTCACCTCGCCGTAGTTCTTGCTGATCAGGTCGTCCATCCGCTTCTGCGCGGTACCGCCGTCCCAGCGCAGCGTGGTGGCCTGGTTCATCCTCGTCTGCTTGCTGCCGACCACCAGTTGCCCGCTGCGGAGGTACGGCGTGAGGACGGCGAGGGCGCCGTTCCAGAAGTAGCGGGTGTTGTTGTCGTCGGGAGAGCCCGCGAACAGCTCGATGTGGTAGCTCCTGCCCGCGTCCCTGCGCGGCCTGCCCAGCTTCAGCTTGTCGACGAGGTACTGACCCTGGAGCCGGCCGACGCGTGCGTTGTCGAAGGACGCGTAGTAGTCGACGTTCTTCGTGCCCATGATCAGCCGGTCGTACGCGATCACCGGGATGCCCGCGTCGTGTGCGCGCTGCAGTACGTCGGTGAGCGCGGAGCCGTCGATGGCGGCGACCACCAGCAGTCGGTGTCCCTCGGCGATCATGTTCTCCAGCTGGGCGACCTGGTTCTCGACCTTGTCGTCGCCGTACTGCAGATCGGCCCGATACCCGGCCTTGCGGAACTGCTCCGCCATGTTCCGGCCGTCGGCGATCCAGCGCTCGGACGCCTTGGTGGGCATGGCGATGCCGATGGTGCCGCCGGTGCCGCGGGCGGGCCGGTAGCGGCTGCCGCCCCTGGCCTCCTGGCCACAGGCGGTCAGCGAGACGGCGAGCAGGGCGGCGCCGGCGGTGAGGAGGAGGGTGCGGGTCCGCATGGGTCAGTCCCTTTCCGGTACGGGGAAGCGACGGAGCCGGCCCGGGAGGCGGGCGCCCAGCGGCGACATCCCGCCGGCCGCGCCGTGCCGGGCCAGCAGGTCCAGGACCAACCGCCCGCGCCGGACCCGTTCCCGGGCGGTGGCGAGGGCGGGCTCGCGCAGATGGGCGCCGTAGGGATAGATGCCGGGCGCGTTGCTCAGGCCGAACTTGAGGTACAACGGGGCGCCACGCCGGATCAGCTCGGCCGCCTCGTACATCCGCACATAGCCGCCGAGGTCGTCGGGCGCCTCGACATACATGTCCATCGGGGCACGGCTGACCCGGCGGATCTCGGTGAGGTGGTCCGCGGTCAGATCGGAGGGCACATTGAGGGAGTCGGCGCCGAGCCGCTCGTACACGGCGAACGACGCGGGGTTGACCGGCCCCGCAAGCGCGGACACCTTGAAGGTGGTGTCGGCGGGCAGGAGCCGGGCCGCCCGCAACCGGTGCAGCGTCCACAGCACGCCCTCGTCCGCCACGAGCAGACAGCGCACCCCCAACTCGGCGGCCCGCAGGGCGTCTTCGACGCATCCGGCGAGGGCGTCATGACCGCGGGCGCGCAGCCCCGCGCCGCCGGAGCAGGTGCGGGTGGAGCCGCCGATGTCCCAGGTGCCGCGCGGACCGGTGAACAGGCACAGCTCGATGTCGCGCGCGGCGCACGCCCCGGCCATCTCGGTGATCTCGCCGTCGGTCAGCATCCACACGCCGCTGCCCTGACTGATCCGGTGGACCGGCACATCGAGGCGCGCGCTCTCCTCCAGCACGACGGACAGCGCCTCCGGGCCCTCCACGGAAGGGATCTCGGTACGCCAGACACCACCGTCGGGGAAGGTGTGCGGTGAGGCGTCCGCGGGATCGACCGGGGGAGTGGGGTGGCCGATGCGGGCGAGGGCACCGGCGCCGGGGCGACGGGTTTCTGACGCTGACGGGGCGATCACGAGGCTCCCATGGTCGATGTCGGCTGTTCGATATTTCGGATGGCGTTCGGGATCTTGGATATGCGGAGGGCTCGGGGAGTGGGGTGTGCGGAGGCAGGGGGGTGGGGTGGGGGGGGGGGGGGGGGGGGGCGGCGCCCCGAACACCCCACCGAGCACGGGCGCAGCCGCACCCCCGGTGGGGCCCGGGGGCAGGGGGGCCGGTGCACCCT